>NZ_CP045480.1:8071365-8391593 GCF_009429145.1 Amycolatopsis sp. YIM 10 | reverse complement strand
CGTCGCTTCCGGTCGCCTGTCCTACACCTTCGGCTTCGAAGGCCCGGCGGTCACCGTCGACACGGCGTGCTCGTCCTCGCTGGTCGCACTGCACCTGGCCGCGCAAGCGCTGCGTAATGGGGAATGCTCGCTGGCGCTGGCCGGTGGCGTGACGGTGATGTCCACGCCGAGCACCTACGTGACGTTCTCCCGGCAGCGCGGACTCTCCGAAGACGGCCGGTGCAAGGCTTTCGCGGACGCGGCCGATGGAGCCGGATTCTCCGAGGGCGTCGGCCTTCTGGTCCTGGAACGCCTTTCTGACGCGCAGCGCAATGGGCACGAGGTTCTTGCGGTGGTTCGCGGTAGTGCGGTGAACCAGGATGGTGCGTCGAATGGTTTGACTGCGCCGAATGGTCCGTCGCAGCAGCGGGTGATCCGGCAGGCGCTGGCTTCGGCTGGTCTGTCCACTCAGGACGTAGATGCGGTGGAAGCGCACGGCACGGGTACAACCCTGGGTGATCCGATCGAGGCGCAGGCGCTGCTGGCGACCTACGGGCAGGACCGCGAGCGGCCGCTTCTGCTGGGGTCGATCAAGTCGAACTTCGGTCACACGCAGGCCGCCGCCGGTGTCGCCGGTGTGATCAAGATGGTCATGGCCATGCGGCACGGTGTGCTGCCGGAGACCCTGCACGTCGACGCGCCTTCGTCCCATGTGGACTGGGAGTCGGGTTCGGTCGAGCTGCTGACGTCGCAGGTGGCGTGGCCTGAGGTCGGGCGGATGCGCCGGGCTGGTGTGTCTTCGTTCGGTGTCAGTGGCACGAATGCGCATGTGATCTTGGAGCAGGCTGCCACCACGACGGTGGAGCCGACGCCGGTTGAGCACCCGGTGCCCCTGGTCGTCTCGGCTCGGACCGAAGGCGCATTGGATGACCAGCTCGAACGCATCAAGGCCCTGACGAACTCTCCCGCGGACATCGGCTATTCGCTCACGCTGCGTTCGAGTTTCGAGCAGCGTGCGGTGTTGCTGGATGGTGTCGAGGTCGCGCGGGGGACTGCTGTCGAGCGTCCTCTGGCGATGTTGTTCTCGGGCCAGGGGAGCCAGCGGATCGGGATGGGCCGCGAGCTGTATTCCCGGTTTCCGGTTTTCGCTGCCGCTCTGGATGAGGTCTTGTCGCATCTGGATGTCCGTGAGGTCATGTGGGGCGGGGATCAGGAGGCGCTGAACCAGACCGGTAATGCGCAGCCCGCTCTGTTCGCGATCGAGGTGGCGCTTTATCGCTTGGCTGAGTCGTGGGGGCTCAAGCCGGATCACCTGGCTGGTCACTCGATCGGTGAGGTGGCCGCCGCCCACGTGGCCGGGGTCCTCAGCCTGGAAGACGCGTGCACGTTGATCTCCGCTCGTGCTCGGTTGATGCAGGCGCTCCCGACTGGTGGCGCGATGGTGGCGATCCAGGCCACCGAGGATGAGGTCCAGCTGGTCGACGGTGTCTCGATCGCGGCGATAAACGGCCCGAACTCGGTGGTCATCGCTGGTGAGGAAGCCGCAGTGCTGGAGGTCGCGGCTGGGTTTACCAAAACCAGTCGGCTCAAGGTGTCGCACGCGTTCCATTCGCCGTTGATGGAGCCGATGCTGGAGGACTTCCGCTCGGCCATCGAGCACTTGACCTTCCACGAGCCGCGCATCCCCATTTCCACCACGGGCGATGTGACCACGGTGGACTATTGGGTGCGGCACGTTCGCGATACCGTCCGGTTTGCCGACAACGTGGCCGCCATCGGGGACGCGCACTTCCTGGAGCTGGGCCCGGGCGGCGTGCTAGCGGCGATGGTCGCCGAGAACGCCCTCGCCGTGCCCATCCTGCGCAAGGACCAGCCCGAAGAAACCTCCGCACTGACCGCTCTCGCACGCCTGCACGTGAGCGGCGTGCCGGTCGACTGGCGCCCCTTCTACGACGGTGCCCACCGAGTCGACCTGCCGACCTACGCCTTCCAGCACCAGCGCTTCTGGCCGACAGCCGATCACCCGCTGCTCGGCGCTTCCGTCGAACTCGGCGAAAACGAGTTCGTCTTCACCAGCAGGCTTTCGCGCTGGACCCATTCCTGGCTCGCCGACCACCGCGTCAACGGCCAGATCCTGTTGCCCGGCACCGCATTCGTCGAGTTGGCCTTGCGTGCCGCGGATGAGGTCGGCTGCGACCGCCTTGATGAACTGACCCTGGCCGCACCCCTGGTCCTGCCGGAGCAGGGGGCCGTGCAGTTGCAGGTCCGCGTCACCGGCCAGGCCGTGACGATCCGCAGCCGCGTCGAGGACGGTTCGCCGTGGCTCGAACACGCCACCGGTGTGCTGGCCACGACCGCTGAACGGTCGACCTTCGATGCCACCGTGTGGCCGCCCGCCGGCGCCGAACTGTTCGATGTGGACGGTTGCTACGAGCGCTTCGCCGAACTCGGCATCGACTACGGCCCCGTGTTCCAGGGCCTGCGCGCGGCGTGGCGTGGCGGCGACGACCTGTTCGCCGAGGTGTCCCTGCCCGAAGGCGTGGAGGTCGGCGAGTTCGGCCTGCATCCGGCTTTGCTGGACGCCTGCCTGCACGTGGCGGCGTTCGCCGACGGCGACACCCGCGTGCCGTTCTCCTGGCAGGGCGTTTCCCTGCACGCCACCGGTGCGACCTCGGTGCGGGTGCGGTTGTCCGCCTCCGGAGAGGTGGCCGTGGCCGATCCGTCCGGTCAGCTGGTCGCCACCATCGGCGCGCTCGCCACCCGTCCGCTGGAGCGCACCGCCGCGGTCCGGTCCGACGCGCTGTTCGGCCTCGATTGGCTGCCGGTCACCGCATCCGCCCGCTCTGACCTCGAGACCGTGGTGTTCCCCGTGGACACCAGCGGCGACGTGGTGACGGCCACCCACACGGCCACCGCCCGGGTGCTCCGGGAGCTGCGGGAGTGGCTGTCGGACGAGCGGTCCGCCGACGCGCGCCTGGTCGTGGTCACCGGCAGCGATCCGGCAGGCGCCGCGGTCGGCGGGCTGGTGCGTTCGGCGCAGGCCGAGCACCCGGGCCGCTTTGTCCTGGTCGAAGCGGACGACACCGAACTGCTGCCGCAAGCGATCGCGGTCGACGAACCACACGTGGCCATCCGTAATGGCGAGATCCTGGTCCCGCGCCTGGTCCGCACGGTTGCGCAGGAGCCGATCACCTGGTCCGGTCAGGTCCTGATCACCGGGGGCACCGGTGGTCTTGGGCTGGAGATCGCCCGGCACCTGGTCGCCGAACACGGCGTGCGCGATCTGCTGCTGGTCAGTCGCAGTGGTGTAGCCGACGTGTCGGACATCGACGCGAACGTGCAGGTCGAAGCCTGTGACGTGGCCGATCGCGAGGCGCTGGCCGCGTTGCTGGCGCGTCACGACGTCAAGGCGGTCATCCACACCGCCGGTGTGCTCGACGACGGCATGCTCGACTCGCTCACCCCGGAAAGCCTCGACAAGGTGCTCCGTCCCAAGGTCGACGGCGCGTGGAACCTGCACGAGCTGACCGGCGACCTGGACGCCTTTGTGGTGTTCTCCTCGGTCGCCGGGGTGTTCGGCACCGCCGGGCAGGGCAACTACGCCGCCGCGAACTCCTTCCTCGACGCGCTCGCCGCCCACCGCCGGGCGCAGGGCCTGCCCGGGGTTTCGCTGGCCTGGGGAGCGTGGGCCGACACCGGCATGATGGCGGGCTCGGACGCGGAGCGGATGTCCCGCGCGGGCATGCGCGCGCTGTCGCCGGAAGAGGGCGTCGAACTGTTCGACGCCGCGCTGGCCGGGGAACCGCTGGTGCTCCCGGTCCACCTGGACCTCGCCGCGCTGCGGGCACGCGGTGACGTGCGGCCGTTGCTGCGTGGCCTGATCCGGACCCGCTCGCGGCGGTCCGCCGTCGGCGCCGAGGCGGCCGACTCGCTGGTCCGCCGCCTGACCGCGCTCGGTGAGGACGAGCGTCGCGAAGTGCTGGTCGACCTGGTCCGCGGACAGGTCGCGGCCGTGCTCGGCCACGGCACCACCTCGCGCGTGGAGCCGACCCGGCCGTTCAAGGACCTCGGTTTCGACTCGCTGACCGCGATCGAGTTGCGGAACCGCCTCGGCGCGGCGAGCGGCCTGCGACTGCCCGCGACGCTGATCTTCGACTACCCGACCACGCTGGCGCTGGCCGGTTACCTGCGCGACGAACTGCTCGGCGCCGACGCGGACATGAGCGTGCCGCTGCGGTCGCTACCGCCGGTCACCGACGACCCGATCGTGATCGTCGGCATGGCCTGCCGCTTCCCCGGTGGCGTCGGCTCACCGGAGGACCTGTGGCGGCTCGCGGTGGACGGCACCGACGCGGTGTCGGGCTTCCCGGCCGGCCGCGGCTGGGACCTGGACTCGCTGTACCACCCGGACCCCGACCACCCCGGCACCTCATACACCAGGCACGGCGGCTTCTTGCACAATGCGGCCGAGTTCGATCCGGCGTTCTTCGGGATGAGCCCGCGTGAGGCGCTCGCGACCGACTCCCAGCAGCGGTTGTTGCTGGAGACGTCGTGGGAGGCGATCGAGCGGGCGGGGATCGATCCGGTTTCCTTGCGTGGCAGTCAGACCGGTGTGTTCGCCGGGGTCATGTACAACGACTACGGCTCGCTCGTCGAAGGTGACGAGGGCTACGAAGGAACCAGCACCTCGCCGAGCGTGGCGTCCGGCCGGGTCGCCTACACCCTCGGGCTCGAAGGCCCGGCGGTCACGGTCGACACGGCATGTTCGTCGTCGTTGGTGGCGATGCACTGGGCGATGCAGGCGTTGCGGTCGGGGGAGTGCTCGCTGGCGCTGGCCGGTGGGGTGACGATCATGTCGACGCCGAGCACGTTCGTCTCGTTCTCGCGACAGCGCGGACTTTCCGAGGACGGCCGGTGCAAGGCGTACTCCGATGACGCGGACGGTGTCGGCTGGTCCGAAGGTGTCGGCCTTGTTGTGCTGGAACGCCTTTCTGACGCGCAGCGCAATGGGCACGAGGTTCTTGCGGTGGTTCGCGGTAGTGCGGTGAACCAGGATGGTGCGTCGAATGGTTTGACTGCGCCGAATGGTCCGTCGCAGCAGCGGGTGATCCGGCAGGCGCTGGCTTCGGCTGGTCTGTCCACTCAGGACGTCGACGCGGTCGAAGGTCACGGCACCGGTACGACGCTGGGTGATCCGATCGAGGCGCAGGCGCTGCTGGCGACCTATGGACAGGACCGCGAGCGGCCGTTGCTGCTGGGGTCGATCAAGTCGAACCTGGGGCACACGCAGGCCGCGGCGGGTGTCGCGGGCGTGATGAAGATGGTGATGGCCATGCGGCACGGTGTGCTGCCGCGCACGCTGCACGCCGAGAAACCTTCGTCGCATGTGGACTGGGAGTCGGGTTCGGTCGAGCTGCTGACGTCGCAGGTGGCGTGGCCTGAGGTCGGGCGGATGCGCCGGGCTGGTGTGTCTTCGTTCGGTGTCAGTGGCACGAATGCGCATGTGATCTTGGAGCAGGCGGCCGTCACGACGGTGGAGCCGACGCCGGTTGAGCATCCGGTGCCCCTGGTTGTGTCGGCGCGGACCGAGGCCGCGCTGGATGAGCAGGTCGAGCGCATTCGTTCGCTGGACGCGTCGCCGCTGGACATCGGTTACTCGCTCACGCTGCGTTCGAGTTTCGAGCAGCGTGCGGTGTTGCTGGACGGTGTCGAGGTCGCGCGTGGAGTTTCTGCCGAGCGTCCTCTGGCGGTGTTGTTCTCGGGCCAGGGGAGCCAGCGGGTCGGTATGGGCCGTGAGTTGTATTCCCGGTTTCCGGTTTTCGCTGCCGCTCTGGATGAGGTCTTGTCGCATCTGGATGTCCGTGAGGTCATGTGGGGCGGGGATCAGGAGGCGCTGAACCAGACCGGTAATGCGCAGCCCGCTCTGTTCGCGATCGAGGTGGCGCTGTATCGCTTGGCTGAGTCGTGGGGGCTCAAGCCGGATCACCTGGCTGGCCACTCGATCGGTGAGGTGGCCGCCGCCCACGTGGCCGGGGTCCTCAGCCTGGAAGACGCGTGCACGCTGATCGAGGCGCGTGCTCGGTTGATGCAGGCGCTTCCGACTGGTGGTGCGATGGTGGCGATCCAGGCCACCGAAGAGGAGATTCCTCTCGCCGAGGGCGTGTCCATCGCGGCGATCAATGGCCCGAACTCGGTGGTCATCGCTGGTGAGGAAGCGGCGGTAGTCGAGATCGCTTCCGGTTTCGAGAAGACCAGTCGGCTCAAGGTGTCGCATGCGTTCCATTCGCCGTTGATGGAGCCGATGCTGGAGGACTTCCGCTCGGCCATCGAGCACCTGACCTTCCACGAGCCGCGCATCCCTATTTCCACCACGGGCGATGTGACCACGGTGGACTATTGGGTGCGGCACGTTCGCGATACCGTCCGGTTTGCCGACAACGTGGCCGCCATCGGGGACGCGCACTTCCTGGAACTGGGCCCAGGCGGCGTGCTAGCGGCGATGGTCGCCGAGAACGCCCTCGCCGTGCCCATCCTGCGCAAGGACCAGCCCGAAGAAACCTCCGCGCTGACCGCTCTCGCACGCCTGCACGTGAACGGCGTGCCGGTCGACTGGCGACCCTTCTACGACGGTGCCCACCGAGTCGACCTGCCGACCTACGCCTTCCAGCGGCGGAGGTTCTGGCCGACAGCTGTCCGCACCGGCGACGCCTCCGGACTCGGGTTGACCGCGGTGGAACACCCGTTGCTCGGCGCCTCGGTCGATCTCGCCGAGCGCGACGGCGCGTTGTTCACCAGTCGCCTCTCCGCCAGCGCGCAGCCCTGGCTTGCCGACCACGTGGTCAACGGCCGGATCATCCTGCCCGGCGCCGCGTTCGCCGAACTGGCGTTGCGTGCCGGGGACGAGCTTGGCCACGATCGCGTCGACGAGCTGACCCTCGCCGAGCCGCTCGTCCTGGAGCAGGGCGCGGTTCAGCTGCAGGTCTCGGTCGACGACGCGGGCGCGTTCGCTATCTACTCGCGGCCCTCGGCTGACCTGCCGTGGACCCGGCACGCCACCGGCACCCTGTCCACCGGCGAGTTCTGCGCCGACTTCGACACCACGACCTGGCCGCCCGCCGACGCGCAGCCGGTCGAGGTGGACTACGACCGGTTCGCCGAGCAGGGCTTCGCCTACGGCCCCGCCTTCCAGGGCCTGCAAGCCGTCTGGCGGACCGACGAGGCGATCTACGCCGAAGTCACGCTGCCCGAGGACGTCGCACCGGACGGCTTCGGCATCCACCCCGCGCTGCTGGACGCGAGCCTCCACGCCGTGCTGGCCGCCGGGGACGGCACGCCCGGAATGCCGTTCTCGTGGACCGGCTTGTCGCTGCACGCGACCGGCGCCAAGACCGTGCGCGTCCGGCTGGTGCAGGACGGCGACACGCTCTCGATCGCGCTCGCGGACCCCGCCGGCGACCTGGTGGCCTCGGTCGAATCGCTGGTCACCCGGCCGATCTCAGCCGGCCGGAGCACCGGCGTGACCGACCTGTTCGAGGTGGAGTGGCGTGCGGTCACCGCGCCCGCACCGGTCCCGGTGGTCACGCTGGACGGTCCGCTCAAGTCCGTTGTGGACGTTCCCGCGTCGCTGGTCGTCGCGGTCGAGGGCGACACCGACGTGGTTGCGTCGACACACGCGCTGACCACCCGGGTGCTCGCCATGGTGCAGGAATGGCTCGGTGACGAGCGGTTCGCCGGATCGCGCCTGGTGTTCCTGACCAAGGCCGGTGACCTGGCCGGAGCCGCGATCGGCGGGCTGGTGCGCTCGGCGCAGGCCGAGCACCCCGGCCGGTTCGGCCTGATCGAAGCCGACTCCGGGGAACTGCTGCCGCAAGCGCTTGCGGTCGATGAGCCGCGGGTCGCCATCCGTGACGGTGAGATCCTGGTCCCGCGCCTGGCCCGCACGGCGGCTCAGGAACCGATCACCTGGTCCGGCCAGGTGCTGATCACCGGGGGCACCGGTGGTCTCGGCCTGGAGATCGCCCGGCACCTGGTCGCCGAACACGGCGTGCGGGACCTGCTGCTGGTCAGCCGCGGTGGTGTAGCCGACGTGTCGGACATCGACGCGAACGTGCAGGTCGAAGCGTGTGACGTGGCCGACCGCGAGGCGCTGGCCGCGTTGCTGGAGCGTCACGACGTCAAGGCCGTGATTCACGCGGCCGGGGTGCTCGACGACGGGGTGATCGGCTCGCTGACCCCGGAACGCCTGGACAACGTGCTCCGGCCCAAGGTGGACGCGCTCTGGAACCTGCACGAACTGGCCGACGTGGACGCCTTTGTGGTCTTCTCGTCCATCGCCGGGGTGTTCGGTGGCGCGGGGCAGGGCAACTACGCCGCCGCCAACGCGTTCGCCGACGCGCTGATGACCCACCGCCGTCACCAGGGCCTTCCCGGGGTGTCGATGGCCTGGGGCGCCTGGGAAACCGGCATGGCCGGTGCACTGTCCGAAGCGGACACCCGGCGACTGGAGCGCTCCGGTATGCCGCCGCTGCCCGCCGAACAGGGCCTGCACCTGTTCGACGCCGCGCTGGCGGGCGGGCCGCTGGTCGTCCCGGTGCGCCTCGACCTGCCGGTGCTGCGAACGCGCGACGAGATCCCGCCGTTGCTGCGCGGCCTGATCCGGACGCGGACCCGTCGCTCGGTCGCCGGGTCCGAGACCGCCGTGGGCCTGGTCCGGCGGCTGACCGGCCGCACCGAGGCCGAACGCCTGGACCTGCTGCTCGACCTGGTGCGCACGGAGGTGGCCGGGGTGCTCGGCCACACCGACGCCACCGAAGTCGACCCCGGCAAGCAGTTCTCCGAGCTGGGCTTCGACTCGCTGACCGCCGTCGAACTGCGCAACCGCCTCGGCACCACGACCGGCTTGCGCCTACCGGCGACCATGGTTTTCGATTACCCGACGCCTACCGCGCTGGCTTCGTACCTGGCCGAAGAGCTGTTCGGCGGCCGTGAAAGCCAGGTGCACGGCACCGAGGTGCGCCGTGAAAGCCACATTCACGGCGACGACCCGATCGTGATCGTCGGCATGTCCTGCCGGTTCCCCGGCGGGGTCAGGTCGCCGGAGGACCTGTGGCGGCTGGTGTCCGAGGGCGCCGACGCGATCACCGAGTTCCCCGGCGACCGTGGCTGGGACCTCGACTCGCTCTACGACCCGGACCCCGAGCGGCCTGGCACGTCCTACACCCGTGAGGGCGGCTTCCTGCACGACGCGGCCCAGTTCGACCCGGCCTTCTTCGGCATGAGCCCGCGCGAGGCCATGGCGACCGACTCCCAGCAGCGCCTGTTGCTGGAAGGTTCCTGGGAGGCGCTGGAGCGCGCGGGCATCGACCCGGCGTCGCTCAAGGGCAGCGCGACCGGCGTGTTCACCGGCGTCATGTACAGCGACTACGCCTCCCTGCTCAACGGGGACGACTTCGAGAACTACCAGGCGACCAGCACCTCACCGAGCGTCGCGTCCGGCCGGGTCGCCTACACGCTCGGACTGGAAGGCCCGGCGGTCACGGTCGACACGGCGTGTTCGTCGTCGCTGGTGGCGATGCACTGGGCGATGCAGGCGCTGCGCAACGGCGAATGCTCGCTGGCGCTCGCCGGCGGCGTGACGGTCATGTCCACGCCGAACACGTTCATCGCCTTCTCGCGGCAGCGTGGTCTCGCCGAGGACGGCCGCTGCAAGGCGTACTCCGACGACGCCGACGGTGTCGGCTGGTCCGAGGGTGTCGGCCTGCTGGTGCTGGAACGCATGTCGGACGCGAAGCGCAACGGGCACAACATCCTCGCCGTGGTCAAGGGTTCCGCGGTGAACCAGGACGGCGCCTCGAACGGGCTGACCGCGCCGAACGGGCCGTCGCAGCAGCGGGTGATCCGGCAGGCGCTGGCTTCGGCAGGTCTGTCCACTCAGGACGTCGACGCGGTGGAAGGTCACGGCACCGGGACCACGCTGGGCGACCCGATCGAAGCGCAGGCGTTGCTGGCCACCTACGGGCAGGATCGCGAACAGCCGCTGCTGCTCGGCTCGGTGAAGTCGAACCTCGGGCACACCCAGGCCGCGGCCGGGGTCGCCGGGGTGATCAAGATGGTGCTGGCGCTCCGCCACGGCACGTTGCCGCGCACCCTGCACGCCGGGACTCCTTCGTCGCATGTGGACTGGGACGCCGGTGCCGTCGAACTGCTGACCGAGCCGACCGCCTGGCCCGAGGTCGAGCGGGTGCGCCGGGCCGCGGTGTCGTCGTTCGGCGTCAGCGGGACGAACGCGCACGTGATCCTGGAGCAGGCGCCCGAAGCCCAGCCGGGCGAACCCGCTGAGCCGGTGGCCGGTGTGGTGCCGTGGGTGCTCTCGGCCAAGTCGGCTGCGGCGCTGCGCGCCCAGGCGGACAAGCTGTCCACTGTGGACGCTGATCCGGTCGATGTCGGCTATTCGCTGGTGACCACGCGCACCGCCTTCGAGCACCGCGCGGTGATCCTCGGCGACGACCACCGCGCACTGCTGCGTTCGCTGGACGAGCCCGCCGGTGGTGTGGTGACCGGGGTGGCCGGTGCTCTCGGCAAGGCCGTGTTCGTTTTCCCCGGCCAGGGTTCGCAGTGGCTCGGCATGGGACAGGACCTGCTGGCGACCTCGCCGGTGTTCGCCGAGCGCGTCGCCGAATGCGCGGTGGCGCTGGATCCCTTTGTCGACTGGAACCTGCTCGACGTGCTTCGCGGTGGTGAGGACTTCGACCGCGTCGACGTGGTGCAGCCGGTGTTGTGGGCCGTGATGGTTTCGCTGGCCGAGCTGTGGCGGTCGGCCGGGGTCGCCCCCGACGCGGTGGTCGGGCACTCGCAGGGTGAGATCGCGGCGGCCGTGGTCGCCGGGGCGCTCAGCCTGGAGGACGCGGCCCGCGTGGTCGCGCTGCGCAGCCAGGCCGTGGCGGAGTCGCTGGCCGGGCACGGCGGCATGATGTCGGTGGCCCAGCCGGTGGACGAGCTGCGGCCGCGGTTGAAGCTGTGGGGCCAGCGCATCTCGGTCGCCGCGGTCAACGGTCCCGGCGCGACCGTGGTCGCCGGGGAAGACGCCGCGCTCGACGAGCTGAAGGCCGCCTGCGAGGCCGACGGCATCCGCGCCCGCCGCATCTCGGTGGACTACGCCTCGCACACCCCGCAGGTGGAGACCATTCGCGAGCGCGTGCTGGCCGACCTGGCGCCGATCACCCCGCGCACCGGTGAGATTCCCTTCTACTCCACCGTTTCCGGCGAGCCGATCGACACCGCCCGCCTCGACGCCGGGTACTGGGTGACCAACCTCCGCCAGACCGTCGAGTTCGAACGCGCCACCCGCAAGCTGCTCGACGACGGCTACCGGGTCTTCGTCGAGCCGAGCGCGCACCCGGTGCTCACGGTCGGCGTCGAACAGACGCTGGAAGCCGCGGGTGTCGCCGGGATCGTGCTCGGCACGCTCCGGCGCGACGACGGCGACTGGTTGCGGTTCACCATCTCGGTCGCCGAGGCCTACGTGCGGGGCGTTCCGGTGGACTGGACCGCTTTCTTCCCCGAGGGCGCCCGGCAGGTCGACCTGCCCACCTACGCCTTCCAGCACGAACGGTTCTGGCCCAGCGCCACCGGGCACGCAGGTGACGTCCGCGCCGCCGGATTGGGCGCGATCGAGCACCCGCTGCTCGGCGCGGCCGTCGAACTCGCCGAGGGCGAAGACGTGCTGACCAGCCGCCTTTCGCTGCGGTCGCACCCGTGGCTGGCCGACCACGCGGTCAACGGGCAGGCGTTGCTGCCGGGCACGGCGTTCGTCGAACTCGCCGTGCGCGCGGGTGACGAGGTCGGCTGCGACCGGATCGAGGAACTGACCCTGGCCGCCCCGCTGGTGCTGACCGAGCAGGCCGTGCGCCTCCAGGTCCGCGTCGGCGCGGCGGACGACGCCGGGCAGCGCCCGATCACCATCCACAGCCGGCCCGAGGACGCTGTGGATGAACCGTGGACCGAGCACGCCACCGGTGTGCTCGCCGTCGGCGCGTTCACCGCCGAACTCGACACGGCCTGGCCGCCCGCCGGCGCGGAGCCGATCGACGTGGACGACTGCTACCAGCGTTTCGCCGAACTCGGTTTCGAGTACGGGCCGGTGTTCCAGGGCTTGCGCGCGGCCTGGCGCGTCGGTGACGAGATCTTCGCCGAAGCCGCGCTGCCCGACGGTGTTCCGCCGGACGGGTTCGGCCTGCACCCGGCCTTGCTGGACGCGAGTCTCCACGCACCACTGCTGGTCGGCGTGACCGACGGTGGTGGCGGCGGATTGCCGTTCTCGTGGGAAGGCGTCTCGCTGCACGCGACCGCAGCTTCCGCGGTGCGCGTGCGGTTCACGCCCACCGGCGAGGGTTTTGCGATCGCGGTGGCCGATCCGGCCGGTGCGCCGGTCGCGTCGGTGCGGTCGCTGGTCACGCGCGTGGTCGCCGAGCCGGTCGCGCAGCGCGAACCGCTGTTCCGCGTCGACTGGGTGCCCGCCACGGCCCAGTCCACTGTGGACGACTACGAGGTGTACCAGGTCGAGACCACCGACGACGTGGTCGCGGGCACCCATGCGGCGACCGCCGAAGTGCTCGGTGTGCTCCAGCGCCGGCAGCGCGATTCGCGGCTGGTGATCGTGACGCGCGGTGGTCTCGCCGCGGCGGCGGTCGGTGGCCTGGTGCGGGTCGCGCAGGCCGAGAACCCCGGCCGGTTCGGCTTGATCGAGACCGATGGGGACGTGCCGCCGGAAGCGTTTGCCGTCGACGAACCACACGTCCGCGTCCAGGACGGCAAGATCCTGGTGCCGCGCCTGGCCCGCACGCAGCCGGAGACCGAGTTCAGCTGGTCCGGCCGGGTGCTGATCACCGGTGGCACGGGCGGTCTCGGCCTGGAGATCGCGCGGCATCTGGTGAACGAGCACGGCGTGCGGGACCTGCTGCTGGTCAGTCGTCGTGGTGAGGCTGACGTGTCGGACATCGACGCGAACGTGCAGGTCGTGGCGTGTGATGTCGCCGACCGGGAGGCGCTGGCCGCGTTGCTGGCCGAGCACGAGGTGAAGTCCGTGATCCACACGGCCGGGGTGCTCGACGACGGCGTGATCGGCTCCCTTGACGCGGACCGGCTCGACACCGTGCTCCGGCCCAAGGTCGACGCGGCCTGGAACCTGCACGAGCTGACCGGCGACCTCGACGCCTTTGTGTTGTTCTCGTCGGCCGCCGGGGTGTTCGGCACCGCCGGGCAGGGCAACTACGCCGCGGCGAACGCCTTCCTGAACGCGCTCGCCGAGCACCGCCGGGCCGAGGGCCTGCCCGCGGTGTCGCTGGCCTGGGGCGCTTGGGACCAGACCGGGATGCTGGCCGACAAGGACGCCGGGGAACGCCTCGGCCGGGCCGGGATGCCGCCGATGACCGTCGAGCAGGGCCTGGCCCTGTTCGACGACGCGATGGCTGCCACCGAGCCCACCCTGGTGCCGATCCGGCTCGACCTGCCCGCGCTGCGGGCGCAGGGTGAAGTGCGGCCGCTGCTGCGCGGCCTGGTCCGCAGCCGCTCGCGGCGGACGGTCGCCGGGGCGGAGACCGCGATGACGCTGGTCCAGCGGCTCGCGTCGCTGGGCGATGCCGAGCGCACCACGGCGCTCGCGGATCTGGTTCGCGGTCAGGTCGCGGTGGTGCTGGGCTACTCGGGTGCCGCAGCGGTCGACCCGCAGCTCGCCTTCCAGAGCATGGGCTTCGACTCGCTGACCGCGGTGCAGCTGCGCAACCGGCTCACCTCGGCGACCGGGCTGAAGCTGCCCGCGACCCTGGTCTTCGACTACCCGACGCCTGCCGTGCTGGCCGCCTACCTGCGCGACGAGCTGTTCGAAAGCCGTGAAAGCCACATTCACGGCACGGTGAAGCGCCCGCCCGTCACCCACCACCACCCTCAACGGAGCTCCGCACAATCTCTTTCTGAAAGCAACCTGCACGGCGATGACCCGATCGTGATCGTCGGCATGTCCTGCCGCTTCCCCGGTGACGTCGGATCGCCGGAGGACCTGTGGCGGCTGGTTTCCGAGGGCGCCGACGCGATCACCGGCTTCCCGAGCAACCGCGGCTGGGATCTCGACGCGCTGTACAACCCGGACCCCGAGGTCTCCGGCACCTCGTACACGCGTCTCGGCGGATTCCTGCACGACGCCGGCGAATTCGACCCGGTGTTCTTCGGCATGAGCCCGCGTGAGGCACTGGCCACCGACGCACAACAGCGCCTGCTGCTGGAAGGTTCGTGGGAAGCGCTGGAGCGCGCGGGCATCGACCCGGCGTCCCTGCGCGGCAGCCAGACCGGCGTGTTCGCCGGCGTGATGTACAGCGACTACGCGACGATCCTGGACGCCGAGACCTCCGAGGGCTTCCAGGCCACGGGCGGTTCGCTGAGCGTCGCTTCGGGCCGCGTCTCCTACACCTTCGGCTTCGAGGGCCCGGCGGTCACCGTCGACACGGCCTGCTCGTCGTCGCTGGTCACCATGCACCTGGCCGCCCAGTCACTGCGGCAGGGCGAGTGCGATCTGGCGCTGGCCGGTGGTGTCACGGTGATGTCCACGCCGAGCACGTTCGTCGAGCTGTCGCGTCAGCGCGGCCTCGCGGTGGACGGCCGGTGCAAGGCCTTCTCCGACTCCGCTGACGGCGCGGGATTCTCCGAGGGCGTCGGTTTGCTGGTGCTGGAGCGGCTGTCCGACGCGAAGCGCAACGGCCACACGATCCTCGCTGTGATGCGCGGTTCGGCGATCAACCAGGACGGCGCGTCCAACGGCCTGACCGCGCCGAATGGTCCGTCGCAGCAGCGCGTCATCCGACAGGCCCTGGCTTCGGCAGGCCTGTCCACTCAGGACGTCGATGCGGTGGAGGCACACGGCACCGGTACGACCTTGGGCGATCCGATCGAGGCACAGGCGCTGCTGGCCACCTACGGCCAGGACCGCGACCGGCCGCTGTACGTCGGATCGGTGAAGTCGAACCTCGGGCACACCCAGGCCGCGGCCGGGGTCGCCGGGGTGATCAAGATGGTGATGGCGCTGCGGCACGGCCTGCTGCCGAAGACGCTGCACGTCGACACGCCTTCGTCCCATGTGGACTGGGAAGCCGGTTCGGTCGAGGTGCTGATGCGAGCCACGGACTGGCCGGAGGTCGACCGGGTGCGCCGTGCGGGCGTTTCCTCGTTCGGTATCAGCGGGACGAACGCGCACGTGATCCTGGAGCAGGCGCCGAAATCGGACGCGCCACTGCTCGACCTGCCCGCCGGCCCGGCGCCGATCGAGGGGCAGGCGCCGTGGGTGCTCTCCGCGAAGTCGGCCGCCGCGCTGGACGTGCAACTGGAGCGGGTGCGGGCGGTGGACGCCGACCCGGTGGACGTCGGTGCTTCGCTGCTGACCACGCGCACGGTTTTCGACACGCGTGCGGTGTTGCTTGGTGACGGCGTTGTTCGGGGCAGTGTTGTTGAGGGTGCGTCGGCTCCGGTGTTTGTGTTCCCGGGTCAGGGTGCGCAGTGGGCTGGGATGGCGTTGGAGTTGTTGGATTCGTCTCCGGTGTTTGCGGAGTGGATGGCTGAGTGTGATCGGGTGGTCGGTTCGTTGGTCGGCTGGTCGGTGATCGAGAAGCTGCGTGAGGGCAACGAGGTGCTGGAGCGTATCGAGATTCTGCAGCCGTTGTTGTTTGCGGTGATGGTGTCGTTGGCGCAGTTGTGGCGTTCGGTTGGGGTGGAGCCTGCTGCGGTGGTCGGGTCCTCGCAGGGTGAGATTCCGGCGGCGTACATCGCGGGTGCGTTGAGTTTTGAGGACGCGGCGAAGATTGTGGTGTTGCGGAGTCAGTTGTTCGCTGATGAGTTGGTGGGCAATGGTGCGGTGGCTTCGGTTGCGCTGACGGAGGAACAGCTCCGCGAGCGCCTGCCGGAGGGGCTGACGATTGCTGGGGTCAATGGTCCCAAGGCGCTGACGGTGGCCGGGTCGTTGGATCTGCTTGACGAGTTTGTGGCGGGTTGTGTGGCTGAGGACATCCGGGCTCGGGTGGTTCCGTCCACAGTGGCCTCGCACTGCGCTCAGGTCGATCCGCTGCGCGATGCGATTCTCGATATGTTCGCTGACGTCACGCCGCGCGAGGCGAACATCCCGTTCTACTCGACGGTGACCGGCGGACTGGTCGAGAGCAGCGAGCTGGGGCCGGAGTACTGGTTCCACAACGCGCGTCAGCCGGTGAACTTCGCCGGTGCGGTCAAGACCATGCTCGACGACGGCTTCAGGGTGTTCATCGAGCCGAGCGCGCATCCGGTGCTGACCATGGCGGCGCAGCAGACGGCCGAGTCGCTGGACGTGCCGACCGTCACGGTGGGCTCGCTGCGCCGGGACGAGGGCGGCGCGGACCGGTTCACGACCTCCCTCGCCGAGGCCTACGTCGCGGGCGTGGGCGTGGACTGGCGGCTGTTCTTCGCCGGGACCCGCGCGCGCCGGGTGGACCTGCCGACCTACGCCTTCCAGCACAAGCAGTTCTGGCCGGAGCCGAGCGCGCCGGTGACCACGGTGGACCCGGTGGACGCCGAGTTCTGGGAACTGGTCGACGAAGGTGACTTCGCCACTGAACTGGACCTGGACACCGACACCGCGGCACGGGTGGTGCCGGCTTTGGCCGGGTGGCGCAGCCGTCGCCGCGCGAAGTCCACAGTGGATTCGTGGCGGTACGACGAGTCGTGGACGCCGATCAAGCCGTCCGGTGAGCTGTCGGGTACCTGGCTGGTCGTCGTGCCGGAGGGTGGCGAGCCGGTCGATCTGGGCGTGGAGACCGTCACGCTGGAGGTCGGTGCGGTCGAGCGCGAAGAGCTGGCCGAGCGGTTGCGCGGGTTTGAGGTCGCCGGGGTGGTTTCGCTGCTCGGAACGACCGACGCGCCGCGCATCGGAGCCGTGCCCGCCGGGCTGTCCCGTTCGCTCACTCTGTTGCAGGCCCTCGCGGACGCCGGGATCGACGCTCCATTGTGGAACGTCACGCGTGGCGCCGTCGCGGTGGCGGATTCGGCCGAGGTCACCGATCCTGACCAAGCCGCGCTGTGGGGTCTCGGCCGCGCGGTCGCACTCGAACAGCCTCGCCGCTGGGGTGGCCTGGTCGATGTCACCGGCGAGATCGACGGTCGCCTGGCCGCCGTGCTGTCCGGTGACGAGGACCAGGTCGCGATCCGCGCCGAAGGTGTCTACGGACGGCGTCTGGTGCACGCGGCCCCGGCCGAGCAGGTGCGCCGCTGGCAGCCGAGCGGCACCGTCCTGATCACCGGCGGAACCGGTGGCCTCGGTGGTTATGTGGCCCGCTGGGCGGTCGAGACCGGCGCGGAACACCTGCTGCTCACCAGCCGTCGTGGCCTCGAAGCACCGGGCGCGCCAGAGCTGCGCGACGACCTCGAAGCCATGGGTGCCCGCGTCACCGTCGCCGCCTGCGACGCGGCCGACCGCGAGGCTCTGGCCGAACTGCTCGCCGAACACCCGGTGACCGCCGTGGTGCACACGGCCGGTGTCGGTGTCGGCGACGCTCCGGCCGAGACGCTGACCCTCGACCAGTTGGACGCGCTGATGCGGTCGAAACTGACCGCCGCGTGGAACCTGCACGAGCTGACCGGGGACCTGGACGCGTTCGTGTTGTTCTCCTCGGGCGCGGCGATGTGGGGCAGCGGCGGCCAGCCGGGTTACGCGGCGGGCAACACCTTCCTCAACGCACTGGCCCAGTACCGCCGCGCGCACGGGCTCACCGCGACCTCGATCGCCTGGGGCGCCTGGGCCGAGGCGGGCATGGCCACGCACGAGGACATGGCCGAGCACTTGCTGCGGCGCGGCCTGCTGTCGATGGAACCGGAGCTGGCGATCAACGCCATGCAGCGGGCCATCGAAGAGGACCGCACGCTGATCACCGTCACCAACACCGACTGGGAGCGGTTCGCGCCGAGCTTCACCAGCCAGCGCCCGAGCCGGTTGCTCTCGGAGATCCCGGCAGCCCGGCAGGCGCTCGCGGACGACGCGCCGGAAGAGGAGTCGGCGCTCAAGCAGCGGCTCGCCGGACTGTCCGAATCGGAACGCACACGCGTGCTGCTCGACCTGGTCCGCACCGAGGCCGCCGCGACGCTCGGCTTCGACGCGGCCGAGGACCTGCCCGCCGGCAAGGCCTTCCGTGAGGTCGGTTTCGACTCGGTGACCGCGGTCCAGCTGCGGAACCAGCTCAAGGCCGCCACCGGACTGGCGCTCCCGGCCGCACTGGTCTTCGACTACCCGACGCCTCGCGCTCTCACCGAGCACCTGCTCGAGGAGCTGTTCGGCAGCGGCGAAGTCAGCCGTGAAAGCCACGTTCACAGCACCACCGGGGACGACCCCATCGTGATCGTGGGCATGGCGTGCCGCTACCCGGGTGGGGTGACCACGCCCGAGGAACTGTGGCAGCTGGTCGACTCCGGCACCGACGCGATCGCCGGGTTCCCGGCCGACCGCGGCTGGGCACTGGACGCGATCAACAGCGCCACCCGCGAAGGTGGCTTCCTCACCGACGTCGCCGGGTTCGACGCGGGCTTCTTCGGCATCTCACCACGCGAGGCCGTGGCGATGGACCCGCAGCAGCGCCTGGTCCTCGAAACCACCTGGGAGGCCATCGAGCGCGCGGGCATCGACCCGATGTCCCTGCGCGGCAGCCAGACCGGCGTGTTCATGGGCACCACCGGGCAGGACTACCCGAACCTGCCGGGCAACAACGGTGACAAGGACGTCTACGCCACCACTTCCTCGGTGGCCAGCGTGATTTCCGGTCGCGTTTCCTACACCGCCGGGCTGGAGGGGCCAGCGGTCACCGTGGACACCGCGTGCTCGTCGTCGCTGGTGTCCATCCACCTGGCGTCGCAGGCGCTGCGGCAGGGCGAGTGCGATTTGGCGCTGGCCGGTGGTGTCGCGGTGATGTCGACGCCGAGCGCGTTCAACGCGTTCAGCTCGCAGGGCGGCCTCGCGGCCGACGGCCGGTGCAAGTCGTTCGCCGAAGCCGCCAACGGCACCGGCTGGTCCGAGGGCGTCGGGGTGGTCGCGCTGGAGCGGCTGTCGGACGCGCGGCGCAACGGCCACACCGTGCTCGCCGTGGTGCGCGGCAGCGCGATCAACCAGGACGGTGCCTCGAACGGCCTGACCGCGCCCAACGGCCCGTCGCAGCAGCGGGTGATCCGCGCCGCGCTGGCCGCCGCCGGTCTGTCCACTTCGGACGTGGACGTGGTGGAGGCACACGGCACCGGCACGGTGCTCGGTGACCCGATCGAGGCGCAGGCGGTGCTCGCCACCTACGGCCAAGACCGCGAACGGCCGGTGCTGCTCGGCTCGATCAAGTCCAACCTCGGGCACCCGCAGTCCGCCGGCGGGGTCGCCGGGGTGATCAAGATGGTGATGGCGCTGCGGCACCGCGTGCTGCCGAAGACGCTGCACGTCGACGCGCCTTCGTCCAATGTGGAATGGGGCGCGGGTTCGGTGGAACTGCTCACCGAGCGCACCGAGTGGCCGGAGACCGGCCGTCCGCGCCGGGCCGGGGTGTCGTCGTTCGGGGTCAGCGGCACGAACGCGCACCTCATCCTGGAGCAGGCGCCCGAGGTCGAACCGGTGATCGAGCAGGCCGACCTGGAGCCCGCGGTGGTGCCGTGGCTCGTGTCGGGCCGGTCCGCCGAGGCGCTGGGCGCCCAGTTCGCCCGGCTCGAAGCGTTCGTGGCCGACAACCCGGAGATCTCGCCGCTGGACATCGGCTACTCGACGGTCGTCTCGCGGTCCGACTTCGAGCACCGCGCGGTGCTCGTCGACGGGACCACCGAGATCGCGCGTGGTGTCGCGGGCGAGCGGTCGGTGGCGGTGTTGTTCTCCGGTCAGGGAAGCCAGCGGATCGGCATGGGCCGGGAGCTGTACCTGCGGTTCCCGGTGTTCGCCGCGGCGTTGGACGAGGTGCTGGAACATCTCGACGTGCGCGAGGTCATGTGGGGTGAGGACCAGGAAGCGCTGAACCAGACCGGGAACGCGCAGCCCGCGCTCTTTGCCATCGAGGTGGCGCTGTACCGGTTGATCGAGTCGTGGGGCATTCGAGCCGACTACCTGGCCGGGCACTCGATCGGCGAGATCGCCGCCGCGCACGTGGCCGGGGTGTTCACCCTTGACGACGCCTGCAAGCTCGTCGAAGCACGGGCGCGCCTGATGCAGGCGCTCCCCGCCGACGGAGCGATGGTGGCGATCCAGGCCACCGAGGAGGAAGTCACCCCGCTGCTCACCGAGGACGTTTCGATCGCCGCGATCAACGGCCCCGGCTCACTGGTGATCTCCGGAAACGCCCAGGTCACGGCGGATATCGCGGCGAGTTTTGCCGAGCGCGGGCGGAAGTCTAGGCGTTTGCCGGTCAGCCATGCGTTCCACTCACCCTTGATGAACTCGATGCTCGCCGACTTCAGGACCGTGGTGACGGGCCTGCGCTTCGACGCGCCCCGGATTCCCGTGGTGTCCAACCTGAGCGGTGAGATCGCCACGCCCGGACAGCTGGCCGACCCCGAGTACTGGGTGCGGCACGTCCGCGAGACCGTGCGGTTCGCCGACGGCGTGCGCACGCTGATCGGCGAGCGCGTCGACACCTTCCTGGAGCTGGGGCCGGACGGCGTGCTGTCGGCGATGGCGGCCGAGACCACACCGGAGTCGGTGACCGTGCCGGTGCTGCGCAAGGACCGCGGCGAGGAGCTGGCCGCGGTCAGCGCACTGGCGAAACTGCACGTCAACGGCGTCGAACTGGACTGGCGGGGGATCTTCACCGGCACCGGTGCGCGCCGGGTGGACCTGCCGACCTACGCCTTCCAGCACGAGCGCTACTGGCCGGAGCCGGTCGACGCCGAGGTCGAAGCCGGGGACACCGTGGACGCCGAGTTCTGGGCCGCGGTCGAACGCGAGGACCTGGAGAGCCTGGCCGGTGAACTCGGTGTCGGCGAAGAACCGCTGGACGCTCTGCTGCCCGCGCTGTCGTCGTGGCGCAACCGCCGTCGTGCGAGGTCCACTGTGGACTCGTGGCGGTACCGGGAGACGTGGCGGGCGCTGCCCGGCGCCGCCTCGGGCGCGCTGTCCGGCACCTGGCTCGTCGTGGTGCCCACCGGTTACGGCGACGGCGAGTGGCTGACCGCGGTGCTGGGCTCGAACATGCTGCGCGTCGAGGTGGCCGGGATCGGCCGCGAGGAGATCACCGCGCGCCTGCCCGGTGACTTCGAGGGCGGCTTCGCGGGCGTGATCTCCCTGCTCGCGCTGGACGCCGACCTCGGCGGGGTGACCGCGACGGCTTCGCTGGTGCAGGCACTGGGCGACGCCGGGATACTGGCGCCGGTCTGGGCCGTCACCCGTGGTGCGGTCGCGGTGGACGAGAGCGAGCAGGTCAGCGAGCCGTGGCAGGCCGGGGTCTGGGGCCTCGGCCGGGTGGCCGCGCTGGAGCTGCCCCGTCAGTGGGGCGGGCTGGTCGACCTGCCCGAGGTGATCGACGAGCAGGTCGCGCGGCGGTTCGCCGACGTGCTCTCCGGACAGGCCGGGGAGGACCAGGTCGCGGTGCGCGCCCGTGGGCTCTACGGCCGCCGCGTGGTCGCGGCACCGGCGCCGGGCGGCATCGGTGACTGGGAGCCGACCGGCACCGTGCTGATCACCGGTGGCACCGGCGCACTCGGCGCTCAGGTGGCGCGGGACCTGGCCCGGCGGGGTGCGCAGCGACTCGTGCTGCTCAGCCGTCGCGGGCCGGACGCACCGGGCGCGGTGGAACTGTGGGACGAGCTGACCGGCCTCGGTGCCGACGTCACCATCATCGCCTGCGACGTCACCGATCGCGAGAGCGTGGCGCAGGTGCTCGCCGGGATTCCCGCCGAGCAGCCGCTGACCGGCGTGGTGCACACCGCGGGTGTGCTCGACGACGGGGTGCTCGAAGGGCTCACGCCGGAGCGGTTCGCAACGGTCTACGGCGCGAAGGTCGACGCCGCGATCGTGCTCGACGAACTGACCCGAGAGCTGGATCTGACCGCGTTCGTGCTGTTCTCGTCGGTTGCCGGAACCGTCGGCAACCCGGGGCAGGGCAACTACGCCGCGGCCAACGCCGTGCTCGACGCCTTGGCGCAGCGGCGCCGTTCGCTCGGGCACGCCGCCTCCTCGATCGCGTGGGGTGCCTGGGCCGGGGCGGGCATGGCGGTCGACTCGGAGTGGGCGCACCGCGAGGACTCGCCGGTGATGGACCCGGAACTGGCGGTCGCGGCACTGCGGCAGGTGGTGGCCGAGGGCGCTGCCTCGATGGTGGTCGCCGATCTGCGGCCGGCGCTCGGCTGGCTGCTCGGCATGCGGCCGACGCCGTCGCTGGGCGAACTGCCCGGTGCGCGGCGCCTGCTGGACGAGGCCGAGGCGGCTCGCCGGGCCACCGAGACCGTGGCGAACGAACTGCACCGGCGACTGCTGGAGCTGCCGGAGACCGAGCAGGTCGACGCGGTGCTGGACGTCGTCCGCGGCCGGGTCGCTTCGGTGCTGGCCTACCCGAGCGCGAACGCGGTGGGCGTGGACAACGCCTTCCGCGACCTCGGGTTCGACTCGCTGACCGCGGTCGAACTGCGCAACCAGCTGAACGAGGCGACGGGCCTGGCGCTGCCCGCGAGCCTGGTCTTCGACTACCCGACGCCCCGGGGGCTGGCGGAGTTCCTGGTGGGCGAGCTACTGGGCCGTGAAAGCCACCTTCACGGCATCGACGGACACCGTGAAAGCCACCTTCACGGCACTCGGGACAACGCGGAGCCGATCGCGATCGTGGGCATGTCCTGCTGGTTCCCCGGGGACGTGCGATCGCCGGAGGAACTGTGGGAGCTGCTGGTCGCCGGCAGTGACGGGGTCACCGGCTTCCCGGCCGACCGCGGCTGGGACCTGGAGGAGGTGTTCGGCGGTGACAACCCGAGCATCACCCGCCACGGCGGCTTCCTGCCGAACCCGGCCGAGTTCGACCCGGCCTTCTTCGGCATCTCGCCGCGCGAGGCGCTGGCCATGGACCCGCAGCAGCGCCTGCTGCTGGAAGGTTCGTGGGAGGCCCTGGAGCGCGCCGGGCTCGACCCGGCCAAGCTGCGCGGCAGCCAGACCGGCGTTTTTGTCGGCACCAACGGCCAGGACTACGCCACGCTGATCGCCAACACCGGGCAGGAGACCGGCGGGCACGGCGCGACCGGGCTCGCGGCCAGCGTGATCTCCGGCCGGCTGTCCTACACCTTCGGTTTCGAGGGCCCGGCGGTCACCGTCGACACGGCGTGCTCGGCCTCGCTGGTGGCGCTGCACCTCGCGGTCCAGTCGCTGCGGCAGGGCGAATGCGATCTGGCGCTGGCCGGTGGCGCGACGGTGATGTCCACGCCGCTGGTCTTCTCCGAGCTGTCCAAGCAGGGCGCGCTCGCTGCCGACGGCCGCTGCAAGGCGTTCTCCGACGACGCCGACGGCACCGGCTGGTCCGAGGGTGTCGGCCTGATCGTGGTCGAGCGGTTGTCCGACGCGAAGCGCAAGGGCCACAACATCCTCGCCGTGGTCAAGGGCTCGGCGGTGAACCAGGATGGTGCGTCGAATGGTTTGACCGCGCCGAATGGTCCGTCGCAGCAGCGGGTGATCCGGCAGGCGCTGGCTTCGGCTGGTCTGTCCACTCAGGACGTCGATGCGGTCGAGGCGCACGGCACCGGTACCGCGCTGGGTGACCCGATCGAGGCGCAGGCGCTGCTCGCCACGTACGGCCAGGAACGCGAGCATCCGCTGTGGCTGGGTTCGGTGAAGTCGAACCTGGGCCACACGCAGGCCGCTGCCGGGGTGGCGGGCATCATCAAGATGGTCATGGCGCTGCGGCACGGGGTGCTGCCGAAGACGCTGCACGCCGACGAGCCATCGTCGCATGTGGACTGGACTTCGGGTGCGGTGAGCGTGCTGACCGAGACGAAGCCGTGGCCCGAGGTCGGGCGCGAGCGTCGCGCCGGGGTGTCGTCGTTCGGCATCAGCGGCACCAACGCGCACATCATTCTGGAGCAGGCTCCGGAAGAGGAACCGGCCGCGCTGCCGATCAAGGGCACGCGCTCGCCGATCGACGGTGTGGTGCCGTGGGTTCTCTCGGGCAAAACCGAGGGCGCCGTCGACGCCCAGCTCGACCGGATCAGGGCGCTGGACGCGGATTCGATCGACATCGGTGCTTCGCTGCTCACCTCGCGCACGGTTTTCGACACGCGTGCGGTGTTGCTTGGTGACGGCGTTGTTCGGGGCAGTGTTGTTGAGGGTGCGTCGGCTCCGGTGTTTGTGTTCCCGGGTCAGGGTGCGCAGTGGGCTGGGATGGCGTTGGAGTTGTTGGATTCGTCTCCGGTGTTTGCGGAGTGGATGGCTGAGTGTGATCGGGTGGTCGGTTCGTTGGTCGGCTGGTCGGTGATCGAGAAGCTGCGTGAGGGCAACGAGGTGCTGGAGCGTATCGAGATTCTGCAGCCGTTGTTGTTTGCGGTGATGGTGTCGTTGGCGCAGTTGTGGCGTTCGGTTGGGGTGGAGCCTGCTGCGGTGGTCGGGTCCTCGCAGGGTGAGATTCCGGCGGCGTACATCGCGGGTGCGTTGAGTTTTGAGGACGCGGCGAAGATTGTGGTGTTGCGGAGTCAGTTGTTCGCTGATGAGTTGGTGGGCAATGGTGCGGTGGCTTCGGTTGCGCTGACGGAGGAACAGCTCCGCGAGCGCCTGCCGGAGGGGCTGACGATTGCTGGGGTCAATGGTCCCAAGGCGCTGACGGTGGCCGGGTCGTTGGATCTGCTTGACGAGTTTGTGGCGGGTTGTGTGGCTGAGGACATCCGGGCTCGGGTGGTTCCGTCCACAGTGGCCTCGCACTGCGCTCAGGTCGATCCGCTGCGCGATGCGATTCTCGATATGTTCGCTGACGTCACGCCGCGCGAGGCGAACATCCCGTTCTACTCGACGGTGACCGGCGGACTGGTCGAGAGCAGCGAGCTGGGGCCGGAGTACTGGTTCCACAACGCGCGTCAGCCGGTGAACTTCGCCGGTGCGGTCAAGACCATGCTCGACGACGGCTTCAGGGTGTTCATCGAGCCGAGCGCGCATCCGGTGCTGACCATGGCGGCGCAGGCCACCGCCGAGGACCTGGAGATCCCGGTCGTCGCGGTCGGCTCCCTGCGCCGCGACGAAGGCGGACCGGCGCGCTTCACCACTTCGCTCGCCGAGGCCTACGCCGCGGGTGTTCCGGTGGACTGGACGGTGTTCTTCGCCGGGACGGGCGCTCGCCGGGTCGATCTGCCGACCTACGCCTTCCAGCGCCAGCGGTACTGGCCGGAACCGGCGAAGCGGAAGGCGGTCGCCACCGCCGACCCGGTCGACGCGGCGTTCTGGGACCTGGTCGAGGACGGCGACTTCGCCGAAGCGCTCGCGCTGGACAGCGACACCGCCGCACTGGTGGTGCCCGCGCTGGCCGGGTGGCGCAGCCGTCAGCGCACGCAGTCCACTGTGGATTCCTGGCGCTACCGCGAATCGTGGACGCCGATCACCGCGACCACCGCGATCACCGGCACCTGGCTCGCCCTCGTACCGGCCGGGTACGCGGGTGACGCGTGGGTGGCCGAGGTGCTGGCCGTGCTCGGCGACGACGCGGTGCTGGTGGAGGTCGGCGACACCCACCGGACCGCACTGGCCAAGGAACTGGCCGAGGTCGCGCACAACGAGTTCGCCGGGGTGGTCTCGCTGGCGGGAATCGCGGAGGCACCGGCGGTCGGCAACGTGCCGGTGGGCCTCGCGATGACGCTGCTGATCACGCAGGCGCTCGGCGACACCGGCATCGAGGCTCCGCTGTGGTGCGTTACCCGGGGAGCGGTCTCGGTCGGTCAGGCCGACCCGGTGCGCAACCCGGAACAGGCCGCGCTCTGGGGCATGGGCCGGGTGGCCGCGCTCGAACTGCCGCGCCGCTGGGGCGGGCTGGTCGACCTGCCTGCCGAGTTCGACGACAGGACCGCGGAGCGACTGGCCGGAGTGCTCACCGGGACCGGGGAAGACCAGGTCGCGGTGCGTTCGGCCGGTGTGTTCGGGCGACGGCTGGTGCACGCGGCACCGGTCGCCGAGCGGCCCGCCGAGCCGTGGCGTGCGCGTGGCACGGTGCTGATCACCGGCGGTACCGGTGGACTCGGCGGGTACGTCGCCCGCTGGGCGGCCGCGAGCGGCGCCGAGCACCTGGTGCTCACCAGCCGTCGCGGACTGGACGCGCCGGGAGCCGTTGAGCTGCGCGAAGAACTCGAAGCCTCGGGTACGCGAGTCACGATCGCGGCCTGCGACGTGGCGGACCGCGACGCGTTGGCCGCTCTGATCGGGGACATCCCGGATCTGACCGCGGTGGTGCACGCGGCCGGGGTCGGCGTCGGTGACGCGGCCATCGAAGCGCTCACCATGGACCAGCTCGATGCGTTGCTACAGGCCAAGATGACCGCGGCGTGGCATCTGCACGAGCTGACCGAAGGACTCGACCTCGACGCGTTTGTGCTGTTCTCCTCCGGTGCCGCCAACTGGGGCAGCGGCGGCCAGCCGGGATACGCGGCGGGGAACGCCTTCCTGGACGCGCTCGCGTTGTACCGCCGGGGCCGTGGCCAGGTGGCGACCGCGCTCGCCTGGGGTGCCTGGGCCGAAGCGGGCATGGTGCACGACAACCCGTCGATGTGGGAGCACCTGACCCGCCGCGGGCTGCTCACCATGGCACCGGAGCTGGCGATCACCGCGATGCGCCAGGCGCTCGAGGACGACCAGGCCGCGCTCACCGTGACCAACACGGACTGGACCCGGTTCGCGCCGAGCTTCACCGCGAACCGGCCGAGCCCGCTGCTCTCGGAACTCCCCGAGGTGGTCGAAGCGCTGGCCGAGCCGGAAACCGCCGAATCCGGTGACGCCGGGGAGTCGGAGTTCAAGCAGCGCCTGACCGCGATGCCGGACGCCGAACGCGGCCGTGCCCTGCTCGACCTGGTGCGGAACGAGGCGGCGGCCACGCTCGGCTACGACAACACCGACGCGCTGCCGGCGAACCAGGCCTTCCGCGAGGTCGGCTTCGACTCGGTGACCGGGGTGGAGCTGCGCAACCGGCTCAAGGCGGCCACCGGGCTGTCGCTGGCCGCGGCGCTGGTGTTCGACCACCCGACCCCGGCGGCGATCGCGAAGTTCCTCAAGGCCGAGCTGTTCGGCGACGACGAGCCCGCCGCCGACGACCCGGACACCCGCATCCGCGAAACGCTGGCCTCGATCCCGATCAGCAGGCTGCGCAAGGCCGGGCTGCTCGACATGGTCCTGCGACTGGCGGGCGAGGACGGCGAACCGGAAGCGGCGCCCGCCGCCGATGGCGGCGACGTCTCACTCGACGACATGGACGCCGAAAGCCTGCTGAGGCTGGCGACCGATGGCACTTCCCAGAATTAGCGACAAAGGACGGGTTGATGACCGACTCCACCAACCAGTACGTCGAGGCACTGCGGTCGTCCTTGAAGGAGATCGAGCGTCTCCGCAAGCAGAACCAGCAGCTGGTGACGTCCGCCGTGGAGCCGATCGCCATCGTCGGCATCGGGTGCCGGTACCCGGGCGGAGTGACCAGTCCGGAGGAGCTGTGGGACCTGGTCGCCGAGGGCCGTGACGCCATCGGCGGCTTCCCGCTCGACCGCGGCTGGGACGTCGAAGCGTTGCGCAGCGCCACCTTCGAGGGCGGCTTCCTGTCCGATGTGGCCGATTTCGACGCCGGGTTCTTCGGCATCTCCCCGCGTGAGGCGGTGGCGATGGACCCGCAGCAGCGGCTCGTGCTGGAGACCGCGTGGGAGTCGCTGGAGCGCGCGGGCATCGACCCGCTTTCGCTGCGCGGCAGCCAGACCGGGGTGTTTCTCGGGACCACCGGCCAGGACTACGGCAGCCTGACCGCGAAGTCCGGTGAGGGCGACGCGTTCACCACCACGGCATCGGTCGCCAGTGTGATCTCCGGCCGCGTGTCCTACACCTCGGGACTCGAAGGCCCGGCGGTCACCGTGGACACCGCGTGCTCGTCGTCGCTGGTCTCGCTGCACCTGGCCGTGCAAGCGCTGCGGCAGGGCGAGTGCGATCTGGCGCTGGCCGGTGGCGTGATGGTGATGTCCACGCCGACCGGTTTTGCCGCTTTCACCCAGCAGGGCGGGCTCGCCGCCGACGGCCGGTGCAAGTCGTTCGCCGAAGCTGCCGACGGCACGGGCTGGTCGGAAGGCGTCGGTGTGCTCGCGCTGGAGCGGGTCTCGGACGCGCAGCGCAAAGGGCACAAGATCCTGGCCGTGGTGCGGGGTTCCGCGGTGAACCAGGACGGTGCGTCGAACGGGCTGACCGCGCCGAACGGGCCGTCGCAGCAGCGGGTGATCCGTGCGGCGCTGGCGAACGCCGGACTGAAGCCGTCCGATGTGGACGCTGTCGAAGCACACGGCACGGGCACCGTGCTGGGCGACCCGATCGAGGCGCAGGCGGTGCTCGCGACTTACGGGCAGGACCGTGAGACGCCGCTGCTGCTCGGCTCGATCAAGTCGAACCTCGGGCACCCGCAGGCGGCGGGCGGGGTCGCGGGCATCATCAAGATGGTCATGGCGCTCCAGCACGCCGTGCTGCCGAAGAGCCTGCACATCGACGCGCCTTCGTCCAATGTGGAATGGGATGCCGGGTCGGTCGAGCTGTTGACCGAGCGCCGCGACTGGCCGGAGACAGGGCGTCCGCGCCGGGCGGGCGTGTCCTCGTTCGGCGTGAGCGGGACGAACGCGCACATCGTGCTCGAACAGGCCCCGGCCGCCGAAGTCGTGGCGGAGCCCGCCGAAATCGAGCCGTCGGTGGTGCCGTGGCTCGTCTCCGGGCGCAGCGCCGAAGCACTGGACGCGCAGATCGATCGGCTCCGGGCCGTCGCGGGCTCCCCGGCGGACATCGGCCTTTCGCTGGCCACGACCCGTTCGGCGTTCGAACACCGCGCGGTGCTGGTGGACGGGTTCACCGAGATCGAGCGGGGCGTCGCGACCGACCGGCTGACCGCGTTCCTGTTCTCCGGGCAGGGTTCGCAGCGGATCGGCATGGGGCGCGAGCTGTATGACCGGTTCCCGGTGTTCAAAGCCGCTTTGGACGAGGTTTTCGAGCACCTCGACGTGCGCGAGGTCATGTGGGGTGAGGACCAGGAAGCGCTGAACCAGACCGGGAACGCGCAGCCCGCGTTGTTCGCCATCGAGGTGGCGTTGTTCCGGTTGGTGGAGTCGTTCGGCATCAAGCCGGACTACCTGGCCGGGCATTCGATCGGTGAGATCGCGGCCGCGCACGTGGCCGGGGTGCTCGGTCTGGAAGACGCGTGCACGCTGGTTTCCGCTCGTGCGCGGTTGATGCAGGCACTGCCGACTGGTGGTGCGATGGTGGCGGTCAAGGCGTCCGAGGACGAGATCACCCTGCGCGGGGGTGTGTCGATCGCGGCGGTGAACGGTCCGTCGAGTGTGGTCATCGCGGGTGAGGAAGCCGCGGTGCTGGAGATCGCGGCCGGGTTCGAGAAGACCTCGCGGTTGAAGGTGTCCCACGCGTTCCACTCGCCGCTGATGGACCCGATGCTCGACGACTTCCGCGCGGCCATCTCCGGACTGACCTTCAACGAACCGCGGCTCCAGCTGGTCACCTCCGGCGATGTGACCACAGTGGACTACTGGGTGAACCACGTGCGGGACACCGTGCGGTTCGCCGACCACGTGCGACGGCTCGCCGAGCGGGACGTGACCGCGTTCCTGGAGCTGGGCCCGGACGGCGTGCTGTCCGCGATGGCGCAGGAGAGCGTCGAAGCGGTGGCCGTGCCGCTGCTGCGCAAGGACCGCCCCGAGGAGTCGGCCGCAGTCGCCGCACTGGCGAAACTGCACGTCAGCGGGGTCACCATCGACTGGGCGCCGTGGTTCGCCGGTACCGGTGCGCGCAAGATCGACCTGCCGACCTACGCCTTCCAGCGGCAGCGGTACTGGGCCGCGGCGGCCAGCACCTCGGGTGACGTCCGCGCGGCCGGGCTGGGCGCGGTCGAACACCCCGTGCTCGGTGCGACCGTCGACCTGGCCGCCGGGGAAGGGCTGCTGTTCACCAGCCGGTTGTCGCTGCGCACGCACCCGTGGCTCGCCGATCACAACGTGCAGGGGCGAGTGCTGCTGCCGGGCACGGCGTTCGTCGAACTGGCGCTGCGGGCCGGTGAAGACCTCGGCCTGGATCGGATCGACGAACTGACCCTGGCCGCACCGCTGGTCATTCCCGAAGACGGCGCGCTCCAACTCCAGGTGCACCTGGGCGCGCCCGACGAGGGCGGCCGCCGGTCGATCGCGGTGTACTCGCGGGCCGACGACCTGCCGTGGACCACGCACGCCACCGGTTTCCTGGCCGAAGGCGCGCAGCCGCCCGCGTACGACTTCACCGCCTGGCCGCCCGCCGGTGCGGAGCCCCTCGACCTCACCGGGCACTACGAGCGGTTCGCCGAGCTGGGCTTCAGCCACGGGCCGACGTTCCAGGGCCTCAAGGCCGCGTGGAAGCAGGGCGAGGACGTGCTCTTCGCCGAGGTCGCGCTGCCGGAGTCGGCCGAGCGGGACGCCGGCCGGTTCGTGCTGCACCCGGCGCTGCTCGACGCGAGCCTGCACGCCGCCGGGTTCGCCGACCTCGGTGAAGTGAGCCGGGGCGGGCTGCCGTTCTCGTGGGAAGGCGTGTCGCTGCACGCGACCGGGGCGACCGCGCTGCGGGTTCGCCTGGCGCGCGGTGCCGGTGAGGCCGTGGCGATCGAGGTCGCCGACACCGCCGGTGGCCCGGTCGCCTCGGTCGAAGGGCTGCTGGCCCGGTCGGCTTCCGCGATCGAGGCGCCGGTCACCAGCTCGCTGTTCCGCCTCGACTGGGTGCCCGTGCGTACCGGAGCCGAGCCGGAGTTCGCCGAGCACACCGACCTGGCGTCCCTTGTGGACGTGCCGCCGGTGGTCGTCTACCCGGTCGAGGCCGGGGACGACGACGTGGTGACGTCCGTGCACGAGGTGACCGCGCGGGTGCTGGGCGTGCTGCAGGAGTGGCTGCGCGAGGAGCGGTTCGCCGATTCACGCCTGGTCTTCGTCACCGGTGACGGCCTGGTGGCATCGGCGGTGTGGGGCCTGGTGCGCTCGGCGCAGTCGGAGAACCCGGGCCGGTTCGGGCTGGTGGAACTCGAACCCGGCGCCCCGGTGGCGCAAGCGCTTGCGACCGAAGAAGCGCAGGTCGCCGTCCGTGACGGCAAGGTGCTCGCGCCGCGTGTCACGCGTGCGGAAACCGGCGAGCGGGCGGTCTGGGACCCGGACGGTCTGGTGTTGATCACCGGCGGAACCGGCGGTCTCGGCGGCGTGATCGCCCGCCACCTGGTGAACGAGCACGGCGTGCGGAACCTGCTGCTGGTCAGCCGTCGTGGTGAGGCTGACGTGTCGGACATCGACGCGAACGTGCAGGTCGTGGCGTGTGATGTCGCCGACCGGGAGGCGCTGGCCGCGTTGCTGGCCGAGCACGAGGTGAAGTCCGTGATCCACACGGCCGGGGTGCTCGACGACGGCGTGATCGGCTCCCTTGACGCGGACCGGCTCGACACCGTGCTCCGGCCCAAGGTCGACGCGGCCTGGAACCTGCACGAGCTGACCGGCGACCTCGACGCCTTTGTGCTCTACTCCTCGGCCGCGGGCACCTTCGGCACGCCCGGCCAGGGCAACTACGCGGCCGCAAACGCTTTCCTCGACGCACTCGCGGCTCACCGGCGGGCCGCCGGACAACCTGCGGTGTCGCTGGCCTGGGGCGCGTGGGACCCGTCGATCGGGCTCACCGGCGGGCTGTCCGATGCGGAGCTGAAGAAGATCACCGGCTCCGGCATGCCGCCACTGTCGATCGAGCAGGGCGTCGAGCTGTTCGACGTCGCGCTCGCCGGGCCGGACGCGGCCGTGCTGCCGGTCCGCCTGGACCTGCCGGTGCTGCGTGCGCAGGCGGAGATCCCGCCGCTGCTGCGCGGGCTGATCCGCGCCAGGGCGCGGCGGGCCGTCGCCGGTTCGGAGACCGCGATTTCGCTGGTGCAGCGGCTTTCCGCGCTGGGTGAGGCCGAGCGTTCGGAGGCGCTGATCGACCTGGTCCGCGGTCAGGTGGCCGCCGTGCTGGGGCACCTCGGCGCGGAGTCGGTGGACCCGGCGCAGGCCTTCCAGAACCTCGGCTTCGACTCGCTGACCGCCGTCGAACTGCGCAACCGCCTGGGCACGGCGACCGGCCTGCGCCTGCCGTCGACGCTGATCTTCGACTACCCGAACACCGCCGCACTGGCCGCCTACCTGGCCGACGAGTTGTTCGACGGCCGGGAAAGCCAAATTCACGGCACCGTGACGCGCCGGGAAAGCCACATTCACGGCGACGACCCGATCGTGATCGTGGGCATGGGGTGCCACTACCCCGGTGGCGTGGATTCGCCGGAGGACCTGTGGGAGCTGGTGCTCGGCGGCACCGACGCGATCTCCGAGTTCCCCGCCGACCGCGGCTGGGACCTCGACACGCTCTACAACTCCGACCCCGACCACTTCGGCACCTCCTACACGCGCAACGGCGGTTTCCTGCGTGGCGCGGGCGAATTCGACCCCGAGTTCTTCGAGATGAGCCCGCGCGAGGCGATGGCGACCGACGCCCAGCAGCGGCTACTGCTCACCACCGCGTGGGAGGCCATCGAGCGCGCCGGGATCGACCCCGCTTCGCTGAAGGGCAGCGCCACCGGGGTGTTCGCCGGGGTGATGTCCAGCGACTACAGCACGCTCATCGACGACGAGGCCTTCGAGGGCTACCAGGGCACCGGCACCGCGGGCAGCGTGCTGTCCGGCCGGGTCGCCTACTCGCTCGGGCTGGAGGGCCCGGCGGTCACCGTCGACACGGCTTGTTCGTCCTCTTTGGTCGCGTTGCACCTGGCCGCGCAGGCTTTGCGTGCCGGTGAATGCACGCTCGCGCTGGCCGGTGGGGTCACCGTGATGGCGACGCCGGGTTCGTTCATCGCCTTCTCCCGTCAGCGCGGCCTCGCGCAGGACGGCCGCTGCAAGTCGTTCGCCGACGCCGCCGACGGCGTGGGCTGGTCCGAGGGTGTCGGCCTGCTGGTGCTGGAACGGCTGTCCGACGCTCGCCGCAACGGGCACACCGTGCTCGCCACCGTGCGCGGCTCGGCGATCAACCAGGACGGTGCGTCCAACGGCCTGACCGCGCCGAATGGTCCGTCGCAGCAGCGCGTCATCCGACAGGCCCTGGCTTCGGCAGGTCTGTCCACTTCGGACGTCGACGCGGTGGAGGCGCACGGCACGGGCACGACGCTGGGTGACCCGATCGAGGCGCAGGCGTTGCTGGCGACGTACGGCCGGGATCGGGAAACCCCGCTCAAACTGGGCTCCATCAAGTCCAACATCGGGCACACGCAGGCCGCGGCCGGTGTCGCCGGCGTGATCAAGATGGTCATGGCCATGCGGCACGGCATGCTGCCGCAGACGCTGCACGTCGACGCGCCCTCGTCCCATGTGGACTGGGAAGCGGGTTCGGTCGACCTGCTCACCTCGCCCGCCGAATGGCCGGAGCCGGGACGCCCGCGCCGGGCCGCGGTGTCCTCGTTCGGGGTCAGCGGGACCAACGCGCACGTGGTGCTGGAGCAGGCGGACTCGGTGGCGCCGCAGGTCATCGAGCCGGTGGTGGAGCCGAAGGCGGTCCCGCTGCCGGTCTCGGCGAAGACGATCGCCGCCCTGGACGGTCAGGTCGAGCGCATCCGCGCGGTCGAGGCACCGGCGGTGGACGTCGGTTACTCGCTGACCGGCCGGACGACCTTCGAGCACCGCGCGGTTCTGCTCGACGGGGTGGAGGTCGCACGTGGTTCCGCGGTCGATCGTCCACTGAGGATCGTGTTCGCGGGTCAGGGCTCGCAGCGAATCGGGATGGGCCGAGGGCTGTACGAGCGGTTCCCGGTGTTCGCCAAGGCCTTGGACCAGGTCTTCGAGTATCTCGACGTGCGCGCGGTGATGTGGGGCGAGGACCAGGAAGCGCTGAACCAGACCGGGAACGCGCAGCCCGCGTTGTTCGCGTTCGAGGTGGCGTTGTTCCGGCTGGTCGAGTCGCTGGGGATCAAGCCGCAGTCGCTGGCCGGGCACTCCATCGGCGAGATCGCCGCCGCGCACGTGGCCGGGGTGCTGTCGCTCGAAGACGCGTGCACGCTGGTTTCCGCGCGGGCCCGGCTGATGCAGGCGCTCCCGACCGGTGGCGCGATGGTGGCGATCAAGGCGGCCGAGGACGAGGTCACGCTGACCGAGGGCGTCTCGATCGCGGCGGTGAACGGTCCGTCGAGTGTGGTCATCGCCGGTGAGGAAGCCGCGGTGCTGGAGATCGCGGCCAGGTTCGAGAAGACCAGGCGGTTGAAGGTTTCGCACGCATTCCATTCGCCGTTGATGGACCCGATGCTGGACGAGTTCCGGGCTGCCATCGAGGACTTGGCCTTCAACGAACCGCGCATTCCGATGCCGGGTGAGGTCACCTCCGTCGACTACTGGGTCCGGCACGTGCGCGACACCGTGCGATTTGCCGACAACCTGGTCCCCGAGAACGCGTACCTGGAACTCGGCCCGGACAGCACGCTGTCGGCCATGACCGCCGAGGTGGCCGAGGTAGTGGTTCCGGCGCTCCGCAAGGATCGCGACGAGGAAACCGCCTTCGCCACCGCGCTGGCCCAGCTGCACGTCAACGGTGTTTCCGTGGACTGGCCCCGGTTCTTCGACGGCACCGGCGCCCAGCGCGTCGACCTGCCCACCTACGCCTTCCGGAACCAGTGGTACTGGCCGCCGGTGATCGTCCGGCCCGGCGATGCGACCGGCCTCGGCCTGGTGTCGGTGGAACACCCGCTGCTCGGCGCGGCGGTCGAACTCGCGGACGGCGAGAGCGTGTTCACCAGCCGCCTTTCGCTGCGGACGCACCCGTGGCTGGCCGACCACACGGTCATGGGCCGCGTGCTGCTGCCCGGCACCGCCTACGTCGAGCTCGCCCTGCGTGCGGGTGACGAGGTCGGCTGCGACCGCATCGACGAGCTGACCCTGGCCGCGCCGCTGGTGTTGCCAGAACTGGGTTCCGTGCAGTTGCAGGTCCGGGTCGGCGAGGCCGACGGGACCGGCCGCCGGACCGTCGCCATCCACTCGCGCACCGACATGGACGCGCCGTGGGCGCAGCACGCGACCGGTGTGCTCGGCAGTGGCGAACGCCGGGCCGACTTCGACGCCACCGCCTGGCCGCCCGCCGGCGCCGAGGCCGTCGACATCGCGGGCGCCTACGACCGGTTCGCCGCCGACGGATTCGACTACGGCCCGATGTTCCAGGGCCTGCGCGGGGTCTGGCGCAGCGGCGACGAACTGTTTGCCGAAGTGTCCCTTCCGGACGGTGCCGAGAACGCCAACTTCGGCCTGCACCCGGCATTGCTGGACGCCGGGCTGCACGCGGTCGGGTTCGCCGACCTCGGTGTGATCAGCCGGGGAGGCCTGCCGTTCGCCTGGGTGGGTGTGTCGCTGCACGCCACTGGTGCCACCACCATTCGGGTGCGGATCACCGCGACCGGTGAGAACGCGGTCTCGATCGCGGTGGCCGACGCCGCCGGTGCGCCGGTGACCTCGATCGAATCCCTGGTCGTGCGCGCGGTTTCGGTCGAGGAACCGGATGCCGACCGCGATTCGCTGTTCCGCGTCGACTGGGTGCCGATCACATCGTCCACTGTGGATGACTACGAACTGCATCACGTCGAGTCGTCCGGTGACGTGGTGGAAGCCGCGCACACCGCGACCGCCGGCGTGCTCGCCGCGATGCAGCGGTGGCTGACCGAGGAACGCACCGGGCGGCTCGTTTTTGTCACCCGGAGCACGGATCTCGCCTCCGCCGCCGTGCACGGTCTCGTGCGTTCGGCCCAGTCCGAGCACCCGGGCCGGTTCGGCCTGGTGGACACCGACGGTGACCCGGCGCCCGGGCTCGGCGTCGACGAACCGCAGGTCATCGTGCGTGACGGGGTGGCGAAAGCCGCGCGGCTCACGCGCGTGACCACCCGCGAGCGGGTGACTTGGAACCCGGACGGCCTGGTGTTGATCACCGGTGGCACCGGTGGTCTCGGCCGGGCGATCGCGCGGCACTTGGTGGATGAGCACGGTGTGCGGAACCTGTTGCTGGTCAGCCGCCGCGGTGAGGCTGACGTGTCCGATTTGGACGCCAACGTGCAGGTGGCTGCCTGCGATGTGGCCGACCGTGACGCGCTCGCCGCGCTGCTGGCTCAGCACGATGTGAAGTCCGTGATCCACACGGCCGGCGTGCTCGACGACGGCGTGATCGATTCGCTCGACGCGGACCGGCTCGACACCGCGCTGCGGCCCAAGGTCGACGCCGCCTGGAATCTCCACGAACTCACCGGCGACCTGGACGCCTTTGTGCTGTTCTCGTCCGGTGCCGGGGTGTTCGGCACGCCGGGCCAGGGCAACTACGCCGCCGCCAACGCCTTCCTCGACGCCCTCGCCGAGCACCGCCGCGCCGAAGGGCTGCCCGCGGTCTCGCTCGCTTGGGGCGCGTGGGCGGAGAGCGGCATGCTCGCGGGAACGGACGTCGAACGGCTGGGGCGCGGTGGAATGCCGCCGCTGTCTGATGAAGAAGGGCTGCGGCTGTTCGACCTCGCGCTCGGTTCGGGCGAGGCCGCGGTGCTGCCGATGCGCCTGGACCTGCCGGTGCTGCGCGCGCAGGGCGAGATCCGGCCGTTGCTGCGCGGGCTGATCCGGACCAGGGCCCGTCGTTCGGTCGCCGGGGCGGAAACCGCCGTCACGCTGGTGCAGCGACTGTCCGCGCTGGGCGAGGCCGAGCGCGTCGAAGCGCTGCTGGACCTCGTCCGCGGTCAGGTCGCGATGGTGCTCGGGCACGCCGGGCCGGAGTCGGTCGATGCCGAGCAGGCCTTCCAGGGCATGGGTTTCGACTCGCTGACCGCGGTCGAACTGCGCAACCGGCTGACCTCGGCGACCGGCCTGCGCCTGCCGTCGACGCTGATCTTCGACTACCCGACCACTGCCGCGCTCGCCGGTTACCTGCGCGACGAGCTGTTCGACGCGGCCGCCGCCATCCCGCGGCAGGTCACCAGGGCGGTGACGGACGACCCGATCGTCATCGTGGGCATGGGCTGCCGCTTCCCCGGCGGGGTCGGCACCCCCGACGAGCTGTGGAACCTGGTGCTCGACGGCACCGACGCGATCACCGGCTTCCCGGTCGACCGCGGCTGGGATCTCGACCGCCTCTTCCACGAAGACCCGGACAACCCGGGCACCTCGTACACGCGTTCCGGCGGGTTCCTGCACGACGCCGCCGAGTTCGACCCGGCGTTCTTCGGCATGAGCCCGCGTGAAGCGCTGGCCACCGACGCGCAGCAGCGCCTGCTGCTGGAGACGTCGTGGGAGGCGATCGAGCGGGCGGGCATCGATCCGACGACGCTCAAGGGCAGCGAGACCGGCGTGTTCGCCGGGGTGATGTACAACGACTACTCGTCGATCATCGACGGTGACGGTTTCGAGGGCTACCAGGGCACCGGCGCCTCGCCGAGCGTGGTTTCCGGTCGCCTGTCCTACACCTTCGGCTTCGAAGGCCCGGCGGTCACCGTCGACACGGCGTGCTCGTCGTCGCTGGTGGCCGTGCACCTGGCCGCGCAGGCGTTGCGTGGCGGGGAGTGCTCGCTCGCGCTGGCCGGTGGGGTGACCGTGATGGCCACGCCGGGCACGCTCGTCGAACTTTCCCGCCAGCGCGGGCTCTCCGCGGACGGCCGGTGCAAGGCGTTCTCCGACTCGGCCGACGGCGCCGGGTTCTCCGAGGGTGTCGGTGTGCTGGTGCTGGAGCGGCTTTCCGACGCCAAGCGCAACGGGCATCCGATCCTCGCGGTCATGCGCGGCAGCGCGGTGAACCAGGATGGTGCGTCGAATGGTTTGACCGCGCCGAATGGTCCGTCGCAGCAGCGGGTGATCCGGCAGGCGCTGGCCACGGCCGGTCTGTCCACAACGGACATCGACGCGGTGGAAGCGCACGGCACGGGCACGACTTTGGGCGACCCGATCGAGGCGCAGGCGCTGCTGGCGACCTATGGGCAGGACCGTGAGCGGCCGTTGCTGCTGGGGTCGATCAAGTCGAACTTCGGGCACACCCAGGCGGCCGCCGGTGTCGCGGGCGTGATCAAGATGGTCATGGCCATGCGGCACGGCATTTTGCCGCCCACGTTGCACGTCGACGCGCCTTCGTCCCATGTGGACTGGGAGGCCGGTTCGGTCGAGCTGCTGACGTCGCCGGTGGAATGGCCGGAAGCGGGCCGGGTGCGCCGGGCGGGTGTCTCGTCGTTCGGCATCAGCGGGACCAACGCGCACGTGATCCTCGAGCAGCCGCCGCAGTTGCTGCGCGAGCTGGCGGAGCCGACGGTCGAACCCGCGGTGGTGCCGCTGCCGGTCTCGGCGAAGACGCCCGCCGCGCTGGACGCGCAGGTCGAGCGGGTCCGCGCGCTCGAGGCGTCGGTCGATGTGGGCTTCTCGCTGGTGTCCACGCGGTCGACGTTCGAGCACCGGGCGGTGCTGGTCGATGGCGCCGAGGTGGCGCGGGGTGTGGCGGTCGAGCGGCCGTTGTGCATTGTTTTTGCTGGTCAGGGTTCGCAGCGGGTCGGGATGGGCCGGGAGTTGTATGACCGGTACCCCGTGTTCACCAAGGCCCTGGACGAGGTCTTCGAGTACCTCGATGTCCGTGAGGTGATGTGGGGCGAAGACCAAGAGGCGCTGAACCAGACCGGTAATGCGCAGCCCGCGTTGTTTGCGCTGGAAGTGGCGTTGTATCGGCTGGTTGAGTCGTGGGGTGTCAGGCCGCAGTCGTTGGCTGGGCATTCGATTGGTGAGGTCGCGGCGGCGCATGTGGCCGGGGTGTTGAGCCTTGAGGACGCGTGCACCCTGATCAGTGCGCGGGCGCGGTTGATGCAGGCGTTGCCGACTGGTGGCGCGATGGTGGCGATCAAGGCCACTGAGGCGGAGATCCCGCTTGTGGACGGGGTTTCGATTGCGGCGGTGAATGGGCCGAACTCGGTGGTGGTTGCCGGGGATGAGGCTGCGGTGCTGGAGATCGCGGCTGGGTTTGAGAAGACTTCTCGGCTCAAGGTGTCACATGCGTTCCATTCGCCGTTGATGGAGCCGATGCTCGACGAGTTCCGGGCGGCGATCGAGGGTCTGACCTTCAATGAGCCGAGCATTTCCATGCCCGGCGAGGTCACGTCGTCCGAGTACTGGGTGCGGCACGTGCGCGAGACCGTCAGGTTCGTGGACAACCTGAGCCCCGACCACGCGTATTTGGAGTTGGGGCCGGACGGCACCTTGTCGGCGATGGCCGCCGAGGTGGCTGAAGTCGCGGTTCCGGTGTTGCGCAAGGACCGCGGCGAGGAAGCCGCGATCGTCACCGCGCTGGCGAACCTGCACGTCAACGGCACCCGCGTGGACTGGACCAAGTTCTTCGCCGGAACCGGCGCGCGACGCGTGGAGCTGCCGACCTACGCCTTCGAGCACCAGCGCTTCTGGCCGTCGCGGGCGCTCGGCGGGCCGGGTGACGTGCGTGGCGCCGGGCTCGGCTCGGTGGACCACCCGCTGCTCGGCGCCGCGGTGGAACTCGCCGAGGGCGACGTGGTGTTCACCAGCAGGCTTTCCCTGTGGTCGCACCCGTGGCTAGAGGACCACACGATCATGGGCCGCGTGCTGCTGCCCGGCACGGCGTTCGTCGAGCTGGCGTTGCGCGCCGGGGACGAGTTCGGCTGCGATCGGGTCGACGAGCTGGCACTGGCCGCGCCGTTGGTGCTGCCCGAACAGGGTGCGCTGCAGCTGCGGTTGCGTGTCGGTGCCGACGAGCACGGTCGTCGCACGCTGACCGTGCACAGCAGGCCGGAGGACGCCGTCGACCTGCCGTGGACGCAGCACGCCACCGGTGTGCTGACCACCGGCGAGCAGCGCGCCGACTTCGACGCCACGACCTGGCCGCCACCGGGTGCCGAACCGGTCGACATCGACGGTTGTTACCAGCAGTTCGCCGAGAACGGTTTCGACTACGGCCCGGTGTTCCAGGGCCTCAAGGCGGTCTGGCGGCACGGTGCGCACACCTACGCCGAGGTCGCGCTCCCCGAGGAAGCCGACCGCGACGGGTTCGGGCTGCACCCGGCCCTGCTCGACGCGACCCTGCACGCGGCCGGGTTCGGCCCGTTGAGCCAGGGCGGGCTGCCGTTCTCCTGGGAGGGCGTGTCGCTGCACGCCACCGGCGCCACCGCCCTCCGCGTGCGGCTGACCCCGGCCGGGGACGACGCGGTGGCCATCGCATTGGCCGACACCGCGGGCGAGCCGGTCGCGTCCATCGAATCCCTGCTGGTCAGGGCGGTGGAGGCGGATCAGCTCGACCAGCACCGCGCCGAGCGCGACGCGTTGTTCGCGGTGGAGTGGACCCCGGTCACCGCCACCGCGACCGAGCGGACCGCGATCACCGTCGACGGCCGACTTGCGTCCATTGTGGACGTGCCGGACCTGGTGCTGCTGCCGGTCGAGCCCTCCGGTGACGTGGTCGGCGGAACCCACGCCGCGACGGCCGAGGCCCTCGCACTGGTGCAGGAGTGGCTGGCCGACGAGCGGTTCGCCGACTCCCGCCTGATCTTCGTGCTCCGCGATCCCGCCGACCTGGCGACAGCCGCCGTTGCCGGATTGGTGCGTTCGGCGCAGTCCGAGCACCCCGGCCGGTTCGGGCTGATCGAAGGTGAGGCGTCGCCGGAAGCGCTCGGGGTGGACGAACCGCGGGTCGCGGTCCGCGACGGTCAGGTGCTCGTGCCGCGGCTCGGCCGGATCACGCCGCAGGAGTCGTTCACCTGGGACCCGGACGAACTGGTGTTGATCACCGGCGGTACCGGTGGCCTCGGTCGCGCGATCGCTCGTCATTTGGTGGATGAGCACGGCGTGCGGAACCTGTTGCTGGTCAGCCGCCGCGGTCAGGCCGATGTGTCCGATTTGGACGCCAACGTGCAGGTGGCTGCCTGCGATGTGGCCGACCGGGACGCACTTGCCGCGTTGCTGGCTCAGCACGATGTGAAGGCCGTCATCCACGCCGCCGGCGTGCTCGACGACGGCACGGTCGGCTCGCTCGACGCGGACCGGCTCGACACCGCGCTCCGGCCCAAGGTCGACGCGGCGTGGAACCTGCACGAGCTGACCGGCGATTTGTCCGCCTTCGTGGTGTTCTCTTCGGCCGCCGGGGTCTTCGGCGCGGCCGGGCAGGCGAACTACGCGGCGGCCAACGCCTTCCTCGACGCTCTCGCCGAACGCCGTCGCGCCGAAGGGCTGCCCGCGGTCTCGCTCGCCTGGGGCGCCTGGGCGGAGACGGGCATGCTGGCCGGTGCCGACGGCGGCCGGCTCGCCCGGTCCGGGATGCCGCCGGTGGACCCGGAACTCGGGGTCGCGCTGTTCGACGCGGCACTGGCCGGTGACCGCCCGGTGGTCCTGCCGGTGCGTCTCGACCTGCCGGTGCTGCGGGCGCAGGCGGAGGTCCCGCCACTGCTGCGCGGCCTGATCCGGACGCGGGCCCGGCGGTCGGTCGCGGGCTCGGAGACCGCGGCCTCGCTGGTGGGCCGCCTGCTGGCGGTCGGCGAGGACCAGCGCGCCGAGATCCTGCTCGACCTGGTGCGCGGTCAGGTGGCCGGCGTGCTCGGCCATGTGGACGGTGCCGCGGTCGACCCGGCCCGGCCGTTCAAGGAGCTGGGCTTCGACTCGTTGACCGCGGTCGAACTGCGCAACCGCCTCGGCTCGGTGACCGGGCTGCGGCTGCCCGCGACGCTGGTCTTCGACTATCCGACCGCCGCCGTGCTGGCCGGTTACCTGCGTGACGAGCTGCTCGGCGCGGACGTGGTCATCCCGGCGCAGGCCACCAAGGTGGTCGCGGACGACCCGATCGCGATCGTCGGAATGTCCTGCCGCTTCCCCGGTGGAGTGTCCACTCCGGAGGAACTTTGGCGCCTGGTGTCCGAGGGCACCGACGCGATCACCGAGTTCCCCGACGACCGTGGCTGGGATCTGGACAACCTCTTCGATCCGGACCCCGACAACCCAGGCACCTCGTACACGCGTGAAGGCGGCTTCCTGCACAACGCGGCGGAGTTCGACCCGGCGTTCTTCGGGATGAGCCCGCGCGAGGCGCTCGCGACCGACTCGCAGCAACGGTTGTTGCTGGAAAGCTCCTGGGAAGCGCTGGAGCGCGCGGGCATTGACCCGAATGCGCTGCGGGGCAGCCAGACCGGGGTGTTCACCGGCGTGATGTACAACGACTACGTCTCCATTTTGGACGGTGGCGGCGACAACGAGGGCTACCAGGGGACCGGTGCGTCCTCCAGCGTGGTTTCCGGCCGGGTGTCGTACACCTTCGGCTTCGAGGGCCCGGCGGTCACGGTCGATACGGCGTGCTCGTCGTCGTTGGTGGCGATGCACTGGGCGATGCAGGCGTTGCGGTCGGGGGAGTGCTCGCTGGCGCTGGCCGGTGGTGTGACGGTGATGTCCACGCCGAGCGCGTTCATCGGGTTCTCGCGGCAGCGCGGTCTCGCGGTCGACGGCCGGTGCAAGGCGTTCTCGGATGACGCCGACGGAGTGGGCTGGTCCGAGGGCGTCGGTCTTGTGGTACTGGAGCGGCTTTCGGATGCCCGGCGCAATGGGCACAAGGTGCTCGCGGTGGTGCGTGGTTCTGCGGTGAACCAGGATGGTGCGTCGAATGGTTTGACCGCGCCGAATGGTCCGTCGCAGCAGCGGGTGATCCGGCAGGCGCTGGCTTCGGCTGGTCTGTCCACTCAGGACGTTGACGCGGTCGAGGCGCACGGCACGGGCACGACGCTGGGTGACCCGATCGAGGCGCAGGCGCTGCTGGCGACGTATGGGCAGGACCGTGAGCGGCCGCTGCTCGTCGGCTCGATCAAGTCGAACCTGGGCCACACGCAGGCCGCGGCCGGTGTCGCGGGCGTGATCAAGATGGTGCTGGCGATGCAGCACGGGGTGTTGCCGCCGACCCTGCACGCGGACACGCCGTCGTCGCATGTGGACTGGGAAGCCGGTTCGGTGGACCTGCTCACCGAGGCCACGGACTGGCCGCGGAGCGAGCGCGCCCGCCGGGCGGCGGTGTCCTCGTTCGGGTTCAGCGGGACCAACGCGCACGTGATCCTGGAGCAGGCGCCGCCCATGGTGGTGCCGGAACGCCGCGACGAGGAACCGGGCCTGGTGCCGTGGGTGCTGTCGGCGCGTACGGAAGGTGCGCTGAACGCGCAGATCGAGCGTGTTCGCGCGGTCGACGAGTCGCCGTTGGATGTCGGCTACTCGCTGATCAGCCGGGCGACCTTCGACCACCGCGCGGTCCTGCTCGATGGCGCCGAGGTGGCGCGGGGTTCGGCGGTCGAGCGGCCGTTGCGCATCGTTTTTGCTGGTCAGGGTTCGCAGCGGATCGGGATGGGTCGAGAGTTGTACGACCGCTTCCCGGTGTTCGCTGCCGCGTTGGATGAGGTTTTTGCGCACCTCGATGTTCGTGAGGTGATGTGGGGTGATGATCAGGAGGCGCTGAACCAGACGGGGAATGCGCAGCCTGCGTTGTTCGCGCTGGAAGTGGCGTTGTATCGGCTGGTTGAGTCGTGGGGCATCAGGCCGCAGTCGTTGGCCGGGCATTCGATTGGTGAGGTCGCGGCGGCGCATGTGGCCGGTGTGCTCAGCCTCGAAGACGCGTGCACCCTGATCAGTGCGCGAGCGCGGTTGATGCAGGCTCTCCCAACCGGTGGCGCGATGGTGGCGATCAAGGCCACCGAGGATGAAGTCGCGCTGACTGAGGGTGTGTCGATTGCGGCGGTGAACGGGCCGAACTCGGTGGTGATTGCCGGGGACGAGGCTGCGGTGCTGGAGATCGCATCCGGCTTCGAGAAGACTTCTCGGCTCAAGGTGTCGCACGCGTTCCATTCGCCGTTGATGGACCCGATGCTCGACGAGTTCCGGGCGGCCATCGAGGGCTTGACGTTCAACGAGCCGACCATCCCGATGCCCGGCGAGGTGACTTCGCCGGAGTACTGGGTGCGGCATGTGCGCGAGACCGTCAGGTTCGTGGACAACCTGAGCCCTGACCACGCGTACCTGGAGTTGGGGCCGGACGGAACCCTGTCGGCGATGGCCGCCGAGATGGCCGAGGTCGCGGTTCCGGTGTTGCGCAAGGACCGTGACGAGGAACCGGTCTTCCTCACCGCGTTGGCTCGGTTGCACGTCAATGGCATCGCGGTCGACTGGGCCAGGTTCTTCGCGGGCACCGGAGCGCGCAAGGTCGATCTGCCGACCTACGCGTTCCAGCGCGAGCGCTTCTGGCCGAAGGTGGTCATCCGGCCGGGCGACGCTTCCGGCCTCGGCATGGAGTCGGTCAAGCACCCGCTGTTCGGCGCCTCGGTCGAACTCGCCGACGACGAGGGCGCGTTGTTCACCAGCCGCCTGTCGCTGAAGTCGCACCCGTGGCTGGCCGATCACGTGGTGATGGGCCGGACGCTGCTGCCGGGTACGGCGTTCGTCGAGCTGGCCGTGCGTGCCGGGGACGAGCTGGGTTGCGACCGCATCGAGGAACTGACCCTGGCCGCGCCCCTCGTCCTGCCCGAGGACGGTGCCGTGCAGGTGCAGCTCCGCGTCGGAATTCCGGACGAGCACGACCGCCGCACCATCAGCATCCACAGCCGCGCCGAGGACGCCGTCGACCTGCCGTGGACGCAACACGCGAGTGGTGTGCTGGCCGTCGGTGAGTACACCGCCCGGTTCGACGCGACCGCCTGGCCACCCGCCGGCGCGGAAGCGCTCGAAGTGGCCGGGTGCTACGACAAGTTCGCCGAAGCCGGATTCGAGTACGGCCCGGTGTTCCAAGGCCTCGAAGCGGTGTGGCAGCGCGGTGACGAGCTGTTCGCCGAGGTCGCGCTGCCCGAGGCCGCCGAACCGGCCGCCTTCGGACTCCACCCCGCGCTGCTGGACTCGACGCTGCACGCCTCGCTGCTCGCGGCCTCCGGTGACGGTGGCGCCGGGCTGCCCTTCTCCTGGGAAGGTGTCTCGCTGCACGCGAGCGGCGCGTCGAAGCTGCGTGTGTGGCTCAAGCGGGACGGGGACGCCGTGTCGATCGCGGCGGCCGACACCTCCGGTCAGCCGGTCGCGTCGATCGAATCGCTGATCGTGCGGGCCGTGTCCACCGAGCAGCTCGCCGAACAGAGCATCGAACGCGATTCCCTGTTCAAGCTGACCTGGACGCCGGTATCCGCTTCCGGTGAGACTCCGTCCACAGTGGAATTGGCCGGCGAACTGGCCGATCTGGCCGAGGTGCCCGAAGTCGTGCTGGTGCCGGTCACCGGCGACGACGCGCGTGTGGTCACCGGCCGCGTACTCGGGCTGCTCCAGGAATGGCTGGCCGGCGAGCGGTTCGCCGATTCGCGTCTGGCCTTTGTCACCCGTGGCGCGGTCGCCGCCGTCGACGGTGACGTTCCGGACGTGGCGACGGCCGCGGTGTGGGGCCTGGTCCGCGTGGCGCAGTCGGAGAACCCCGGCCGCTTCGGGCTGATCGACCTGGACACCGATTCGGCGGCCACCCAGGCACTCGGCACCGACGAACCGCAGGTCGCGCTGCGGGCCGGTGCCGTGCTGGCCCCGCGTGTGGCCAGGGTGCCCGCGCCGGAGGAGCGGTTCGCGTGGGACCCCGACGGTCTGGTGATGATCACCGGTGGCACCGGCGGCCTGGGCGGTGTGCTCGCCCGGCACCTGGTGTCCGAGCACGGCGTGCGGAACCTGCTGCTGGTCAGCCGCCGCGGCCACGACGCCGAGGGCGCCGACGACCTGGTCGAGGACCTCACCGCGCGTGGTGCGTCGGTCGAGCTGGTCGCCTGCGATGTGGCCGACCGGGAGGCCCTCGCCGCGGTCTTCGCCGAGCACCCGATCGACTCGGTCATCCACACCGCCGGGGTGCTGGACGACGGCGTGATCGGCTCGCTGTCCGCCGACCGCATGGACTTCGTGTTCCGGCCCAAGGTGGACGCCGCGTGGAATCTGCACGAGCTGACCCGCGACCGCGAGCTGAGCGCGTTTGTGCTGTTCTCCTCGGTCGCCGGGATCTTCGGCAACGCCGGGCAGGGCAACTACGCCGCGGCCAACACCTTCCTCGACGCGCTGGCCGAGAAGCGGCGGGCCGGGGGACTGCCCGCGGTCTCGCTGCCGTGGGGCGCCTGGGCGGGTACCGGCATGCTGGTCGCTTCGGACGCGGAACGCATGGCGCGCACGGGAATGCCGCCGCTGACCGTCGAGGACGGCGTGGCCCTCTTCGACGCCGCACTGTCCACAGGGGACCCGGTTGTCGTGCCGCTGCGGCTGGACCTGGCCACGCTGCGGTCGCTCGGCCGGATCCCGTCGGTGCTGCGCGGGCTGATCCGCACCCGTTCGCGGCGGTCGGCCGCCGGTTCGCAGACGGCGGACTCGCTGATCCAGCGGCTGTCCGCAATGAATACGAACGGTCGTATGGAAAGTTTGCTGGAGCTGGTCCGCACCGAGGTCGCGGCGGTGCTCGGGCACGCCGGGGCCGAGGCGGTCGATCGCGAGCAGACCTTCCAGTCGATCGGGTTCGACTCGCTGACCGCGGTCGAGCTGCGCAACCGCCTCGGTGGTGCGACCGGTCTGCGCCTGCCGTCCACCATGGTCTACGACTACCCGACCCCGGTGGTGCTGGCCGCCCACCTCCGCGACGAGCTGTTCGACGCCGAGGTGGTCATTCCGGAGCAGGTCACCAGGGCGGTCACCGACGACCCGATCGTCATCGTCGGCATGGCCTGCCGCTTCCCCGGCGGGGTGACCACGCCGGACGAGCTGTGGCAGCTGGTGCTGGACGGGACCGACGCGATCACCGAGTTCCCGTCGAACCGGGGCTGGGACCTGGACGCGCTGTACCACCCGGACCCCGACCACCCCGGCACCGCGTACACGCGTTCCGGCGGGTTCCTGCACAACGCCGGCGAGTTCGACCCCGAGTTCTTCGGGATGAGCCCGCGCGAGGCGATGGCGACCGACTCGCAGCAGCGGTTGTTGCTGGAGACCTCGTGGGAGGCGATCGAGCGCGCCGGGATCGACCCGCTTTCGCTCAAGGGCAGCCAGACCGGCGTGTTCGCCGGGGTGATGTACAACGACTACTCGTCGATCCTGCACGGCGGTGACTTCGAAGGGCACCAGGGCACCGGCACCTCGCCGAGCGTGGTTTCCGGTCGCCTGTCCTACACCTTCGGCTTCGAAGGCCCGGCGGTCACCGTCGACACGGCGTGCTCGTCCTCGCTGGTCGCACTGCACCTGGCCGCGCAGGCGCTGCGTGCCGGGGAATGTTCGCTGGCGCTGGCCGGTGGTGTGACGGTCATGTCGACGCCGTCGGCGCTGGTGGAGTTCTCGCGGCAGCGCGGGCTTTCCGAGGACGGACGGTGCAAGGCGTTCTCCGACGACGCCGACGGTGTGGGCTGGTCCGAAGGCGCCGGTCTGCTGGTGGTCGAGCGGCTTTCCGACGCCAAGCGCAACGGGCACCCGATTCTCGCCGTGGTCCGGGGTTCCGCGGTGAACCAGGACGGCGCGTCGAACGGCCTGACCGCGCCGAACGGTCCGTCGCAGCAACGCGTGATCCGCCAGGCGCTGGCTTCGGCCGGACTGTCCACACACGACATCGACGCGGTGGAGGCGCACGGAACCGGCACCACGCTCGGTGACCCGATCGAGGCGCAGGCGCTGCTCGCAACCTATGGACAGGATCGCGAGCGGCCGTTGCTGCTCGGGTCGATCAAGTCGAACTTCGGGCACACCCAGGCGGCCGCCGGCGCGGCCGGGGTGATCAAGATGGTGATGGCCCTGCGCCAGGGGCTGCTGCCGAAGACACTGCACGCGGACACGCCGTCGTCGCATGTGGACTGGGAAGCCGGATCGGTCGAACTGCTCACCGAGGTCACCGAGTGGCCGCAGGACGAGAAGCTGCGACGGGTGGGCATTTCCTCGTTCGGCGTGAGCGGCACCAACGCGCACGTGATCCTGGAGCAGCCGCCGCAGCCCGCGCGCACCATCGAGGCACCGCAGGTGGATCCCGAGGTGGTGCCGCTGCCGGTGTCGGCGAAGTCGGCCGAGGCGCTGGACGCCCAGGCCGAGCGGATCGCGGAGTTCGCCGACGGCCGCACGCCGGTCGACATCGGCTACTCGCTGGCGACCACGCGGTCGACCTTCGAGCACCGCGCGGTGTTGTTGTCCACTGAGGACGGTATCGACGAGGTGGCCCGTGGCACGGCGGCGAGCCGCCCGACGGTGCTGTTGTTCACCGGCCAGGGCAGCCAGCGGATCGGCATGGGCCGGGAGCTGTACCTGCGGTTCCCGGTGTTCGCTCAAGCCTTGGACGAGGTGCTGGAACACCTCGACGTGCGCGAGGTCATGTGGGGTGAGGACCAGGAAGCGCTGAACCAGACCGGGAACGCGCAGCCCGCGTTGTTCGCCATCGAGGTGGCGCTGTTCCGGCTGCTGGAGTCGTGGGGTGTCCGGGCGGACCAGCTGGTCGGCCACTCCATCGGCGAGATCGCGGCCGCGCACGTGGCCGGGGTGCTCGGTCTGGAAGACGCGTGCACGCTGGTTTCCGCTCGTGCGCGGTTGATGCAGGCACTGCCGACTGGTGGTGCGATGGTGGCGGTCAAGGCGTCCGAGGACGAGATCACCCTGCGCGGGGGTGTGTCGATCGCGGCGGTGAACGGTCCGTCGAGTGTGGTCATCGCGGGTGAGGAAGCCGCGGTGCTGGAGATCGCGGCCGGGTTCGAGAAGACCTCGCGGTTGAAGGTGTCCCACGCGTTCCACTCGCCGCTGATGGACCCGATGCTCGCCGAGTTCCGGGCCGCAATCGACGGCATCACGCTCAACGAGCCGCGCATTCCGATGCGCACCACCGGCGACGTGACCACAGTGGACTACTGGGTGAACCACGTCCGGGACACCGTGCGGTTCGCCGACAACCTCGCGGCCGCAGGCGACGCGCACTTCGTCGAGATCGGCCCGGACGGCGTGCTTTCGGCGATGGCCGCCGAGGTCGCGCCCGACTCGATCGCCGTGCCGATCCTGCGCAAGGACCGCGACGAGGAGCTGGCCGCGGTCACCGCGCTGGCCCGCCTGCACGTCAATGGCGTTCGGGTGGACTGGAAGGCGCTGTTCGCCGGTACCGGTGCCCAGCGCGTGGACCTGCCGACCTACGCCTTCCGCCGCCAGTCGTACTGGCCGCCGGTGGTCTCCCGGCCCGGTGACGCGTCCGGCCTGGGCATGGAGTCGATCAAGCACCCGTTGCTCGGCGCCGCGGTCAACCTGGCCGAGGGCGAAGGCCTGCTGTTCACCAGCCGCCTTTCGCTCGGCTCGCACCCGTGGCTCGCCGATCACGCGGTGATGGGCCAGGTCCTGCTGCCCGGCACGGCGTTCGTCGAGCTGGCGCTGCGGGCCGGGGACGAGGTCGGCTGCGACCGCATCGACGAGCTGACCCTCGCCGCGCCGCTGGTGCTGCCGGACCGCGGAGCGGTGCAGACGCAGGTCGCGGTGGGCGCGCCCGACGAGTCGGGCCGCCGGTCGGTGGCCGTGTACTCGCGGCCGGAAGGCGCCGTCGACCAGCCGTGGGCGCAACACGCCACCGGTGTGCTGGCCGAGGGTGAGCGGCCGGTCGCTTTCGACACCGCGGAATGGCCGCCCGCCGACGCCGAACCCGTTGAGGTGGAAGGCTGCTACGACGCGTTCGCCGAGACCGGGTTCGCCTACGGTCCGGTGTTCCAGGGCCTGCGTGCGGTCTGGCAGCGCGGCGAGGACACGTTCGCCGAGGTGGAACTGCCTGTCGAAGCCGGTGGGTTCGGCCTGCACCCGGCGCTGCTGGACGCCACGCTGCACGCGTTGCTGCTCGCCGGTTCCGGTGAAGGCGGCTTGCCGTTCTCCTGGGAGGGCGTGTCGCTGCACGCGACCGGCGCTTCGGCACTCCGGGTCCGGTTGACCCGCAAGGCCGACGGCCTCTCGATCGCGGCCGTCGACCCGTCCGGTGGTGCGGTGGTGTCGGTGGAGACGCTGGCGCTGAAGGCCGCTGACGTGATGAGCACTGTGAGCACGGACAGCACGGCCGATTCGCTGTTCACCGTCGACTGGACCTCGGTCGCGGTGCCCGACCAGGGGCCGCTGACCGCCGAGCTGACCGATTCGCTCGCCTCCATTGTGGACGTTCCCGAAGTGGTGATCGCCCGCGTCGGCGCCGTCGCCGGGGAAGCGCCGGAAGCGGTGCGTGAGGTGACTGGGCGCGTGCTCGGCCTGCTCCAGGATTGGCTCGCGGACGACCGGTTCGCCGACGCCAAGCTGGCGATCGTCACCGAAGGCGCGGTCGCCGCCGCCGAGGGCGAGGTGCCCGACGCGGTCACCGCGGCGGTCTGGGGCTTGGTGCGGGTCGCCCAAGCGGAGAACCCGGACCGGTTCTCGCTGGTGGACGGCGATGGTGAGCTGCTGACCCGCGCGCTGGCCGCCGGTGAACCGCAGCTCGCGATCCGCGGGGAGCAGCTGTTCGCGCCGCGGATTGCCAGGGTGGTGGCTCCCGAGCAGCGCCTCGACTGGGCCGACGGCAGCCGCGTGATGATCACCGGTGGCACCGGCGGGCTCGGCGGGGTGCTCGCGCGGCACCTGGTGTCCGAGCACGGCGTGACGGACCTGGTGCTGGTCAGCCGCCGTGGGCACGACGCCGAGGGCGCGGCCGATCTGGTCGCCGATCTCGAAGCCAGGGGCGCGAACGTCGACCTGGTGGCCTGCGACGTCGCCGACCGCGACGCCGTGGCCGCCCTGCTCGACGCGCATCCGGTGACCGCGGTGGTGCACACCGCCGGTCTGCTCGACGACGGTGTGCTTCCCTCGATGACGCCCGAGCGGCTGGACCTGGTGTTCCGCCCCAAGGTGGACGCCGCCTGGCACCTGCACGAGCTGACCAGGGACCGCGAGCTGTCGGCGTTCGTGGTGTTCTCCTCGGCCGCCGGGGTGTTCGGCACACCGGGGCAGAGCAACTACGCCGCCGCCAACGCGTTCCTCGACGCGCTGGCCGAGCAGCGGCGCGCCGCCGGGCTCCCGGGTCTGTCGCTGGCCTGGGGTGCCTGGGCGGGCACCGGCATGCTGGTCGCCTCCGACGCCGAGCGCATGGCGCGCACGGGCATGCCCGCCATCGATGCCGAAACGGGCGTGGCGCTGTTCGACGCGGCGCTGCCCGGTGAGGCCGCGATGGTCATGCCGGTCCGGCTCGACCTGCCGGTGCTGCGGGCCCAGCCGGAGATCCCGCCGCTGCTGCGCGGGCTGATCCGCACCCGCTCGCGGCGGTCGGCGGCCGGTTCGCAGACGGCCGCCTCGCTGGTCCAGCGACTGTCCGCATTGGACACCGCCGGCCGGACCGAAGCGTTGATGGAACTGGTGCGCGGTGAGGTCGCGGCGGTGCTGGGGCACGCCGAGGGCACCAAGATCGAGGTGACCCGCCAGTTCAAGGAGCTGGGCTTCGACTCGCTGACCGCGGTCGAACTGCGAAACCGCCTCGGCGCGGTGACCGGGCTGCGGCTGCCCGCGACGCTGGTCTTCGACTACCCGAACACCGGCGCGCTCGCCGGCTACCTGCGTGACGAACTGCTCGGCGCGGAGGTGGCCGTCCCGGAACAGGTCACCAAGGTGGTCACCGACGACCCGATCGTCATCGTCGGCATGGCCTGCCGCTACCCGGGCGGGGTCTCCTCTCCGGAAGACCTGTGGCAGCTCGCGCTCGACGGCACCGACGCGATCAGCGGGTTCCCCACCGACCGCGGGTGGGACCTCGACCGGCTGTACCACCCGGACCCCGACCACCCCGGCACCTCGTACTCGCGCTCCGGCGGCTTCCTGCACAACGCGGGCGAGTTCGACCCGGCGTTCTTCGGGATGAGCCCGCGCGAGGCGCTGGCCACCGACGCGCAGCAGCGCCTGCTGCTGGAAACCGCATGGGAGGCGGTCGAGCAGGCCGGGATCGACCCGACCTCGCTGCACGGCAGCGCGACCGGCGTGTTCGCCGGGGTGATGTACAACGACTACGGCGCCGGCATGGGCGGCGGGGACATGGAAGGCCACCAGGGCACCGGTTCCTCGCCGAGCGTGGCCTCCGGCCGGGTCGCCTACACCTTCGGCTTCGAAGGCCCGGCGGTCACCATCGACACGGCGTGCTCGTCGTCGCTGGTCGCGATGCACTGGGCGATGCAGGCGCTGCGGGCCGGTGAGTGCTCGCTGGCGCTGGCCGGTGGCGTCACGGTGATGTCGACGCCGTCGGCGCTGGTGGAGTTCTCGCGTCAGCGCGGCCTTTCACCGGACGGCCGGTGCAAGGCGTTCTCCGACGACGCCGACGGGGTCGGCTGGTCGGAGGGTGTCGGCCTGGTTGTGCTGGAACGGCTTTCGGATGCTCGCCGCAATGGGCACCAGGTGCTGGCGGTCGTGCGTGGCTCGGCGGTGAACCAGGATGGCGCGTCGAACGGGCTGACCGCGCCGAACGGCCCGTCGCAACAGCGGGTGATCCGGCAGGCGCTGGCTTCGGCCGGTCTGTCCACAACGGACGTCGACGCGGTGGAGGCCCACGGCACCGGTACCTCGCTCGGCGACCCGATCGAGGCGCAGGCGCTGCTGGCCACATACGGGCAGGAGCGCGAGCACCCGCTGCTGCTCGGGTCCGTCAAGTCGAACCTGGGCCACACGCAGGCCGCGGCCGGTGTCGCCGGCGTGATCAAAATGGTCATGGCGATGCGGCAGGGCACGCTGCCGAAGACGCTGCACGTCGGCACGCCGTCGTCGCATGTGGACTGGGAAGCCGGTTCGGTCGAGCTGCTCACCGACGTCACCGAATGGCCGGAGGTGGGCCGGGCGCGCCGCTCGGCGGTGTCCTCGTTCGGCATCAGCGGGACCAACGCGCACGTGATCCTGGAGCAGGCCCCGCGGACCACCGAGGCCCTCGAAGTTCCCGAGATCGAGCCCGAGGTCGTCCCGCTGCCGGTATCCGCCAGGACGGCGGGCGCGCTGGACGGGCAGATCGAGCGGATCAGCGAGTTCGCGGACGGCCGGATGGCGGTCGACGTGGGCCTTTCGCTGATCACCCAGCGGTCCACCTTCGAGCACCGCGCGGTGCTGCTGTCCACTGAGGACGGTGTTGTCGAAGCGGCGCGCGGTGAGGCCGAAGACCGCACGCTGGCCGTGTTGTTCTCCGGTCAGGGCTCGCAGCGGATCGGCATGGGACAGGAGCTGTACGACCGGTACCCGGTATTCGCTTCGGCGCTGGACGAGGTGCTGTCGCAGCTGGACGTCCGCGACGTCATGTGGGGTCGCGACCAGGAAGCGCTGAACCAGACCGGGAACGCGCAACCGGCGTTGTTCGCGCTCGAAGTGGCGTTGTTCCGGCTGGCGGAGTCGCTGGGTGTCAAGCCCGCTTACCTCGCCGGGCATTCGATCGGCGAGGTCGCGGCGGCGCATGTGGCCGGGGTGCTTTCCCTGGCGGACGCGTGCAAGCTGATCTCGGCGCGAGCCCGCCTGATGCAGGCATTGCCCGCCGGTGGGGCGATGGTGGCGATCCAGGCCACCGAGGACGAGGTCACGCCGCTGCTCACCGACCAGGTGTCCATCGCGGCGATCAACGGCCCGACGTCGCTTGTTGTCGCCGGGGCGGAGGAGCCGGTGACCGAGATCGCGGCGAAGTTCCAGGCCGACGGCCGCAAGACCAGCCGCCTGCCGGTGTCGCACGCGTTCCACTCGCCGCTGATGGACCCGATGCTGGACGACTTCCGCGCGGTGGTCGCCGAGCTTTCCTTCGAGCAACCGCGGATCCCGGTGGTGGCCAGTGGTGACGTGACCTCGCCGGAGTACTGGGTGCGGCACGTGCGGGACGCGGTGCGCTTCGCCGACAACGTGGAAACCCTGGTGGCCGACGGGGTCACCGCGTTCCTGGAGCTGGGACCGGACGGGGTGCTCTCGGCGATGGCCGCCGAATCCGCGCCCGAGGACGCGGTGCTGGTTCCGTTGCTGCGCAAGGGCCGCGACGAAGACCAGGCCGTGCTGACCGCGCTGGCCAGGCTGCACGTGACCGGGGTGGACGTCGACTGGCGGGGTGTCTTCGCCGGAACGGGAGCACGACAGGTGGAGTTGCCGACCTACGCCTTCCAGCACCAGCGGTTCTGGCCCTCGGGTTCGGCCGGCCGGGGCGGGGACGCGTCCGGGCTCGGGCTGGTCTCGATGGAGCACCCGCTGCTGGGCGCGGCCGTCGAACTGGCTGCCGGGAAGGGCGTGTTGTTCACCAGCAGGCTTTCGCTCGGTTCGCACCCGTGGCTGGCCGACCACGCGGTGATGGGGCGGCCGATGCTGCCGGGCACCGCGTTCGTCGAGCTGGCGTTGCGAGCGGGTGACGAACTCGGTTGCGACCGCATCGAGGAGCTGACCTTGGCCGCGCCGCTGGTGCTGCCGGAGTCCGGGGCGGTGCAGGTCCAGGTGTCGGTCGGCGCGCCGGACGAGTCGGGCGCCCGCCCGGTCGCGGTGTACTCGCGGCCCGAGGACGCGGTCGACCTGCCGTGGACCGAGCACGCCACGGGCTCGCTCGCCGAGGGCGTGGAGCACGCCGAATTCGACGCGACCGTCTGGCCGCCCGCCGGTGCGGAAGCGGTGTCCGTGTCGGGCTGCTACGAGAAGTTCGCCGAGATCGGCTTCGGATACGGCCCGGTCTTCCAGGGCCTCCGGGCGGTCTGGAAGGACGGCGAGGATCTCTTCGCCGAGGTCGAGCTGGACGAGGAAGTTCCGGTCGACGGCTTCGGCCTGCACCCGGCACTGCTGGACTCGACACTGCACGCTTCGCTGCTGGCGGGTTCCGGTGAAGGTGGGTTGCCGTTCTCCTGGGAGGGCGTCTCACTGCACGCGACCGGGGCGCGCACGCTGCGGGTCCGCATCCGGACCGCGGGCGACACGATGTCGATCGCCGCGGCCGACACCTCCGGTCAGCCGGTCGCCTCGATCGCATCACTGGTGGTGCGCGGGGTCGCCACGGACCAGCTCGACGACGTGGCTCGCGACTCGCTGTTCAAGCTGGACTGGGTGCCTGCCGCGATGGAGCCGGGCATGGTCGCCACCGCGGTGGTCGGACCGGACGAACTCGGGCTCGCGGAAAGCCTGGCCGCCGGGGAGCCCTACGCCGATCTCTCATCCATTGTGGACGGGGAAGTGCCTGGCACGGTGGTCGCGCCGATCACCGGTACCGAGGACGTGGTGGCCTCGGCGCACGAGGTGGGCGCGCGGGTGCTGGGCATGCTGCGGGAGTGGATCGCCGAAGAGCGGTTCGCCGATTCGCGGCTCATCTTTGTCACGCGAGGTGCGGTGGCCGCCGAGGAAGGCGACTCGCCGGACCTGGCCACCGCGGCGATCTGGGGTCTGGTGCGCTCGGCGCAGTCGGAGAACCCCGGCCGGTTCGGGTTGATCGATCTCGACGCCGGTGGGCTCGCGGTGGCGGTGCTGCCGCAGGCGCTGACCGTGGAGGAACCGCAGCTGGCGATCCGGGACGGGCTCGCACTGGTGCCACGGATCGCGCGGGCGAGCACACCGTCTACTTCGGACGCGATCGAGTGGGACGGTCGGGTGCTGATCACCGGTGGCACCGGCGGGCTGGGCGCGGAACTGGCCCGGCACCTGGTCACCGCGCGCGGAGTCACCGACCTGCTGCTGGTCAGCCGTCGCGGCCCGGCCGCCGAGGGTGCTGCCGAGTTGGAGGCCGAGCTGACCGGGCTGGGCGCGTCGGTGGCGGTCGAAGCCTGCGACGTGACGGACCGGGAGGCGGTTGCCGCGCTCTTCGGACGGCACGAGGTGCGGGCGGTCGTGCACACCGCGGGTGTGCTCGACGACGGCACGATCGGGTCGCTGACGCCGGAGCGGTTGAGCGCGGTGCTGGCACCGAAGGTCGACGCGGTGTGGAACCTGCATTCGTTCGGTGGTGAGCTGTCGGCGTTCGTGGTGTTCTCCTCCGCCGCCGGGGTGTTCGGCAACGCGGGCCAGGGCAACTACGCGGCCGCGAACGCCTGGCTGGACGCATTGGCCGCGCACCGCCGCGACCTCGGGCTCCCGGCGCTGTCGCTGGGCTGGGGCGCGTGGGCGCAGACGGGCATGCTGTCCGGTGCCGACGCCGACCGGATGGCGCGGTCGGGGATGCCGGCGGTGACCGTCGAACAGGGTCTGGCACTGTTCGACGCCTCGCTGGCCGCGGCCGAGCCGGTGTTGCTGCCGGTGCGGCTGGACCTTTCGGTGCTGCGGACGCAGCCGGAGGTGCCGCCGCTGCTGCGGGGGCTGATCCGGACGCGGGCGAAGCGGTCGGCGGCCGGGGTGGAGACGGCGGACACCCTGCTGCGGCGGCTCGCGGGCCTGAGCGACGTGGAACGCGAGGAAGCGCTGATGGCGCTGGTGCGCGAGCAGGTCGCCGCGGTGCTCGGATACGCCGACGGCAGCGAGGTGGAGCCGGACCGCCAGTTCAAGGAGCTGGGCTTCGACTCGCTGACCGCGGTCGAACTGCGGAACCGGCTGACCGGCGCGACCGGGCTGAAGCTGCCCGCGACGCTGGTGTTCGACTACCCGACGCCGGCCGAGCTGGTGGCGTTGCTGCGGGGTCAGCTGGTGCCGGAATCCACTGTGGACGCCGGGGCGTCGCTGCTGTCGGAGCTGGCGAAACTGGAGCAGTCGATCGGCCGGGCCGAGGTCGACGATCAGACGTTCAAGCAGGTGGCGGGCCGCCTGGAGGTCCTGCGGACGCGGTGGGCCTCACTGCGTGCCGGGGCGAAGGGCCAGGACGCCGAGATCGACCTCGACTCCGCTTCGGACGACGAGGTGTTCGCCCTGCTGGACGAGGAGCTGGGCAGGTCCTGACCGGACGCCCGCCCCGCGGCCGGTCCAGCCCCACCAGGGCCTGGACCGGCCGCTTCGCGCGGTCAGGCGGGGACTTGGCGGAGCAGGGCTCGGGCGGCCAGGCGGTAGCCGTCGGCGCCGAGGCCGACGATGACGCCGCTGGCCAGCGGCGCCAGCACGGATTCGTGCCGGAACTGCTCGCGGGCCCACACGTTCGAGAGGTGAACCTCGATCCACGGGCGCGGGTAGTTCGCGAGCGCGTCACGCAGGGACCAGCCCGCGATCATCAGCGCGCCCGGATTGATGATCGCGCCGACGGTGTCGTAGCTGTCCTGCAGCGTCCGGATCAGCTCGCCCTCGCAGTCGTTCTGGACCGAGGTGACGCGCCAGCCGCGCTCGGCGACCTCGGCGGCGACCAGTGCCTCGATGTCGGCGAGTGTGCTGGAGCCGTAGACCTCGACCTCGCGTTTTCCGAGAATGCCCAGATTTGGGCCGTTCATCAGCAACAGTTCGTCCATACTTGCAGTCCTAACACCCGATGCGCCCGAAATCGCTCAGTCCGGCGAGGAGGACAAGATCACCAATCTCGGCATCGACATCGGCGGGACCAAAGTCGCCTTCCGCATGGGCGGGAGAAGTGGCGAATTGCGGTGGGCGCCATTTCGCGACATCCGCGACGACCTGGCGCAATTGGCCGCCGCCGTCGGAGAACTCGGTGTGCCCGCGGCCGTCGGCGTGGCCATGCCCGCCACTGTGGACCCCGATGGAACGGTACTCACCTGGCCCAACCGTCCTGGCTGGACCGGCGCGAACCTCTACCGCCTCTTCGACGAGATTTTCCCTGGTGTTCCGGTCAGTTTCGCCGACGACGGCGACCTGGCGGCGGTCGCTGAAGCGGACGCGGCGGGCTGTGCGGACCTGGTCTACTTCGGCGTGGGTACCGGTATCGGCGGTGGCATCGTCTCCGGTGGACGGCCGTGGCCCGGCTTCGCACGCGGGTCGTGCGAGCTGGGCCACCTGATCGTCGACCGCAACGGGCCGCCGTGCACCTGCGGGCGGTCCGGCTGCGTGCAGGCACTCGCGTCCGGCCCGGCCACGCTCAGCCGTGCGGCCGGAATCCTCGGCCACGAACCGGAGTTCGCCGAATTCTCCCAGGCCTACCGGGACGCCTGCGGCTGGGCGATGGCCGCGGTTCAGGAGAGCTGCGCCGCACTGGCCGCCGCCGCGGTCGGCATCGCGGAACTGGCGCACCCGAGCCGGGTGCTGATCGGCGGTGGGTTCGCCGCCGCACTGCCCGGCTTTGCCGCCGAGGTGGACGCGCAGGCGAAAACCCTGGTCAGGCCAGGGAAACAGGCGGTGCCGATCCAGGCCGCCGCGCTCGGCGGCCTGTCCTCTTTGCACGGTGCGCTGCTGCTCGCCGGAAACCAGCACTGGGGAAAACCCTAGTGAATGCCTTTCCTGGTGAATATCCCGGCGGAATTGCGAGTGGAACCGGGTAGGGGGGTCGTCGGGGTTGGGGGTGGCAAAACCCCGTCCTACGCTCGGTTCAACCGCGGAATTCGACTCCACCCGAAAGCCGACCGAACCGGAGTAGCCCGATGAATTCTCGTCCGACCCCCGCTCCCGACTACCCGGCCTGGCCGCAGTTCGACGACGGCGAGCGCGACGGCCTCCTGCGCGCACTCCACCAGGACGGCTGGTGGCGCATGGGCGGCAAGGAGGTCGACTCCTTCGAGCAGGAGTTCGCCGACTACCACGGCGCCCCGCACGCGCTCGCGGTCACCAACGGTACGCACGCACTGGAGCTGGCGCTCGAAGTGCTCGGTGTCGGCCCGGACACCGAGGTGCTGGTGCCCGCGTTCACCTTCATCTCCTCCTCACAGGCAGTGCAGCGCCTCGGCGGCACCGCGATCCCGGTGGACGTCGACCCGTACACCTACTGCATCGACGCCAGCGCCGCCGCCGACCTGATCACCACCCGCACCAAGGCGATCATGCCGGTGCACATGGCCGGGCACATGTCCGACATGGACGGTCTGGCCAAGATCGCGAACGACGCCGGGGTGGCGATCATCCAGGACGCCGCGCACGCGCACGGCGCCCGCTGGCAGGGGCAGCGTGTCGGTGAGCTGGGTTCGATCGCCGCGTTCAGCTTCCAGAACGGCAAGCTGATGACCGCGGGTGAGGGCGGCGCGGTGACCTTCCCCGACTCCGAGTCCTATGAGCACGCCTTCCTCCGGCACAGCTGCGGCCGTCCCCGCACCGACCGGCGTTACCTGCACCAGACCTCCGGCTCGAACTTCCGGATGAACGAGTTCAGCGCCGCCGTGCTGCGTTCGCAGCTGGCCCGCCTGGACAGCCAGATCGACACCCGCGAGGAGCGCTGGCGCCTGCTGGGCGGTCTGCTCGACGAGATCCCCGGGGTGGTCGCGCAGTCGCGTGACGAGCGCTGCGACCGCAACCCGCACTACATGGCGATGATCCGGCTGCCGGGGATCACCGAGGAACAGCGCAACGAGCTGGTCGACGCGCTGATCGAGCGCGGGGTGCCCGCCTTCGCCGCGTTCCGCGCGATCTACCGGGTCGATGGCTTCTGGGAGAAGGGTGCGCCCGCCGAGACGGTCGAGGAGATCGCCGCGCGCTGCCCGGTCACCGAGGAGCTGTACCGCGACTGCGTGTGGCTGCACCACCGGACCCTGCTGGGCACCGAACAGCAGATGCACGACACCGCCGCGATCGTCGCCGAAGTGCTGGCGAAGTGATGAAGACGTACCGGGTCGCGGTGGTCGGCCTCGGCTGGGCAGGGCGGTCGATCTGGCTGCCCCGCCTCCAGGCCCACCCCGCCTTCGACGTGGTCGCCGCGGTCGACCCCGAGGCGGTCATCCGCAGCACGGTCGGCCGCGAGGCAGGCGATCTCAAGCTCCTGTCCAGTGTGGACGAACTGAAGGGGCTCTCGGTCGACCTGGCCGTGGTGGCGGTGCCGAACCACCTGCACCACGACGTGGCCAAGGGCCTGCTGCTCGACGGGATCCCGGTGTTCCTGGAGAAGCCGGTCTGCCTGTCCTCGGCGGAGGTCGACTCGCTGGCCGCCGCCGAGCGCGCCGGGCGGGCCACCCTGCTGGCGGGCAGCGCGGCCAACTTCCGCGCGGACGTGCTGGCCCTGCACGACCTGCGCAAGGAACTCGGCCACATCCGCCACCTCGAACTGACCTGGATCCGCGCCCGCGGGGTGCCCTCGGGCGACGGCTGGTTCACCGACCGCCGCTACGCCGGTGGCGGCGCGCTGGTCGACCTCGGCTGGCACCTGCTCGACGTGGCCGGGCCACTGCTCGGCGACGCGGAGATCGACGAGGTCGTCGGCTCGGTCTCGGCCGACTTCGTCAATGACAGCTCGCGGGGCGCGGTCTGGCGCCACGACGCGGGTACCGGTGCCCACGGCGACGTCGAGGACACCGCGAACGCGTTCCTGGTCACCGACGACGGCACCTCGGTGCTGGTCCGCGCGAGCTGGGCCTCGCACGAACAGCGCGACGTGACCACGGTGACCGTGCACGGCAGCGAGGGCACCGCGCGGCTGCGCTGCACCTTCGGCTTCAGCCCGAACCGTGAGGGCTCGGCGGTGCTGAGCCTGACCTGCGACGGCGAAACCGTGGTGCTGCCGGTGCCGGAGGAACCGATCGGCTCGGAGTACGACCGGCAGCTCAACGAACTGCCCGGCCTGCTGGCGGATCCCGCCGCGCAGGGCAGGGCGATCGAGGACGCCCGCAAGACCGTGCGGGTGATCGAAGGCGTCTACGGCTCCGTCCGGCGGCGTTCGCTCAGGAGGCCCGCGTGACGATCGAACTCAACCGCCCGGCGACCGGCGGCCCGCTCGGGGTCGTCTTCGACCTCGACGGCGTCATCGTGGACAGCTTCGCGGTGATGCGCCAGGCCTTCGACCTGGCCTACGCCGAGGTCGTCGGCGAGGGGCACCCGCCGTTCGAGGAGTACAACAAGCACCTCGGCCGGTACTTCCCGGACATCATGCGGATCATGGGCCTGCCACTGGAGATGGAGGAGCCGTTCGTCCGCGAGAGCTACCGGCTCGCCGGTGAGGTCAAGGTGCACGACGGGATCCGCGAGACGATCGCCGAACTGCGTGAGCGCGGGCACCGGATCGCGGTGGCCACCGGCAAGAGCGGGCCGCGTGCCCGGTCGCTGCTGGAGACCCTCGGCCTGATCGGGCTGTTCGACGTGGTGATCGGCTCGGACGAGATCGCCCGCCCGAAACCGGCCCCGGACATCGTGCGGCACGCGATGGACGTGCTCGGGGTTCCGGCGGAGCGGTCGATGATGATCGGCGACGCGGTCACCGACATCCAAAGTGGACAGGCCGCCGGGGTGACCGCGATCGCCGCGGTCTGGGGCTGCGAGGGCGACACCGCCGAACTGCTGGCCGCGGATCCGGACGTGGTGCTGACGCGGCCGGAGGAACTGCTCGCCCTGTGCCCGTCCGCGGCTGTGGCGAGCACCTGATGGGCGAGCGGATCGACGTCGACCTCGGCGACCGGTCGTATCCGGTGCACGTCGGTGCCGGGGTCCGGCACCTGCTCGGCGGTGTACTCGCCGGACTGGGGGTTCGGCGAGTCGCCGTCGTGTCGGCTCGGCCGGTCGAGTTGCTGCCCGATCCCGGGGTCGAGTCGATCGTGCTCACCGGGCAGGAGGGCGAACAGGACAAGAACCTGGCGACGGTGGAGGACCTGTGCCGCCGCTTCGCCGGGTTCGGCCTGACCCGCTCGGACGCGGTCGTGTCGTGCGGTGGTGGCACGCTGACCGACGTCGCCGGACTGGCGGCTTCGCTGTACCACCGCGGGATCCCGGTCGTGCACCTGCCGACTTCCCTGCTGGCGCAAGTGGATGCCAGCGTCGGTGGCAAGACCGCGGTGAACCTGCCCGAGGGCAAGAACCTGGTCGGCGCGTACTGGCAGCCCGCCGCGGTCCTGTGCGACACGGACTTCCTGGAGACGTTGCCACGGCGTGAGTGGATCAACGGCTACGGCGAGATCGCCCGCGCGCACTTCATCGGCGCGGGGGAGTTGCGCTCGCTGCCGCTCGCCGAGCAGATCGCCGCGAGTGTGCGCCGCAAGGCGGAGATCGTGGCCGAGGACGAACGGGACACCGGGCTGCGGCACATCCTGAACTACGGGCACACCCTCGGGCACGCGCTGGAACGGGCCACCGATTTCCGCTTGCGCCACGGGGAAGCCGTCGCGATCGGCACGGTGTTCGCCGGGCGGCTGGCCGGCGCGCTGGGCCGGATCGACCAGGCGCGGGTGGACGAGCACCTCGACGTGGTGCTGTCCTACGGCTGCCCGTCGGAGCTGCCGCCTGGCCTCGACCTCGCGGAACTGGTCCGGTTGATGGGCATGGACAAGAAGGCCACCACCGGGCTGGCGTTCGCGCTGGACGGTCCCGACGGCGCCGAACTGGTGCGCGACGTGCCCGAGGACGTGGTGTTCGAGGTGCTGCGGCAAATGCCGGTGGGGCCCGCCCTACCGTGAATGCTCCGGCTGGCCCGGTGGGCCGGGCGGGTGCCTGGCACCAGGCTGAGTCGTATGAAAATGGTCTTGCTCAGCGCCTTGTGCCTGGTGGGTCTGGTGTCCCCGGCCGCGGCCGCGTCACCCGAGCGCCTGCGGTGGGAACCCTGTCCGGTCGCCGGTAGTTCGGAAGCCCAGGAGTGCGCCACCCTGCGGGTTCCGCTGGACTACCGGAAACCACGCGGCGAACGGATCGACGTCCGCGTGTCGCGGATTCCGGCGAAGCGGCCGGAGGCCCGGCACGGGGTATTGCTGCTGATCCCCGGCGGTCCCGGCACCGCCGGGCTGAACCGTCCCTCCACATTGGACGTCCCGGCCGAGGTGCGCGACCGGTTCGACGTGGTCGGCTTCGACCCGCGCGGGGTCGGCCAGAGCACACCGATCAGCTGCGCGCTTTCCCCCGAGGACAACGGGAAAACGATACCGTGGCCGGACGCCGATGGCGGGATCGCGGCCAACGTCGCGCAGGGGAAGCGGATCGCCGAAGCCTGCGCGGACAACGGCGGCCCGCTGCTGCGCCACATCAACACCCCCAACGAGGTGCGTGACCTCGATCGGCTGCGGCAGGCGCTGGGGGAGCGGAAGCTGTCGTACTGGGGGCTTTCCTACGGGACCTACGTCGGCGCGGTCTACGCGACGATGTTCCCGCAGCACACCGATCGTGTGGTGCTGGACAGCAGCGGCGATCCGCGCCGGGTGGCCCGCGGCTGGCTGGCCAACTACCAGATCGGCGTCGAGGACCGGTTTCCCGACTTCGCCCGCTGGGCCACCGAGCCCGGCAACGAACTGAGCCTGGCCGACGATCCGGCAGCCATCCGGCCGATGTACCTCGACCTCGCGGCTCGCCTCGACCGTGCCCCACTGCCCGGGTTGACCGGCAACGGGCTGCGGGAAGCCGTGCTGCGCAACCTCTACACCGACGCGGGCTTCCCGATGATCGCCAAGCTGATGATCGCGGCGAGGGACGGCACGGCGGCCCCGTCGTTGCCGCAGCCGCCGGAGGAGGTGCTGCAGAACGTCAGCGCGGTGACCGTCACGACGATCTGCAACGACGTCGAGTGGCCGGGTTCGATCAAGATGCACGAACGTGCCGTCAAGGAAAGTCGAGAGCGTTTCCCGCTGACCGCGGGCATGCCCGCGAACATCACGCCGTGTTCGTTCTGGCCCTACGAGCCGGTCAAGCCGGTGCAGATCACCGACAACGGACCGTCGAACGTGTTGATGGTGCAGAACACGCGCGACCCGTCGACCCCGCTCGCCGGTGCGCGCGAGATGCGCCGGGCACTGGGTGACCGGGCACGCATGGTCACCGTGGACTCGGGTGGGCACGGCGCCTACCGGGCCCATGGCAACGCCTGCGGCGACGAGACGGTGACCCGCTACTTGCTCTCCGGGCGGCTGCCCGCCGACACCACCTGCCCAGCCTCGTCCGGGCAGTAGTACTCCGGCATCCGGGCTTCGGTGGTTTTGATGTAGTCACGCAGGGCCTGGCGAGTGCGATCGAGCGTCTCGATCTGCTCGTCCAGGCCCTGCAACCGGCCGTTCAGCAGGTCCAGCGTCTCCTGGCACGGCACCAGGTCGGGGCCGGTGCCCGACAGGCAGGGCTGGAGGTAGGCGATGGCCTGGGTGGACAGCCCGGCGTCGAGCAGCTTGCGGATCTGGAGCACGGTGAGCACGGCGTCCTCGCCGTATTCGCGGTAGCCGCTGGTGCTGCCGCGGTCCGGTTCGAGCAGGCCCTGGGACTCGTAGTACCGCAGCTGGTGTGCCCCGACGCCGGTGCGCCTGCTCAGCTCCCCGATCAGCACGGCGGTTCCTCCTTGACCTTCATACCGGTGTGAAGGTTCACCATAGCGCCATGACCAACTCCACGAACCCGGTGACCGTGCTCGGCCTCGGCTTGATGGGCCGGGCACTCGCGAGCGCCTTCCTGCGCGAAGGCCACCGCACGACCGTCTGGAACCGGACCGCCGCCAAGGCGGGCGAACTCGTCACCGAAGGCGCGACACCGGCCCCGTCCGTCCGCGACGCGGTGGCCGCCGGGCCGCTCGTGGTCGCCTGCGTATCCGACTACGACGCCCTGCGTGAACTGCTCGACCCGGTCGCCGACCTGCTCGAAGGCCGCGTGCTGGTCAACCTGACCTCGGGCACCTCGGCGGGCGCCCGCGAGACCGCGGCCTGGGCGGCCGGGCACGGCGCCGCCTATCTCGACGGCGCGATCCTGGCCGTGCCCGCCGCCATCGGCACGCCGGAGGCCGTCCTGCTCCACAGCGGTCCGCGGGAGGTCTTCGACCAGCACGAACCGGTGCTCCGCGCGCTCGGTTCGACCACCTATCTCGGCGCCGACCACGGCCTGTCCTCGCTGAACGACGTGGCCGTGCTCGGCCTGATGTGGAGCATTCTCAACGGTTTCCTCCAGGGAGCCGCGCTGCTCGGGGCCGCGGGCATGTCCGCGTCGGACTTCGCCGGACTGGCGAAGCGGCTCGCGCCCACCGTCGTCGACTGGCTCCCGGCCTACGCCGAGCAGATCGACAACGGCGCCTATCCCGCGTTCGACTCCACCATCGACACCCATCTCGGCGCGATGGACCACCTCGTGCACGAGAGCGAGGCGCTCGGCGTCAGCGCCGAACTGCCGAAGTTCGTCAAGGCGCTGGCCGATCGCGCGGTCGCGGCCGGCCGGGGCGGCGACGGATACGCTGCCGTGATCGAACAGTTCCGCAAGCCGTCGGAGGTGCAAGCTTGACCACGCCGTTCAATCCACGTGACCTGCTCGCCGCGAGCAACCTGGGAGTGCTCGCGACGATCAAGGCCGACGGGCGCCCGCAGCTCTCGCCGGTCACCACGTACTACGACCGCGAAGCCGAGGTCATCTACGTCTCGCTGACCGACGGGCGGGCCAAAACGAAGAACCTTCGCCGGGACCCGCGGGCCTCGCTGGAGGTCACCAGCGCCGACGGCTGGTCGTGGGCGACCGCCGACGGCACGGCCACGCTGATCGGCCCCGGCACCGATCCGCACGGCCCGGAGGTCGAGGCGCTGGTGGACTACTACCGGAAGGCCGCGGGCGAGCACCCGGACTGGGAGGAGTACCGCTCGGTGATGGTGTCCGACCGCCGGGTGCTGCTGAAGCTGGCGGTCGAACACGTCTACGGCGAGAAGGTGCGCTGACCGATGCCGCACATCGAACTCGATCCCCAGCTGCCCGGGATCCGCGCGTTGTTCGCTTACCGCCCCGAGACGGCGCAGCCGCTCGGCCTGCTGGCCGAAACCCTGCTGCGCGGTCCGAGCAGCCTGTCCGTCGGCGAGCGCGAGCTGATCGCGTCGGTGGTGTCGAAGGGCAACGACTGCACGTTCTGCTCGTCCAGCCACGGCGCGGCAGCCGCGGCCGCGCTCGGGGAAGACCTCGAAGTGGTCGCGGCGGCCTGGCACGACCTCGACCGGGCTCCGGTTTCGGCGAAGGTGAAGGCACTGCTGCGGGTCGCGCTCGCGGTGCGGGAGTCCGGCAAGGCGGTGACCCCGGAACTGGTCGAGGCAGCCCGAGCGGAAGGCGCGACCGACGCGGAGATCCACGACACCGTGCTCATCGCGGCGGCGTTCTGCATGTACAACCGCTACGTCGACGGCCTCGCCACGGTCGCGCCGCCGGAGCTGTCGGCGTACCGGGGTATGGGGGAGCAGCTGTACGAACAGGGCTACCTGCGTAGGTGATCCGGCGCGGGTGCGGTCGCAGGACCGCACCCGCGATCGGTCACATGGCCGCGGCGAGCCTGCCCGCCAGCAGGCGCATGAAGCGCGGCGGGTCGCTCAGTTCGCCGCCTTCGGCCAGTAGTGCCATGCCGTAGAGGATCTCGGCGGTTTCGGCCAGCGCCGGGTCGTCCTTGCGCTCCTCGTGCGCCTTGCGCAACCCGCTGACCAGCTCGTGGTCCGGGTTCAGCTCCAGGATCCGCTTGATCTGCGGCATCTCCTGGCCCATCGCCCGGTACATCTTCTCCAGCGTCGGCGAGACGTCGTTCGCGTCACCGACGATGCAGGCCGGCGAGGTGGTCAGCCGCGAGGACAGGCGGACCTCCTTGACCTGCTCCGAAAGCGTCTCGCCCATCCAGCCGAGCAGCCCGGCGAAGTCCTTCTGCTGCTCGTCGGCCTCCTTCTTCTCCTCGTCGGAGTCGAGATCGACCTGGCCCTTCGCGATGGACTGGAAGTTCTTGCCCTCGAAGCCGGTGACCGACTCGACCCACATCTCGTCGACCGCGTCGGTCAGCACCAGCACCTCGTAACCCTTGGCCTGGAACGCTTCCATGTGCGGCGAGTGCTCGATCATCGAGCGGGAGGCACCGGTCAGGTAGTAGATGTGCTCCTGGCCGTCCTTCATCCGCTCCACGTACTCGCGCAGCGTGGTCGGCTTCTCGGCGTCGTGGGTGGAGGCGAACGACGAGATCTCCAGCAGCGTCTCGCGGTTGTCGGCGTCGTTGACCAGGCCTTCCTTGACCGCCGGGCCGAACTCCTTCCAGAAGGTCGCGTACTTCTCCGGCTCGGTGCTCTGCATGGCCTTGACCGTGCTGAGCACCTTCTTCACCAGCCGGCGGCGCATCAGCTGGATCTGGCGGTCCTGCTGGAGGATCTCGCGGGAGACGTTGAGCGAGAGGTCCTGCGCGTCCACCACACCCTTGACGAACCGCAGGTACTCCGGCATCAGCGCTTCGCAGTCGTCCATGATGAACACGCGCTTGACGTAGAGCTGCACTCCGCGCTTGCTGTCCCGCATGTACAGGTCGAGCGGCGCGTGCGACGGGATGAACAGCAGCGCCTGGTACTCGAAGGTGCCCTCGGCGCGCAGCTGGATGGTCTCCAGCGGGTCGGTCCAGTCGTGGCTGATGTGCTTGTAGAACTCGTGGTACTCCTGCTCGGTGGCGTCGTCCTTCGACCGCGCCCAGAGCGCCTTCATCGAGTTGACCGTCTCGTCCCCGAGGCGGACCGGCCAGGTGATGAAGTCCGAGTACCGCTGGACGATCTCCTTGAGCTTCCAGTCGGCGGTGTAGTCGTAGAGGTGGTCGTCGGCGTCTTCCGGCTTGAGGTGCAGGGTGACCGCCGTGCCGACGGGGGCGTCCTCGACCTCGTCGATGGTGTAGGTGCCCTCGCCGGTGGACTCCCAGCGGGTGCCCTGGCTCTCGCCTGCCCGCCGGGTCACCAGGGTGACCTTGTCGGCCACCATGAAGCTGGAGTAGAAGCCGACGCCGAACTGGCCGATCAGATCGGCCGACGCGGTCGAGTCCTTGGTCTCCTTGAGCTTGCGCAGCAGCTCCGCGGTACCCGACTTGGCGATCGTGCCGATCAGGTCGATCACGTCGTCACGGGACATGCCGATGCCGTTGTCGCGCACGGTCAGCGTCCGCGCCTCGGCGTCGGCCTCCAGCTGGATGTGCAGATCGGCTGTGTCCGCGTCCAGGTCCTTGTTGCGGTACGCCTCGAGCTTCAGCTTGTCGAGCGCGTCGGAGGCGTTGGAGATCAGCTCGCGCAGGAAGATGTCCTTGTTCGAGTACAGCGAGTGGACCATCAACTGCAGCAGCTGGCGCGATTCGGCCTGGAACTCGAGCGTTTCCACCGGATTCCTTTCGGGCTCACCAGGTTGGACTTGGAGCCCTCATTATCCCGTGTGCTCAACCAGCTTTTCGCGCAGGGCGGGCAGCAGCTCGCGCTCGGCGAAGCCGAAGAAGCCGTCCTGGTGCTCGCCGCCGATCTGCACCAGCGCCACGTCGGTGAACCCGGCGTCGGCGAAGCCCTTGACCGCCTCCACGATGGGCTCGGCGTCGGGCCCGCAGGGGATCGACGCGGCGACGTCGTCCTGGGTGACGAACTGGGTGGCACCGGCGAAGGCGGCGGTCCCCGGCAGCTCGGCGTTGACCTTCCAGCCGCCGCCGAACCAGCGGAACTGCTCGTGGGCGCGCTCGATCGCGGCACCGCGGTCGGGGTCCCAGCAGATCGGGAGCTGGCCGACCTTGCGAGCGGTCCGGCCCGCGTGCTCGTCCCACGAGCGGCACAGCTCGGCCTTCGGCTCGACCGCGATCAGCGTGTCCGACTTGGGGGCGAACGCGGCGATCGACTGCTCACCGGACACCGCGACACCGAGCCCCGGCCTGGTCTCGGGCAGGTCCCACAGCTTGGCGGAGTCGACGCGGTAGTGCTTGCCCGCGTAGTTGAAGTAACCGCCGTCGAACAGCCCGTTGATGATGTCGATGGCTTCACCGAGCATCTCGTGGCGGACGTTGACCGGAGGCCAGCCCTGGCCGACGACGTGCTCGTTGAGGTTCTCGCCCGCGCCGAGGCCGAGGGTGAACCGGCCGTCGGCCAGCAGCTGCGTGGTCGCCGCCTTCTGCGCCACCACGGCCGGGTGGTAACGCAGGATCGGGCAGGTCACGTAGGTCATCAGCTCGACGCGTTCGGTGGACTGGGTGACCGCGCCCAGCACGCTCCAGGCGTAGGGCGCGTGCCCCTGCTCGTCGAGCCACGGTGAGTAGTGGTCGCTCATCACCTCGAAGTCGAATCCGGCCCGCTCGGCCTCGCCGGCGAAGCGCACGAGATCCTTGGGCCCTGCCTGCTCGGTCATCAACGTGTACCCGAATCGCATGATCCCGGCGTTCCCGTTCGGCGAGGCGTGAAACCTCGCACCTTTCGTTCACCTGTCGTTCATGCTCAGTTCAGTGACCGGGGTAACCGCTTCGGGTGACCACCATGGATGATCTGCACGGAGAACAGTTGTCGGAGCAGCTGCGCGCGCTGGAGGAACGGCTCGCGCGGGACTACGCGGACGTCCCGCCGCGCACCGTCCACCGATGTGTGGAGCAGGAGGTCGGCCGGTTCGCCGGCGCCAGGGTGCTGAGCTTCATCCCGGTGCTGGTCGAGCGCGCGGTCCGGCCGAAGCTGGAACGGGGTTTCGTTGGCACGTAGGCTCATCCTGGACGTCGACACCGGTACCGACGACGCCGTGGCGATCATGCACGCCGCGCTGCACCCGGACCTGGAGCTGGTCGGGATCACCACGGTGAACGGCAACGTCGGGCTCGCGCACACCACGGACAACACGCTGCGGGTGCTCGACGTGATCGGGCGTTCGGACGTCCCGGTCCACCCGGGCCTGGCGCACCCGATCGCCCGCCGCGGCTTTCCCGGGCAGAAGCACTACGAGCGCGACACCGACCGCGACATGCACGGCACGTCGCTTCCGCTGCCCGAAGCGCGGTCGAAGGCACGCGACGTCACGGCGGTGGAGTACCTGCTCGAAACGCTGCGGTCGGCGACCTCGCAGCTGACGCTGGTGCCGGTCGGCCCGCTGAGCAACATCGCCACCGTGCTGGCGATCGACCCGTCCGTGGTGGACGCGGTGGACGAGCTGGTGGTCATGGGTGGCGCGCACGCCTACGGGAACGTGACCCCGTCGGCCGAGTTCAACGTGTGGGCCGATCCGGAGGCCGCGGCCGTGGTGTTCGCCGCGGGCTTCGAGCGGCTGACCCTGGTCCCGCTGGACGCCACGCACCAGGCGCTGATCACCCGTGGTGACTGCGAGGCACTGGCCGCGCTCGGCACCCCCGCGGGCGCCGCGGCGGCCGACCTGATCACACGGCGCATCGACGCCTACCGTGCCGGTGGCGGTGTTTCGGCCGAGGACGCGGCCCCGGTGCACGACGCGGTGTGCACCGCTTACCTGGTGCGGCCCGACATCATCACCACCCGGCACCTGCACGTCGACGTCGAAACCGACGGCCCCCTCACCGTCGGCCGCACCGTCATCGACACGCGCCCGAACGCCACCGGCACGCCGAACGCCCACGTCGCCTTCACCGCCGACCCGGCCATTCTGGTCGACACCCTGACAAAAACCTTCGCTTAGGTGCTCAGGCCGTACGCGCGTTCTGCTCGGGCCATGGCGATTTCGGTGAGTTTCGACCGGTTCACGTGGTCCGAGCCGAAGGCGCCGACGGCCGGGTCCAGGTAGCGGTCCAGGCCGGTGGCCGCCAGGGTGAGCACTGCGCTCGACCGCAGTTTTGTGGTGATGAACGCCCGCTGAGGAGTGCTCCGGCGCAGCCGCGCGAAGGCGTCCGGGCACGGGCGCGGCAGCAGCCATGGGCGCCGCTTCGCCAGTGCGCGGTACGCGGTGGCCAGCGCGGGCAGGTACGTCGGCAGCGCCCGGCGGGCGCCGATGCGGGCGAAACCGTTCTGGCACAACAGGTCCACCGCGAACAGCGGATCCGTCTGGTCCAGCATCGGCGGTTCGTGCACCGGGCGCTTGCCGGTCACCCTGGCGAAAGCGACCCGGTGCGCCTCCCGGTCCAGCCGCCGCGAAGGCAGCAGGACCAGGTCGAGGTCCCAGACCACCACGCCGGGATCCGGACCGGGCTCCCGCGAGGTGAGCACCGGCGAAGTCCACTCCAGCGGCAGATCGCTGACGTACGCGGTGGTCACCGGCATGGCAGGCCTCCCGGTGAGTTGACCGCCCGCCGAACCTGGTCCAGGTGTTCCAGCGAAGCCAGCGTCTGCCGGTCCGGCACGCCGAAGTCGATCAGGCTGGCGACCTCGTCCACGCCGACCTCGTACAGGTTCCGCACGAAGTCAGCGCACCGGGCGACCGAGCCGAACAGCGCAGACGACCGGAAGTACCGCTCGAAGGCGTGGTCGAGCAGGTTGCCCTGCTTGGCGTCGTCGAGTTCCGGCCACTTGCTGCGCCAAAGGTCCACAGAGGACTCGAGATAACCGAGGAACGGCTCGCGGATCACCTCGCGCACGGCGTCGTCGGTCTCACCGACGAAGGTGTGCAGCATGACCGTCACCGTGCCCGCGTCCGGGTCGAATCCCGCGGCGGCCCGTGCCTCGCGGTAGGCCTCGATCCGCGGCACCAGGTCGTCGACCTCCTGGAACAGCAACGCGGTGAGCACGTTGAGCCCGCGCGTCCCCGCTTCGGCGAAGTTGGCCGGGTTCGACGAGCAGGTCAGCCACAGGTTCAGGTCGGGCTGCACGGCACGCGGGTACGTGGTGATCTCCACCTCCGCGCCCTCGCCGTTGACCCTGGTCACCGGCTTGCCCGCCCACAGGTCGCGCAGTGTGTCCAGGTGCCCGAAAACGCAGTCGCGCCGTCCGGCGTACCGGTCCGGGGCGAGCGCGAAGTCGTTGGCGTTCCAGCCGGTGGCCAGCGCCAGGTCCACCCGGCCGCGGGACAGGTTGTCCACGAAGGACCAGTCCTCGGCCACGGTCAGCGGGTCGTGCAGCGGCAGCACCACGCTCCCGGCGCGCAACCGGACCCGGCTGGTCGACACGGCCAGTGCCGTGGCGGCCAGCGCCGGATTCGGGTACGCGCCGCCGAACGGGTGGAAGTGCCGCTCCGGCAACCACAACGCGGTGAACTCGTGCTCGTCGGCGAAGCGCGCCGAATCGAGCAGCAGGTCGTACTCCTTCGGCGGATCGGTCACTTCGCGGTTGGCGAAGTAGAGCAGGCTGAAGTCCATCCCCACCTCATCTGGTTCCGGCGCCGGCCAGGCCGCCCTTGAGCGCCAGTGCCACCGCCTGGGTCCGGTTGGCGCAGTTCAGCTTCACCAGCATGCTGGCCATCACGCGCTTGACCGCGTGGTCGGAGATGGCCAGCCCGCGGGCGATCTGCTTGTTGCTCATGCCTTCCACGAGCAGCGAAAGCGCCTGCAGCTCGCGGCGGGTCAGCCGGGAGCGGTATTCCCGGCGCGGCGGCGGCGCGGTGGTTTCCGCGCGCCCGGCCCGGTGCAGCAGTTCGCGGGCCATCGCCGAGGGCATCGGCACCTGGTCCACCAGCAGCCGGTGCAAGGTGTCTTCGAGCACCGGCACGGTCAGTTCCTCTTCGACGAGGTAGCCGTCACCGGGCAGTTGCGCGATGGCCGACAGTTCGGCCTCACCGGGATCGCGCATCAGCAACAGGATCTTGGTGTGCGCGTGGCGCGCCCGCTCCAGCAGCGGTGGCAGGCCGGGGTCCTGCCCCAGTCCGGCCACCAGCACGTCGGGCCGGTGCGCCCCGATCAGCCTTCCCGCTTCGTCGAAGCCGGTGCAGCTCAGCACATCACGGACGTTGGCGATGGAATGCAGCATCGCCTCGATCCCTCGCCGCACCACCTCGTTCTGCCCCACGACGAGAATGCGGATGTCCACGCCAGCCCCAGCGATGACCGAAATGCTCTTCGAGCTCTCCTGATTCATCGGATTCACCCATTCACAACGCCTGCCCCCAATGCAGGATCGATTACATTCGTACCCCCGAAGTTATGAGAAATTACCTCTGTTCTCCGGCATGGGGCTGTGCTAAGCGGTAATCGAACGCTGACTCTTCGTTGTAGAACGCTGTGCAGGAATGGGTGAAAAGGGGCGAAATGGGTCAGCTCATCGCGCGGCGCTGGAACTTGCGCACGGCGATCGGCGCGCAGATCGCGACGAGCACCACGCACCAGGCGAAGGCGCCCCAGCCGCGCCAGCCGAGCGGCTCGTCCAGCAGGAACCCGCGGACCGCGTCGACGATCACGGTGATCGGCTGGTAGTCGGCGAAGACCCGCAGCCCGGCGGGCATCGACTCGGTCGGCACGAAGGCGCTGCTGGCGAAGGTCAGCGGCAGCAGCCAGATGTAGTTCGCCGACTGCGCGCCCTCGGCGTTGCGCACCATCAGCCCGATGGTCGAGGACACCCAGGAGAAGGTGAGGCTGACCAGCAGGAGCAGCGCGATCGCGGCGACCCAGCCACCGACGCCCGCGGTCGGCCGGAAGCCGACCACCAGCCCGATCAGCACGCCGGTGACGATGATGATCGAGTTGCGCACCACGTCGGCGAGGATCCGGCCGGTGAGCACCGCCGACGGCGCCATCGGCAGCGAGCGGAAGCGGTTGACCAGCCCGCGGCTCATGTCCTCGGCCAGCCCGACACCGGAGTTGACCGCGCCGAACGCGACGGTCTGCACGAAGATCCCGGCCATCAGGAAGTCCGGATAGGTCATGCCGGGCGTGCCGATCGCGCCGCCGAAGACGTAGCGGAACAGCAGCACGAAGATGATCGGGTTGACCGTGGCGAAGATCAGCTGGTCGGGGATGCGGGGGATGTGGCGCAGGCTGCGCTTGGTCAGCACCAGGGTGTCGGTGATCGCCCATTGCAGCCGGCCACGCTGGAGCGGGCGGACGGGGGCGAGGGATTCGGCCGTGGTCACGGTGTTCTCCTCAGGCTTGCTGCGGTTCGGCGGGGACGGTGTTCTTGCCGGTCAGGGTCAGGAAGACCTCGTCGAGCGTCGGCTCGCGCAGGCGCACGTCCTCGACCCCGATCTCCAGGTCGTCGAGTTCGCGGATCACCTTCGCCAGCAGGCGCGGCTCCTTGATCGCGGGCACGGTGATCACCCCGGTCTCGGCGTTCAGCTCGGCGGAGGCGGTGCTGAACCGTTCGAGCGCTTCGAGCGCGACGGTCGCCTTGGCCTCGGCCGCCAGGTGCACCTCCAGCCGTGCGCCGCCGACCTGGGTCTTCAGCGAATCCGGGGTGCCCTGCGCGACCACCGTGCCGCCGTCGATCACCACGATGTCGTCGGCCAGCTCCTCGGCCTCCTCCAGGTACTGCGTGGTCAGCAGCAGCGAGGTGCCGCCGGCGACCAGTTCGCGGACCATCTGCCAGACGGTCTGCCTGCTGTGCGGGTCGAGTCCGGTGGTCGGTTCGTCGAGGATCAGCAGCGCCGGGTTGACGATCAGGCTGGCGGCCAGGTCCAGGCGCCGCCGCATACCGCCGGAGTAGGTCTTGACCAGGCGCTTCCCGGCTTCGACCAGTTCGAACCTGGCGAGCAGCTCGTTCGCCCGGCGGCGCGCGTCGGCGCCGCTGAGGTGGTAGAGCTGCCCGATCATTTCGAGGTTCTCGTAGCCGGTGAGGTACTCGTCGAGCGCGGTGTACTGCCCGGTGAGGCCGATTTCGGAACGCAGCGCCCTCGCGTCGCGTACCACGTCCTTGCCCAGCACGGTCACCGTGCCGCGGTCGAACGGGAGCAGCGTGGAGATGATCTGCACGGTGGTCGTCTTGCCGGCGCCGTTCGGCCCGAGCAGGCCGAGCACGGTGCCGCGGCGGGCGGAGAAACTCAGCCCGTTGACCGCCTCGACGTCGCCGTAGCGCTTGTGCAGGCCGTCGACCACCAGCGCGGGTGTCTGGTCGGACATGGCGTTCCCCTTCGTGGCCAAGTTCATTGTGAACTAGTAGATAGTGAGGAAGTACACTAATATCGGGAGTATGTCCGCACCTGCTTCCGGTCGTCAACCCGGCACGGAGAGTGATCAGATCCCGGCCAGGGACATCGTCGCGATCCTGTTCGACACCTCGCGCCGGTTGTGCCTGCAGTCCGATCGCCTGCTCGGCGCCACCATCGGGCTGTCGGAGGCGCGGGCCCGCCTGCTGGTCACGGTCAGTGAACTCGAGCCCGCGCGCATGGGCAGGCTGGCCAGTGATCTAGGGGTCAGCCCAAGGTCGGTGACCAGCATGGTCGACGCGCTCGAGCGCGACGGGCTGATCACCAGGGAGCCCGACCCCGAGGACCGGCGCGCCACCCTGCTGCGGCTCACCGCGGACAGCCGTGCCCGGATGTCGCGGCTGTTCGACGCCCAGCACCAGCTCGCCGAGGATCTGCTCGCCCCGCTCGGCGAGGACGACCGGGCGAACCTGCACCGGATGCTCAGCGTGCTCTGGCACAGCGCCGGTCCGGATGGGGCGCCCCGATCGGGGCGCCCCGGCGAGGTGACCGGTTGAGCCGATTGGGGCGCGCCTTCGCATCTCTCGGTTCCCTCGTCGGGCGCCATAACATCGGCCGCATCGACACGAGGAACGCCGCGGTGGCGGAAGATCCGGTCAAGGCCCGCCGGCGGCGTCGTCCTCCGGCGGAAGGCGAATCCGATGACCACAGTGCGTTCCGAGCCAGTGACGGCCGAACCGGCGGTCCCGATCCCCGTTCCCGACGCGCCGTCGAGCCGGCCGAGTTCGGCCTATCTGGCGCTGGGGTACCTCTGCTTCTCGACCACCCTGTTCATCCTGGCGGTGTTCCACGCGGGGCTGGTTTCGTTCAACTTCATCGTGGCGGTGTTCCCGACGGCGATCTTCTTCGGTGGGGTGGCGCAGTTCATCGCCGGTATCTGGGCGTATTCACAGCGTAACTTCTTCGCCGCGGTCACCTTCACCTCGTTCGCCGCGTTCTGGCTGAGCTACTCGCTCTACACCTGGCTGTTCCTGCCGCAACTGGTGGCGAACTTTGGTAATTCTGTTACTGCCGCCACCGGTAGTTTCACCTTGGCGTGGGGAATGGTGGCGCTGTTCACCACCGTCGCCGCGCGGCGGGTGAACCGCGCGGTGTTCGGACTGCTTTCGCTGACCACGCTGATGTTCTTGTTCATCACCATCGGCCAGTACGCGGTGGCACCGCCGGTCGACCTGGTGGGCGGGGTGTTCGCGCTGGCCGCGGCGGTGCTGGGGTTGTACGTGGGAGCCGCCTACCTGATCAACGGCAGCTACGGCCGGGTCGTGCTGCCGCTGGGTGAACCACGCTCGTAGCACCGCGAACAAAACCGGACAAACTGGGGACAGGGGCCGCGCCATGCCGTTTTCCACCGTCGGAAGCAGAACGGAAACCGTCGTCGAGGCCGTTCGGGTGGCGGCGGCCGCCACTCCGGGAAAACTCGCCTTCACTTTTCTGGAAAACGGTGAGACCGAAAGCGCGCGTTACGATTTCGCCGGTCTCGACGCCGCGGCCCGCCGGGTGGCCGCCCGGCTGCAGGCCGACGGCCTGGCCGGCGGGCGCGTGCTGCTGGCGATCAATCCCGGCCCGGACTACGTGGCCGCGTTCTTCGGCTGCCTCTACGCCGGGGCCACCGCGGTTCCGTGTTACCCGCCGCGGCAGCACGGCAAGTCGCGGGAGCTGGCCGCGATCGCGGTGGACTCCGGTGCCGGCGCGGTGCTGACCGCTGGCGGCATGGCGGCCACCGTCGCCGAGCGGTTCGCCGAAACCGTGGAGGACAGCCACTTCCCGGTTCTCGACGTGGACACTGTGGACGATGCGCTGACCGGGTCCTGGACCCCGCCGGAGATCGACGGGGACGACCTCGCCTTCCTGCAGTACACCTCGGGGTCCACCGGCGCGCCCAAGGGCGTGATGGTGCGGCACCGCGACATCGTGCGGCACGTCGGGTACATGCACCGGCGGTTCGAGCTGACCCCGGACAGCACCGCGGTGTCCTGGCTGCCGCCGTTCCACGACATGGGCCTGATCGCGGGCATCCTGATGCCCGCGGTGATGGGCTACCACGCGGTGCTGATGACCCCGCGCGACTTCGTCACCCGTCCCGCGCGGTGGCTGGAGGCGATCAGCCAGTACCGCGGTGAGTGGGTGGCCGCGCCGAACTTCGCCTACGACCTCTGCGTCGAGCGGGTCACCGACGAGGAACTGTCCGCTTTGGACCTGTCGAGCTGGCGCCAGGCCTGCAACGGCGCGGAACCGGTGCGGGCGGAGACCATCGAGCGCTTCACCGAGCGGTTCGGCCAGCGGGGCTTCCGGCCCGGGACCTTCCGGCCGTGCTATGGCCTCGCCGAGGTGACGCTGGCCGCCACGATACCGCTGTCCGGCAGCCGCCCGGTGATCATCGACCGCACCTGGGACAGCGACGAGCAGGGGAAACGGCTGGTCGGCTGCGGGGTGCCGCTGGACGACCACGAACTGGTCATCGTCGACCCGGAAACCTCCGAGCGGCGTGAAGACGGCACGCTCGGCGAGATCTGGGTGAGCGGGCCGAGCATTCCCGCCGGCTACTGGAACCGCGAGGAGGAAACCGAGCGGACCTTCCGCGCGACCCTGCCCGGCGGCGACGCGCACTACCTGCGCACCGGCGACATGGGCCTGGTGCAGGACGGCGAACTGTACGTGGCGGGCCGGTACAAGGACCTGATCATCATCCGTGGCCGCAACTACGCGCCGTCGGACATCGAGCACCTGGTCGGCCCGTGTCATCCGCGCAACCGCGCCAGCGGGACGGCGGCGTTCTCGGTCACCGAGGGCACCGAAAACGCGGTGGAACGCCTCGTGGTGGTGCAGGAGGTCCGCACCCGGCGCGAAAGCGACTTCGAGGCGATCATCGAGGCGATCCGCAAGCGCGTGCTGGAGGAACTGGAGATCACCGTCGACGTGGTGGTGCTGACCAAGCCGACCGCACTGCCGAAGACCACCAGCGGCAAGATCCAGCGCCGTGCCTGCCGGGCGCGGTTCCTCGCGGGCAGCCTGGAGGCCCTGCACGTGTGGCGGGCCGCCACGGGTGAGCGCGCGGCCGGTCCGGTCGAACTCGAGGACGGCTGGTCCGGTACCGCCGAGGCGATGGAGATCCTGCTCGCGGAGAACGTCGGGCGGGTGATCGGGGCCGATGTCGCGGCGATCGACCGCGCCCAGCCGTTCAGCACGCAGGGCCTGGATTCGGTGCGCGGTGCGGAGTTCACCGGCAATCTCTCGGTGCTGCTCGGGGTTCCCGTGCCCGCCGCGGCGCTCTACGAATATCCCTCCATTCGCGACCTCGCCCGGCACCTGGTCGAACAACGAGCGGTGGGCGAGGGGACCGGGGACGGCCGGTGACCGCGCCGGTCGCGGTGGCCGGAATGGCCTGCCGCCTCCCCGGGGCATCCGGTCCGGACGAGTTCTGGCGGCTGATCACCGACGGCCGCAGCGAAGTCGGTGAGGTGCCACCAGGACGCTGGGACGTGGAAGCGACCTACGACCCGCAGCCCGGTCTGCGCGGAAAGACCTGTTCGCGCTGGGGCGGCCTGCTGTCCGATGTGGACCGGTTCGACGCCGACCTGTTCGGGATCACCCCGCGCGAGGTGGAGCGCCTGGACCCGCAGCAGCGGCTGGTGCTGGAGGTCGCCTGGGAGGCGCTGGAGGACGCGGCACTGATCCCCGCGGACCTGGCCGGGAGCCGGACCGGGGTGTTCATCGGCGCCGGGAACAGCGACTTCGCCAGGATGCTGCTGCAAGATCCGTCCGAAGTGGACATCTATTCGCTGGTCGGCGGCGGGCTGAGCCTGCTGGCGAACCGGCTGTCGTACACGCTGGACCTGCGCGGCCCGAGCGTGGTGGTGGACACCGCCTGTTCCGGTTCGCTGGTCGCGGTGCACCAGGCGATGCGCAGCCTGCGCGACGGCGAATGCGACCTGGCCATCGCGGGCGGGGTGAACCTGTGCCTTTCCCCGGAGGTGGACATCGCGAACTCGCACGCCCGGCTGCTTTCGCCGACCGGCGGCAGCAAGGTCTTCGACGAGTCGGCCGACGGGTTTGTGCGCAGCGAGGGTTGTGCTCTGGTGGTGCTGCGCCGTGGTGACGAACCGGGGCCGGTGCACGCGGTGCTCAAGGGATCCGCGATGGCGGGCTCGGGGCGGGGCAACGGACTTGGCGCACCCAGTGCGGCCGGGCAGGAGGAGGTCGTCCGGCTCGCGTTGCGCAACGCGAAGGTCGAACCCGGCGAGATCGGTTACGTCGAAACGCACACCACCGGCACGGCGATCGGTGACGCGGTGGAGGTCGGCTCGCTGTCCCGCGTTTTCGGCGGTGACCGAGAGACGCCGCTGAGGTTGGGATCGGTCAAGGCGGGCATCGGGCACCTGGAAGCGGCATCGGGTGTGGTCTCGCTGATCAAGACGATCCTCGTGCTGCGGCACGGCTGGATCCCGCCGGTGGCGGTGGAGCGGTTGAGTCCGCAGATCCGCCTGGGTGCCGGGGTGGAGATCCCGGCCGAACCGTGCACTTGGCACGGTCCGCGGGTGGCGGGCATCAACTCGTTCGGCTACGGCGGCAACAACGTGCACCTGGTGGTCGGCGAAGCGTCGAGCGTGCCGGCCGAACCTCCCGAAGGCCCGGAGGTGCTGGTCCTGTCGGCACGTTCACCGGCATCGCTGACCGAACTCGTCGGCCGCTACACCGACTTCCTGCTGGAACACAAGGAAGTGCCGCTGGCCGACATCGCCCACACCGCGCGAACCGCCCGGACGCACTACGAGCACCGGCTTTTCGCGGTCGGTTCCACCCATGAGGAACTGGCCCGGAGTCTCGCCGACGCCGAACCCTTTGTCGCCGGCAAGCCGGTGATCGCTTTCGAGTTCGCCGACGACAAGGCGGACGGCGAGTGGTTCGACGCCCTGTGCGAACGAATTCCCGCGCTGGCCCTGATCGTCGAAGATCTCGACGGCACGATCGACGCACCCGGCTTCGTGCCGCAGTACGCGCTGGCGACGCTTCTGGCGGAGTGGGGTGTCTGCCCGGATCTGGTCATCGGGCACGGTTCGGGCGAGGTCGCCGCCGCCTGCGTCGCGGGCGCGAGCAATCCTTACGAGTTCGACGGGGAGTTCGGCGAGCCAGACACCCCGCTGCACCTCGGCGGTGAAGCGCCCGATCGTGACTTCACCATCCGATTCTGCGCCGACTTCACCGATGACGGCCTGCCGCGCCTGCTCGGCGGCCTGCACTGCCGTGGTTCCGAAGTGGACTGGGCGGCGATCGGCACCGAGCGGTCACTTACGCACCTGCCCAGCACCCCGTTCGAACACCACGAGCGGTGGCCGATCGGGGTGCACCGCCGGGCACCGGCCAAACCGGCCAAGGCGCACCCGCTGCTGCGCCGACGCTGAACCTGCACGCGAGGGCTACAGAAATGGGGTTGGGACCTGATGCGCTCCCTTGACCGGATCGAAACCGAGCTGGACCTGGAGTCCGTGCCCTATCTGCGGGATCTGGAGCTGGCGGGCGTTCCGGTCGTGCCGTCGGCCGTGGTGCTGGAGATCGCGAGCGCCACCGCGGCGATCGCCGAGCAGGGCGAAGCGATGGTGGACGTGCGCCTGCCGGAGCCGTTGGTGCACACCGAAAACGACACCGTCGAACTGGTGGCGGACCTCTACCAGACCTCGGCCGGCGCCTACGGTGTGCGCATCCACCGCGCCGACTGGGCGCGGACGGTGCACGTCCAGGCCCAGTTCGCGCCCGGCAGCAGTGCCGAGAAAACCGCCGACCCGATTCCGCTGGCCGACATCCGGCGCCGCTGCGTCCAGCCCGTTTCGCGAGCCGAGTTCTACGCCGATCTTTCCGCGCTCGGTATTTCCTGCGGGGCCGCGCTCGACTGCGTGGAATCGGCATGGCGCGGAAACCAGGAAATGCTGGGTTCCGTGCGTTCCGCCGTTTCCGACGCGGAATCCGAACTTTACCGTTTACACCCTGTCATGCTGGAAGCGGCGCTGCAACCCGCGTTCGCACTTCTCACTCCTTGGACGGGAAGCGGTTGGTACCTCGGCGGAATCGACCGGTTCGAGATCCACCGCGAAGGCGCCACGGTCGCCTGGACGCACGTCGTGCGCACCGACACCGGCGAAAACCTGCCCGGTACGGCCACCTTCCACATCGGTTTGCTCGATGCGGATGGTTACGTGGTCGCGGAACTGACTGGCGTGCAGCTGCGGGTGTTCGGCGCGGGGGAACTGCGCCCACCACGGCTGGAACCGCCGTCCGGTGCCGAAATCCGCGAACTGGCCGGTGATGAGCGGCGAGACACCGTTCACACGGCCCTGCACCGGTGGCTGGCCCAGGCGATGCGGATCGACGCCGACTCACTGGACCCGCGCCGGGAACTGCGGTCCTACGGCATCGACTCGTTCATGGGAATGGAGTTGAAAGCGCTACTGCAACGTCACTGGGAAATCGATATCCCGGTGACCTTGCTCTTCGACGGCCGCAGTGTGGAAACGCTCACCGAGGATGTCGTTCAGCGGTTCTCGGGTCAGCACGCGAACAGGATTCAGCGCCGGGAACATGGTGAAATCTCGCGTCTGTCGCGTGGTCAGGAAGCGCTCTGGTCCATTCACCGGTTTGCCGCCGAATCCGGTGCCTATCACGTGGCGACCGCGTTGCGCGTGCTTTCCCCGCTGGATATCGACAAGCTGGAGAACGCCTGGCTGACCGTGGTCGCCCGGCACGGACTCCTGGGCGCGACCTTCGGCGAGGACGACCAGGGACCGTTCTACCGCCCCGGTTCGGCGATCGACTTCGACTGCGTCGACGCCCGCGAAGTGGCCGACTTCGAGCGCGTGCTCGCCGACGAAGCCGATCGCCCCTTTGTCCTGGAGGACGCGGTACCCGTGCGGCTGCGCGTCTACCAGCGCCCGGACGGTGAGTTCGTGTTGCTGCTCTGCGCCCACCACATCGTGGTCGACATGTGGTCCTGCGTGGTGCTGCTGGAGGACCTGGCACTGGCGTACGGCGATGGGACCGAGGCGCCGCCGCCTGCCGTCGAGTACGCCGACTTCGTGGACTGGCAACGGGAACTGGTGGCGGGCCCGGACGGCGACCGGCTGTGGGACTACTGGCGCGACCGGCTCTCCGGGGATCTGCCGGTGCTCGCGCTGCCTGCCGACCGGCCGCGCCCCGCGGTGCAGTCGTTCCGCGGGGCCAGCCGGGTGTTCGGGATCGGCCGGGAGCTGACCGAGCGGCTGAAGGAACTCGGCGTCCGTTGTGGAGTGACACCGTTCGTGGTGCTGCTGTCGGCGTATCAGCTGTTGCTCCACCGCGAGACCGGGCAGGAGCGGGTGATCGTCGGTTCGCCGATTTCCGGGCGTGGCCGGAGCGAGCTGGAACGGACCGTCGGTTACTTCGTGAACCCGGTACCGCTGATCGCCGACTTCACCGCCGGAATGTCCTTCGAGGACGCTCTGCGGCAGGTTCAGGAGGTGGTGCTCGGTGCGTTCGAGCACGAGGACTTCCCGATGGCGGAGATGGTCGAGCGCCTGGCGCCGGAGCGTGATTCGTCGTATTCCCCGCTGTACCAGACGATGTTCGTGATGCAGCGCTCCCAGGCGTTCGATCAGGAAGGGCTCGCACCGCTGGCGGTCGGTGCGGGAAGCCGCCTCCAGGTCGGCGAGAGCGAGGCGATCGAGCTGCACTCGCTGGTGGTCGAGCCGGTGACCGTGCCGCGCAACTGGTCGATGTTCGACCTGACCTGGATGGTCGCCGAGTCGGACGACGGGTTCCTGGTTTCGGTGGACTACAACACCGACCTGTTCGACGAGAGCACGGTCGACCGGTTCCTGGAGCACTTCCGCGTGCTGCTCGACGGGGTGACCGGCGAGCCGGAGCGGAGCGTGGAGCGCGTTCCGCTGCTCGCGGCGGCCGAGCACGACCTGATGGTGCGGCAGTGGAACGACACGGCCGTGGACTTCGGCGCCGCCGCGGCCGGACGCGTGCACGAGGGTGTGTGGGCGGCCGGCGCGTGCTTCCCCGATGCCACCGCGGTCATCGCGAACGACGGCTCGGTCACCTACCGGGAGCTGCTGGCGCGGGCGTCGCGGATCGGCTGGTGGTTGCGGGAACAGGGCGCGCGACCGAACCAGCTGGTCGGCGTGTGCCTGGAGAAGTGCACCGACCAGGTGGCCGCGGTACTCGGCGTGGTCGCGTCTGGCGCGGCTTACCTGCCGCTCGACCCGGGCCTGCCGCAGGCGCGGCTCGTCGAGCTGATCGAACTCGGCGAGGTCACCCAGGTGCTCACGCGCTCGGGCATCGAACTGCCCGACGGCGTGACCCGCCTCGATCTGGACGCCGAGAACTTGGCGAGCTACCCGGCGGACATGCCGGACGTCGTGCAGGCTCCGGCCGATCTGGCGTATGTGATCTTCACGTCGGGGTCGACGGGTGTGCCGAAGGGCGTGATGATCGACCACCTCGGGGTGCTGAACACCGTGGTGGACATCAACCGGCGGTTCGACGTGACGCCGGACGACCGGGTGCTGGGGCTCGCGTCGCTGAGTTTCGACCTGTCGGTGTATGACATCTTCGGTCCGCTGTCGGTGGGCGCGGCTCTGGTGCTCCCCGCCCCGGACGGCGTGAAGGACCCGTCGCACTGGGTCGAGCTGATCGACCGGCACGGCGTCACCGTCTGGGACTCCGTGCCGATGTTGCTGCAACTGCTGGTCGAGGCGCCGGAGGCGAATGCCACCACCCTCGCGTCGCTCCGGGTGGGATTGCTCTCGGGTGACTGGATTCCGGTGTCGTTGCCCGAGAAGGTGTGGGCGCTGAACCCGGAGATGAAGATCTTCAGCGGTGGTGGCGCGACGGAGGCGTCGATCTGGTCCATCACCTACCCGATCACCGAAGTCGATCCGAGCTGGACGAGCATTCCCTACGGCCGTCCGCTGTCCAACCAGCGTTTCTACATCCTCAACAGCGCGCAGGAGCCGTGTCCGGTCGGCGTCGCGGGAGAGCTGTGCATCGGCGGCGTCGGTGTCGCCCGCGGCTACTGGCGCGATGAGGAACGGACGAACGCGAGCTTCCTGCCCGACCCGTTCTCCGATGACCCGCGTGCCCTGCTCTACCGCACCGGTGACCTGGGGCGCTGGCGCAAGGACGGCGTGATCGAGTTCCTGGGGCGCGTGGACCACCAGGTCAAGATCCGCGGGTTCCGCGTGGAACTGGGTGAGATCGATGCGGTGCTGTCAGCGCATCCGGCGGTGGCCGAGTCGGTGACCGTGGTGCACCAGGACGGCGCGAACCGGCGGCTGGCCTCCTATGTGGTCACCGACGCCGACCCGGCCGAGCTGCGCGATTGGGTGCACTCCCGGCTGCCGGAGTACATGGTCCCGGCGGGCGTCACCCTGCTCGACCGGCTTCCGTTGTCCTCCAACGGCAAGGTGGATCGTTCGGCGTTGCCGGAGCCGGTGTGGCAGGCGGCCGACGAGTTCGTCGAGGCCCGGTCGGAGCAGGAACGTGTGCTGACCCGGATCTGGGCCGAGGTCCTGGGAGTCGAACGCGTCGGTGTGCGTGACAACTTCTTCGCGCTCGGTGGTGATTCGATCCTGTCGATCCAGATGGTGTCGCGGGCGGCTCAGCACGGCATTCACCTGACGCCCGCGCAGGTGTTCCGCGAGCAGACCGTGGCCCGGCTGGTCGAGGTGGCTGGTCAGGGGCCGGTGGTGGTCGCCGAGCAGGGACCGGTGGTCGGTCCGGTCGAGTTGGGGCCGGTGCAGCGCTGGTTCTTCGGGCTCGAACTGGAGAACCGCGACCACTGGAACCAGAGCGTGGTGCTCGAAGCCGACGTCGAACCGGACGCCGAGCGCGTGGCCAAGGCGCTCGAAACCGTGCTCGACCGGCATGACGTACTGCGTTCCCGCTTCATCCGCGAAGACGGGCAGTGGCGTCAGGAACAGTTGGCCGAGGCCACCGCGCCGGTCGTCGATGGTGATCCGAACCGCGGGCTGGACATCGAACACGGACCATTGCTCCAAGCCGCGATCAGCGGCAACACCGTCACGATCGCCTGCCACCACCTGGTGATCGACGCGGTGAGCTGGCGCTTCGTGCTGGAGGACTTCGAACGCGCCTACCTCGGTGAAGGCGAACCGCCCGCGAAGACCACCTCGTTCGCGGAGTGGACCTCACGGCTCGCCGGTTACGACGCGAGCGACCAGATCGAGTACTGGCGCGAGATCCTGGGCACGATCACCCCGCTGCCCGCCGACCACAACGGTGAGGACACGCACGCCACCGCGGTCACGCGACGGGTTCTGCTCCCGGCCGCCGCCCTGCTGGACGCGGGCCGCCGGATGAAGGCCCGGCCGGACGAACTCGTGCTGACCGCGTGGGCGCGGGCGCTCACCGAATGGACCGGTCGCGACGGCGTCACCATCGATGTCGAGGCCCACGGACGCGAGGCGTTGTCCGACGACGTCGACCTTTCCCGGACGGCCGGCTGGTTCACCGCGATCCGCCCGGTGCACCTGCCGGTCGGCGGCACCGACGAGATCGGCGCCCTGCGCGCGGTGAAGCGGTCGCTGCGCTCGGCCCCGGACCAGGGCATCGGCTACGGCCTGCTGCGAGAGCGGATCGGCCGGGACGCGCCGGTGCTGTTCAACTACCTCGGCCAGATCGACCAGGCCGGGACGGTGTTCACCCTGCGCTACGAACCGGCGGCCAACGGCGCCGGGTACGCGCCGGAGAACCGGCGTCACCACACCTTCGAAATCAACGCCGGCCTGCACCACGACCAGCTGCTGATCGACTTCACCTACTCGTCGGCGCAGCACGAGGGCACCACGATCGACGGTCTGCTCGACAGCGTGCGGCGCCGGCTCACCGCGCTGACCGACTCGACGCAGGCTGCCTTCATCCCGGAGGACTTCCCGCTCACGCAGGTCACCGAGGCGGAACTGGAACGGATCGCGGTCACCTCGATCGACGACCTGTACCCGGCGACACCGATGCAGCAGGGCCTGTTGTTCCACACGCTTTCCGCGCCCGACTCCGGTGTCTACATCGAACAGATCCGGCTGCGTTTGTCCGGCGAGCTGCGTGTGTCGACGTTGTGCGACGCGTGGGAGCGGACCGTGCGGCGGCATCCCGCGTTGCGCACCGCGCTCGCCTGGCAGGATCTCGCGACGCCGTACCAGGTGGTGCACACCAGGGTCGCCGCGCCGATCGTCATCGAGGAACGTGACGACCTCGGCGAACTGCTGCGCGAGGACCGCACGGCCGGGTTCTCGCTGTCCGACGCGCCGCTGATGCGACTGCGGCTCGTCCGCGCCGACGACCGGACCTGGGACCTCGTCTGGTCGCACCACCACGTTGTGCTGGACGGCTGGAGCGCGGCGCTGGTGCTGGAGGACTTCTTCACCGTCTACCGCGCATTGGTGGCCGGGGAGGAACCGCCCGCGGTGACGGCCCCGCCATACCGTGACTACGTCGAATGGCTGGAGGCGCAGGACCTCGGCGCGGCGGAGGAATACTGGCGGACGCACCTCGCCGGGTTCACCGAGCCGACGCGGCTGGGCATCGAGCAGGTCATCGCCTCGACGGCCCGTCGCCCGGAGGCTGCCGAGTCCACTGTGGAACTGCCGAAGGAGCTGTCGGACCGCGCCCGCGAATTCGCCCGCTCGCACGGGCTCACGCTGAACACGGTGCTGATGGGCGCTTGGTCGCTGCTGCTGTCGCGGTATTCCGGTCAGCGGGACCTGGTCTTCGGGGTCACCTCGGCCGGGCGTCCGGCGGAAGTGTCCGAAGTGGAGCGGATGATCGGCCTGTTCATCAACACGCTCCCGGCGCGGGTCGGCGTGCCCGTCGAGCAGCGCGTCGCCGACTGGCTGCGCGACCTCCAGCGGGTGGAGACCGAACGCCGCCGATACGAGAACACCCCGCTGACCAAGGCACACGAGTGGAGCGACGTCGCCGGCGGCACCCCGCTGTTCGACCACATCTTCGTGGTGGAGAACTACCTGCTCGACGACTCGGTGTTCCAGGTGGACGAAGCGCTGCGGGTCTCGGACTACCGCTCCTACGAGCAGACGAACTACCTGCTGGCGCTGGTCGTGGAACCGCTGGAGCGGCTCACCCTGCGCACACGGCACGATCCCGACCGGCTCACCGCCGACACCGTGGACCGCCTGCTCGGCCACTTCGAGGTGCTGCTGGACGGCGTGATCTCCGCGCCGGAGCGGCCGGTCGGTGAGGTGCCGCTGCTCAGCGCGGCCGAGCGGGATGTGCTGGTGCGCCAGTGGAACGACACCGACGAGGACTTCGGTGTGACTGGTTGTGTGCACGAGGGTGTGTGGGCGGCCGGTGCGCGGTATCCGGAGGCTCCGGCGGTCATCGCGCATGACGGCGTGCTGACCTACGGCGAGTTGCTGGCGCGGGCGTCGCGGATCGGGTGGTGGTTGCGGGAGCAGGGCGCGCGGCCGAACGAGCTGGTCGGCATCTGCCTGCCGAAGGGCGTGGAGCAGGTCGCGGCGGTGTTGGGCGTGGTGGCTTCGGGCGCGGCTTATCTGCCGTTGGACCCGGGATTACCGCAGGCCCGGCTCGCCGAGTTGATCGAACTCGGGGGTGTTACCCGGGTGCTGACCGGTTCGGCGGTGGAGCTGCCTTCGGGCGTTACCCGACTGGATCTGGATGTCGAGGACCTGGCCAGCTACCCGGCGGACATGCCGGACGTGGTGCAGTCGCCGACTGATCTGGCGTATGTGATCTTCACGTCGGGGTCGACGGGTGTGCCGAAGGGTGTGATGATCGATCACCTCGGGGTGCTGAACACGGTGGTGGACATCAACAAGCGGTTCGAGGTCACGCCTGAGGATCGTGTTCTGGGCTTGGCGTCGTTGAGTTTCGACCTGTCGGTGTATGACATCTTCGGTCCGCTGTCGGTGGGCGCGGCTCTGGTGCTCCCGGCGCCCGAGGGCGTGAAGGATCCGTCGCACTGGGTGGAGCTGATCGAGCGATACCGGGTGACGGTGTGGGATTCGGTCCCGATGTTGTTGCAGCTCCTGGTGGAGGCGCCCGAAGCGAGCGCGGATCGGCTTGCCCCGCTGCGGGTGGGGTTGCTGTCGGGTGACTGGATTCCGGTGTCGTTGCCCGAGAAGGTGTGGGCGCTGAATCCGGAGATGAAGATCTTCAGTGGTGGTGGGGCCACCGAGGCGTCGATCTGGTCGATCTCGTATCCGATCACGGAAGTTGATCCGTCGTGGACGAGCATTCCGTACGGTCGCCCGTTGTCGAACCAGCGCTTCTACGTACTGAACGAGTCGCAGCAGTTGTGTCCGATCGGTGTGGCCGGTGAGTTGTGCATCGGCGGTATCGGGGTGGCGCGGGGTTATTGGGGTGATGAGGAGCGGACGAACGCGAGCTTCCTGCCTGACCCGTTCTCGGACGACCCGCGTGCCCTGCTCTACCGCACCGGTGACCTGGGGCGCTGGCGCAGCGATGGGGTGATCGAGTTCCTCGGCCGCGTCGACCACCAGGTCAAGATCCGCGGGTTCCGCGTGGAACTGGGCGAGATCGATTCGGTGCTGTCGGCGCATCCCGAGGTCGCCGAGTCGGTGACCGTCGTGCACCAGGAAGGCACGAACCGGCGACTGGCGTCCTATGTGGTCGCTCAGGAAGCCGATGTCGCGGCGTTGCGGGAATGGGTTCGCGAGCGGCTGCCGGAGTACATGGTCCCGGCGGGCGTCACCCTGCTGGACCGGCTTCCGTTGTCCACCAACGGCAAGGTCGACCGGTCCGCGTTGCCGGAGCCGGAGTGGCAGGCAGACGGTGAGTTCGTCGAGGCGCGTTCGGCCACCGAGAAGGCGTTGGCCGGGGTTTGGGTCGAGGTGCTGGGCGTCGAACGCGTGGGCGTGCACGACAACTTCTTCGCGCTCGGTGGTGATTCGATCCTGTCGATCCAGATGGTGTCGCGGGCGGCTCAGGCCGGAATCCACCTGACGCCCGCGCAGGTGTTCCGGGAGCAGACCGTAGCCCGGCTGGCGGAGATGGTCGGGGAGAAGCGTTCGTCGATCCAGCGGCGCGAACGCGGGGTCGTCTCGCGGTTGTCCCGGGGACAGGAAGCGCTCTGGTCAATTTATCGATTCGCCGACGAATCGGGGGCTTACCACGTCGCGACCGCGATGCGCGTGTTGTCCCCATTGGACACTGAGCTGCTGCGGTCCGCGTGGCAGACGGTGGTTTCCCGGCACAGCCTGCTCGGCGCGGTGTTCGGCGAGGACGATCAGGGCCCGTTCTACCGGATCGATCCCGGTGCGGTAGCGGATTTCGACGTGGTGGACGCCCGTGCGGTGGCCGATCTCGAAACCCTGGTGGCCGACGAAGCCGACCGTCCGTTCGAGCTGACTGAAGGATCGCCGGTCCGCCTCCGCGTGTTCGAGCGCGACGGCGAATCGGTGCTGCTGATCTGCGCGCACCACATCGTGGTCGACCTCTGGTCGTGCGTGGTACTGCTGGAAGAGCTGGCGCTCGAGTACCGGGGTGAGGCGTCCACGCCGCCTCCGGCCGTCGAGTACGCCGACTTTGTGGACTGGCAACGCGAACTCCTGTCCGGCGCCGACGGTGACCGCCTGTGGGAGTACTGGCGCGAGCGGCTCGACGGCGACCTGCCGGTGCTCGCGCTGCCCGCCGACCGCCCGCGCCCGCCCGTGCAGTCGTTCCGCGGTGCCAACCGCGTGTTCAACGTCGGCGAGGAGATTTCCGATCGCCTGAAGGAACTCGGCGCCCGGCTCGGGGTGACACCGTTCGTGGTGCTGCTTTCGGCGTACCAGCTGTTCCTGCACCGCGAGACCGGGCAGAACCGGATCGTGGTCGGCTCACCGACGGCGGGCCGCGGTCAGCCGGAGATCGACAACGTGGTCGGGTACTTCATCAACCCGCTGCCGATGGTCACCGACTTCACCGCGGAGATGTCCTTCGAGGACACTCTGCGGCAGGTTCAGGAAGTGGTGCTCGGGGCGTTCGAGCACGAGGACTTCCCGATGGCGGAGATGGTCGAGCGGCTCGCGCCGGAGCGTGATTCGTCGTATTCCCCGCTGTACCAGACGATGTTCGTGATGCAGCGGACGCAGGCGTTCGACAACGAGGGTCTCGCACCGCTGGCGGTAGGCGCCGGGAACCGGCTCCAGGTGGGTGAGGGCGAGACCATCGAACTGCACTCGCTGGTGGTCGAACCCGCCACCGTGCAACGCCGGTGGTCGATGTTCGACCTGACCTGGATGGTCGCCGAGTCCGATGACGGGTTCCTGGTTTCGGTGGACTACAACACGGATCTGTTCGACGAGAGCACGGTCGACCGGTTCCTGGAGCACTTCCGCGTATTGCTGGACGGCGTGGTCGCGGCGCCGGAGCGGCCGGTCGGTGAGGTGCCGCTGCTGACCGAGGCCGAGCGGACCCAGCTGGTCCACGAGTGGAACGACACCGACGAGGACTTCGGTGTGACTGGTTGTGTGCACGAGGGTGTGTGGGCGGCCGGCGCGTGCTTCCCCGATGCCACCGCGGTCATCGCGAACGACGGCTCGGTCACCTACCGGGAGCTGCTGGCGCGGGCGTCGCGGATCGGGTGGTGGTTGCGGGAACAGGGCGCGCGGCCGAACGAGCTGGTCGGCATCTGCCTGCCGAAAGGCGTGAACCAGGTCGCCGCGGTACTCGGCGTGGTGGCTTCAGGCGCGGCTTACCTGCCGTTGGACCCGGGCCTGCCGCAGGCGCGCCTGGCCGAACTGATCGAACTCGGCGGCGTGAAGCAGGTTCTCACCTTGTCCGAAGTGGACCTTCCGCCGGTCGAGATCCGGCTCGACCTGGACTTGGATCAGCTGACCGGGTTCTCCCCGCAAATGCCGGACGTGGTGCAGGCTCCGGCCGATCTGGCGTATGTGATCTTCACGTCGGGGTCGACGGGTGTGCCGAAGGGTGTGATGATCGATCACCTCGGGGTGCTGAACACGGTGGTGGACATCAACAAGCGGTTCGAGGTCACGCCTGAGGATCGTGTTCTGGGCTTGGCGTCGCTGAGTTTCGACCTGTCGGTGTACGACATTTTCGGTCCGCTGTCGGTGGGCGCGACTCTGGTGCTCCCGGCACCCGAGGGCGTGAAGGACCCGTCGCACTGGGTGGAACTGGTCGATCGGCATGGGGTGACCGTCTGGGATTCGGTCCCGATGTTGCTGCAACTGCTGGTCGAGGCGCCGGAGGCGAATGCCACCACCCTCGCGTCGCTCCGGGTGGGATTGCTCTCGGGTGACTGGATTCCGGTGTCGTTGCCCGAGAAGGTGTGGGCGCTGAACCCGGAGATGAAGATCTTCAGCGGTGGTGGCGCGACGGAGGCGTCGATCTGGTCGATCTCGTACCCCATCACCGAAGTCGACCCGAGCTGGACGAGCATTCCCTACGGCCGCCCGCTCTCCAATCAACGCTTCTACGTACTGAACGAGTCGCAGCAGCTGTGTCCGATCGGTGTGGCCGGTGAGTTGTGCATCGGCGGTATCGGGGTGGCACGCGGTTATTGGGGCGATGAGGAGCGGACGAACGCGAGCTTCCTGTCCGACCCGTTCTCCGATGACCCGCGTGCCCTGCTCTACCGCACCGGTGACCTGGGGCGCTGGCGCAAGGACGGCGTGATCGAGTTCCTGGGGCGCGTGGACCACCAGGTCAAGATCCGCGGGTTCCGCGTGGAACTGGGCGAGATCGACTCCGCGCTCACCGCGCACGAAGCCGTCTCCGATGCGGTCACCGTGGTCCACGGCGAAGGCACCGGCAAGCGGCTGGCGTCCTATGTGGTCACCGACGCCGACCCGGCCGAGCTGCGTGGCTGGGTGCACTCCCGGCTGCCGGAGTACATGGTCCCGGCGGGCATCACCGTGCTCGACCGGCTTCCGTTGTCCTCCAACGGCAAGGTGGATCGTTCGGCGTTGCCGGAGCCGGTGTGGCAGGCGGCCGACGAGTTCGTCGAAGCCCGTTCCGACCAGGAACGCGTGCTCGCCGAGATCTGGGCCGACGTGCTCGGCCTGGACGAAGTCGGGGTGCTGGACAACTTCTTCGCGCTCGGCGGTGATTCGATCCTGTCGATCCAGATGGTGTCGCGGGCGGCTCAGCACGGCATTCACCTGACGCCCGCGCAGGTGTTCCGCGAGCAGACCGTGGCCCGGCTGGTCGAGGTGGCTGGTCAGGGGCCGGTGGTGGTCGCCGAGCAGGGACCCGTGGTCGGTCCGGTCGAGCTGGGGCCGGTGCAGCGCTGGTTCTTCGGGCTCGAACTGGAGAACCGCGACCACTGGAACCAGGGCGTGGTGCTGGAGTCGAGCATCGAACTGGATCCGGATCTGGTCGCCGACGCACTCGGCAAAGTGGTCGCGCACCACGACGTGCTCCGGTCGCGGTTCGCCGGCCGCGCGCAGGAGCAGCTCGAAACCGACGAGGTGCCGGTCGAGCTGATCGACGGCGCCGGCCGCGACGCCGACGTGGTGATGGTCGAGGCGGTCCGCGCCGCGCATTCGGGTCTGGACCTGGAGAACGGGCCGTTGCTGCGTGCCGTGGTGGTCGATCTCGACGACGCGCAACGGCTCGTGCTCGCCTGCCACCACCTGGTCGTCGACGCGGTGAGCTGGCGATTCATCGTCGAGGACTTCGAACGCGCTTACCTCGATCAGGGCGAGTTCCCGCCGAAGACCACCTCATTCGCGGAGTGGACCTCGCGCCTGCGTGACCACGACGTCAGCGACCAGGCCGACTACTGGCGCGAAGTGGCGAGCACGATCACGCCGCTCCCGGTGGACCGTGCGGGCCAGGACGTTCATGCCAGCGCGACCACCCGTCGCCTGGTGCTGCCCGCGGACCTCACCGCGGAACTGGTCGAGAACGCCCGCCGGACCAAGGCACGCACCGACGAACTCGTGCTCACCGCGTGCGCGCAGGGCCTCGCGGAGTGGAGCGACCGCTCGGGCATCACCATCGACGTCGAGGGCCACGGCCGCGAGCCGCTGTTCGACGACGTGGACCTGACCCGGACCGCGGGCTGGTTCACCGTGATCCGCCCGGTGCACCTGCCGGTCGGTGGTGCGGAGGCGGCCGAGGCCGTCCGCGTGGTCAAGCAGGCGTTGCGTGAGGCGCCGGACAACGGCATCGGCTACGGCCTGCTGCGCGAACGGCTCGGCCTACCGGACGCGCCGGTGCTGTTCAACTACCTCGGGCAGGTCGACGAGTCCGCCACCGGCGACTCGGTGTTCCGCCTGCAACTGGACAACCCCGCCTGGGCGAGCGCCGCGCAGGCACCGGAGAACACCCGCCACCACACGCTGGAGATCAACGCGGGCATCCACCACACCGAGCTGGTGCTCGACCTGACCCACTCGACCGAACGCCACAGCGACGCCACCGCCGCCGACCTGCTCGACGGCATCCGGCGGCGGCTGGAGGTGCTCGCCGGGCACGCCGACGCGGCCGCGCACACCAGCGACTTCCCGCTCGCCGGGCTCAGCCAGCAGGCGCTCGACGACCTCATGGCCAAGATGGAAGGAAACGCCGGTGCCTAGGACCATCAAGGACATCTACCCGCTTTCCCCGGTCCAGCAGGGCCTGCTCTTCCACACCCTGTCGGCGCCGGAGTCCGGGGTGTACTTCGAGCAGTTCAGCGTGCGGCTGGAGGGCGAGCTGAACGCGACCGCCTTCCGCGACGCGTGGGACCGGCTGGTGCACCGGCACGACGTGCTCCGCTCGGCCGTGCAGTGGGAGGGCCTGGACACCCCGGTGCTGGTGGTGTTCGACCGGATCGAGCTGCCGTGGTCCGAAGAGGACTGGCGCGGCCTGACCCCGGACGAGCAGGCCACCCGGTTGTCGGAAACCCTGGCGGCGGACCGGATCGAGGGCTTCGACCTCGGTACCGCGCCGCTGCTGCGGGTCGGTCTGTACCGGCTGGCCGACGACGCGTGGCAGGTGGTCTGGAACTACCACCACCTGCTGCTCGACGGCTGGAGTTCCGCCGCCGTGCTCCGCGAGCTGTTCCTGAACTACGTGGCGTTGTGCGCGGGCGAGGAACCGAAGCTGCCGCCGGTGCGGCAGTACCGCGACTACATCGGCTGGTTGCAGCAGCAGGATCTCGGTGCGGCGGAACGGTTCTGGCGCGAACTGCTCGACGGGGTGACCGAGCCGACGGTGCTCGGCATCGACCGCACCGCCGACGGATTCCGCGGCGACGAGGACTACGACCGCCGCGAGCTGGTGCTCCCGGCCGAGCTGGCCACGCGACTGGAAGAGGTCGCCAGGGAACGCAGGCTGACGGTGAACACGGTCTTCCAGGCCGCGTGGTCTCTGCTGCTGTCGCGGTATTCCGGCAGTGACGACGTGGTGTTCGGCGTGACCTCGTCCGGGCGTCCGGTGGAACTGCCCGGGGTCGAGGAGATCGCGGGCATGTTCATCAACACCCTGCCCGCGCGCGTGCGGATCCCGGGTGACCGCACGATCGCGGACTGGCTGCCGGAGTTCCAGCGCGAGGAAACCGAGCGGCGGCAGTTCGAATTCAGTCCGCTGGCCAAGGTCCAGGACTGGAGCGAGGTGCCCTCAGGCGCCACCCTGTTCGACAGCATCCTGGTGTTCGAGAACTATCCGACGGACTTCTCCGTGCTCGACGAGGTCCGGGATCTCCGCGTCACCGAGCTGTTCGGCATCGAGCAGACCAACTATCCGCTGACCCTGCTGATCGAACTCGGCGCGCGGACCAAGCTCAAGGTGTGGTTCGACGAGACGCGGATCGACGCCGACGTCGCCGAGCGCCTGCTCGGGCACCTTCGCGCGCTGATCGAGGAACTTATCGGGGATCCGGGGCGCCGGGTCACCGAAATCGGCCTGCTCACCGGACCTGAGCGCGAGCAACTGGAGACCTGGGCTGGCACCGGCGTCGACTTCGGCGCCCCCGGGTGCCTGCACGAACTCGTGGTGCGCCAGGCCGCGAAGACGCCGGACGCCATCGCGGTCCGCTGCGAGGGCGACGAACTGACCTACGCCGAACTCGACCAGCGCTCGAACCAGCTCGCGCACCACCTGATCGAGCGGGGCGTGACCGCGGACCGGGTGGTCGGCCTGTGCCTGCACCGGTCGACCGAACTGGTGGTCGCGATGCTCGGGGTGCTCAAGGCGGGCGGCGCGTACCTGCCGCTCGACCCCGACCACCCGGTGGACCGGCTGGAGTTCATGCTCCGCGACACCGCCGCGGTGCTCGTGCTGACCCAGGACCACCTGCGGGCCGGGCTGCCGGACGGGGTGCCCGTGCTGACCGTGGACCGCGAATGGCACGGGTCCACGGCGGCCCCCGATCGGCCGGTGAAGCCGACCGATCTCGCGTACGTCATGTACACCTCGGGTTCCACCGGCAATCCCAAGGGCGTGATGGTCGAGCACGCCGGCGTGTGGAACCGGCTGCGCTGGGGTCAGCACCACTACGACCTGGACGCTTCGGCGGTGGTGCTGCAGAAGACCCCGTACACCTTCGACGTCTCGGTGTGGGAGTTCTTCTGGCCGCTGATGGTCGGCGCGAAGCTGGTGCTGGCCAAGCCCGAAGGCCACAAGGACCCGGACTACCTGGTCCGGCTGGTCCGCGACGAAGCGATCACCGTGCTCCACTTCGTCCCGTCGATGCTGCGGTACTTCCTTGCCGCGGACGGGGTTTCGGAACTGTCCTCGGTGGAGCGGGTGTTCTGCAGCGGGGAGGCGCTGACCGCGGATCTGCGTGATCGGTTCTTCGAGTTGTTCGACGCGGAACTGCACAACCTGTTCGGTCCGACCGAGGCTTCGATCGAGGTCACCTACTGGCAGTGCCTGCCGGAGCACCGAGGTGATCCGATGGTGCCGATCGGGCGGCCGATCGCGAACGTCAACTGCCGCATCCTGGATCAGGCGGGCCAGCAGGTGCCGGTCGGCGTGCCGGGCGAACTCTGCCTCGGGGGCATCGCCGTTGCGCGCGGTTACCTCGGCCGTCCCGACCTGACCGACGAGAAGTTCATCGACGACCGGTTCTCCGGCGGCAGGCTCTACCGCACCGGCGACCTGGCGCGCTGGCGGCCGGACGGGGTGATCGAATTCCTCGGCCGCAACGACGACCAGGTCAAGATCCGCGGTCAGCGCGTCGAACCGGGTGAGATCGAGTCGGTCATCCTGACCCATCCCGCCGTGCGTGAGGCCGCGGTCACCGTGCACCAGGTCGAGGGGCAGCAGCAGCTCGCCGCGTACGTGGTGCCCGCGGTGGACGCCGACGAGGTCCGCGACTGGGTGCGGCAGCGGCTGCCCGAGTACATGGTGCCCGCCGGCGTCACCATGCTGGACGCGTTGCCGTTGTCATCCAACGGAAAGCTGAATCGCGGGGCGCTGCCCGACCCGGTGTGGCAGGGCGGTGAGGAGTTCATCCCGGCGCGGTCGTCGCTGGAGCAGGAGCTGGCCGCGATCTGGGCCGAGGTGCTCGGCGTCGAACGCGTCGGCGTGCTGGACAACTTCTTCGCCCTCGGCGGCGACTCGATCCTGTCGATCCAGATGGTCTCGCGGGCCGCGCAGGCGGGCATCCACCTGACCCCGGCGCAGGTGTTCCGCGAGCAGACCGTGGCGCGGCTGGTCGAGGTGGCCGGGCACGGGCCCGCGGTGCTCGCGCCGCAGGAACCGGTGACCGGGCCGGTCGAGCTGGGCCCGGTGCAGCGCTGGTTCTTCGACCTGGACCTGCCGGTGCGCGACCAGTGGAACCAGGGAATCACCCTGGTGGCGAAGGACGAATTCGACCCGGACCGCGTGCGCCAGGCCCTGGAACGCGTGATCGCACACCACGACGTGCTTCGCTCGCGGTTCACCCGGGAAGGCGCGCACCAGGTCGGCGTCGACGAGATCGCCGTGCCGGTGGTCGTCAGCGATGACCCGGTTCGCACCGCGCACACCGGTCTCGACATCGAGCACGGACCGTTGGTGAAGGGCGCCGTCGACGGCACCACGCTGGTCCTTGCCTGTCACCACCTGGTGGTCGACGCGGTCAGCTGGCGGTTCATCGTCGAGGACTTCGAACGCGCCTACTTCGACCGAGGCGCGTTCCCGCCGAAGACCACCGCGTTCGCGCAATGGACCGAGCGCCTCGCCTCGTACGACGTGACCGCCGAAGAGGGCTACTGGCGGGGCGTGGTCGACTCGATCACTCCGCTGCCCGCCGACTTCGACGGTCCCGACACGCAGGCAACCGCTGTGACCAGGCGGATCTCGCTGCCCGCGGAAGCGACGGCACGGCTGGCCGAGACCGCGCGCCGGATGAAAGCGCGGGTGGACGAGATGGTGCTGACCGCGTGCGCGCAGGGCCTGACCGACTGGACCGGCGACGCCGGGATCACCGTCGATGTGGAGGGCCACGGCCGCGAACCGCTCTTCGACGACATCGACCTCTCGCGCACGGTCGGCTGGTTCACCGTGATGCGCCCGGTGCACCTGCCGGTCGGCGCCGCACCCGAGGTCGAGGCGGTGCGCGCGGTCAAGCACGCCCTGCGGGAGGCGCCGCACAACGGCATCGGCTACGGCCTGCTGCGGGAGCGGTTCAAGGAAAACCCGGCGGTGCTGTTCAACTTCCTGGGCCAGCTCGACGGGGTGGCCGGTGGTGAATTCACCCTGGCGCTGGACTCGTCGGAGGGCGCGCACGCGGGGGAGAACACCCGGCACCACCCGGTCGAGATCAACGCGGGCATCAGCGACGGCGCGCTGACCGTCGAACTGACCTATCCCGGCTCCCGCTATGAGCCGTCCACCATGGACATCCTGCTGGCGGAGATCCGCGGGCACCTCGACGCGCTGACCGTCGCGGCCGGTGAAGCGGCGGCGCGGGCGTACCTGCCGGGCGACTTCCCGCTGGCCGGGGCCGGGGCCGCCGAACTGGCCGCGATCACCGCCACCCACGGCCTGGTCGGCGACCTGTACCCGGCCACCACCATGCAGCAGGGCCTGTTGTTCCACACCCTGTCCGCGCCCGGTTCGGGGGTCTACTTCGAACAGTTCAGCGTCCGGCTCGAAGGCGATCTCGATCCGATCCTCTTCCGCGAGTCCTGGCAGCGGCTGGTCGACCGGCACGAGGCGCTGCGGTCGGCGGTGGAATGGGAAGGGCTCGACCGGCCGCTGATGGTGGTGTTCGACTCGATCGAGCTGCCATGGTCCGAAGAGGACTGGCGCGACCTGGACGAGGACGCGCAGGCCGAGCGGCTGTCGGCGTTGCTGGGGAAGCAGCGCGAGGACGGGTTCGAACTGAACCGGGCGCCACTGGTGCGCGTCGGGCTGTTCCGGCTGGGCGACGAGGCGTGGCAGGTGGTCTGGAACTTCCACCACCTGATCCTGGACGGCTGGAGTTCGGCCGGCGTGCTGCGCGAGCTGTTCGAGATCTACGTGCCGCTGTGCGACGGCCGGGAGCCGGAACTGCACGACGTCCGGCAGTACCACGACTACATCGAATGGTTGCAGCGGCAGGATCTCGAAGCCGCGGAACGGTACTGGCGCGGTCTGCTCGCCGGGGTCTCGGAACCGACGTCGCTCGGGGTGGATCGTCCGTCCGAAGGGGACCGTCGCGACGAGGACTACGACCGGCGCGAGATCGTGCTGCCCGCCGAGTTGGGCGCGAGGCTGGAAGAGGTCGCCCGCCGCCGCAGGCTGACGGTGAACACGCTGTTCCAGGCCGCGTGGTCGCTGCTGCTTTCGCGGTACTCGGGCACCGAGGACGTGGTGTTCGGCGTGACTTCCTCCGGTCGTCCCGTCGATCTGGCCGGGGCCGGGAACATCGCCGGGCTGTTCATCAACACCCTGCCCGCGCGGGTGACCTGCCCGGGTGGCCAGCGGCTCGGCACCTGGCTGAGCGAACTGCAGCAGGCGCAGATCGACCAGCGCCAGTTCGAATTCAGCCCGCTGACCAAGGTGCAGGAGTGGAGCGAGGTGCCGGCCGGGGTGCCGCTGTTCGAGAGCATCCTGGTGTTCGAGAACTACCCGGCGGACTTCTCCGTGCTCGAACGGGTCAGCCGCCTGCGGGTGGCCGATCTGCACAGCATGGAGCAGACCAACTACCCGCTGACCGTGGTGGTCATCCCGGGCCGCGAGACCACGCTGAAGGTGTGGTTCGACCAGACCCGGATCGACGCCGGCGCGGCGGAACGGCTGCTCGCGCACCTGCGCGGCCTGCTGGAGGAACTGGCGGGCGACGAGCAGCGCGCGGTCGGCGAGATCGGGCTGCTCACCGCGCCGGAGGCGGAACTGTTCGAGCGGTGGGCGGACACCGCGGTCGACTACGGCGAGCCCGAGTGCCTGCACCAGGTGATCGCCCGGCAGGCCGCCGCGACGCCGGACGCGGTCGCGGTCCGATGTGGACAGGACGAACTCACCTACGCCGAACTGGATCGCCGCGCGAACCGGCTGGCGCACCACCTGATCGATGCGGGTGTGCGCGCGGACAAGGTGGTCGGCGTCGCGATGCGGCGTTCCGTCGAACTGGTGGTGGCGCTGCTCGGCGTGCTCAAGGCGGGTGGCGCGTATGTGCCGCTGGACCCGGACTACCCGGCCGAGCGCCTGGAGTTCCTGATCCGCGACACCGGCGCGAAACTGGTGCTCACCCAGGAAGAACTGCGCGACCGCATCCCGGGCACCGCGCTGGCGCTGGACACCGCCGAGTTCGACGGCGCGGACACCGATCCCGGCGTCGGCAAGCCCGCCGACCTGGCGTACGTCATCTACACCTCCGGTTCCACCGGCAAGCCCAAGGGCGTCATGCTCGAACACCGCGGGGTGTGGAACCGGTTGCGCTGGATGCAGGCGGAGTATCCGATCGGCGACGCGGACGTGGTGCTGCAGAAGACTCCGTACACCTTCGACGTTTCGGTGTGGGAGTTCTTCTGGCCGCTGATGATCGGGGCGCGCATGGTGCTGGCGAAGCCGGAAGGCCACCGCGATCCGGACTACCTCACCGAGCTGATCCGGGACGAGGGCGTCACGACCCTCCACTTCGTCCCATCGATGTTGCGGTACTTCCTTGCCGCCGAAGGGGTTTCGGAACTTCCTTCGGTCAAGCGGGTGTTCTGCAGTGGTGAGGCGTTGACGGCGGATCTGCGGGACCGGTTCTTCTCGTTGCTGGACGCCGAACTGCACAACCTGTTCGGGCCGACCGAAGCCTCGATCGACGTGACCTACTGGCAGTGCCTGCCGGAGCACAGGGGTGATCCGGTGGTGCCGATCGGCCGTCCGATCGCGAACATCACCTGCCGCATCCTCGACCAGGCCGGGCAGCAGACCCCGATCGGCGTGCCCGGCGAGCTGTGCCTGGGCGGGATCGGGCTGGCCAGGGGCTATCTCGGCCGGCCGAAGCTGACCCGGCAGAAGTTCGTCAAGGACCCGTTCTCCGACGGCAGGCTCTACCGCACCGGCGATCTCGCGCGCTGGCGGGCCGACGGCGAGATCGAGTTCCTCGGCCGCAACGACGACCAGGTCAAGATCCGCGGCCAGCGCGTCGAACCGGGTGAGATCGAGGCCGTGCTCCAGGACGACCCCATGGTCAAGCACGCGGTCGTGGTGGCCGACGACGGCGTGCTCGCCACCTTCGTCGAGCCGGACTTCACCGCGGTCACCGACCAGTCGCTGTCCTCGGCGCCCTGGCTGCGGCGGCACGTGGACCAGTGGCAGTCGCTCTACGAGCAGATCTACACCGAGCCGGTGATCGAGGTCGACGCCGACTTCAACACCGCGGGCTGGCTCTCCAGCTACACCGGTCAGCCGATCCCGACCGGCGAGATGCTCGAATGGCGCGACCGCACGGTGGACCGCGTGCTCGGCCTGCAACCGAAGCGGGTGCTGGAGATCGGCTGCGGCACGGGCATCCTGCTCACCCGCATCGCGCCGAAGGTGACCAGCTACCACGGCACCGACATGTCGGCCACGGCCATCGAGTACGTGCGCGGCAGGCTCGCCGAAAGCGGGGACGAGCACGTGGTGCTGGAGCAGCGCGAAGCCGTCGACTTCGCCGGGATCCGGCCGGACAGCGTGGACGTGGTGGTGCTCAACTCGGTCACCCAGTACTTCCCGGACGTGGCCTACCTGGTCGAGGTCATCCGGGGTGCGATGGACGCGCTGGTGCCGGGCGGCTCGATGTTCATCGGCGACGTGCGCAACCTGCTGCTGCTGGAAACCCTCCACGCGTCGGTCCAGGTCGCGCAGGCACCGGGGGACGTGCTCGCGGCGGACGTGGTGCAGCGGGTCCGGCACCTGGCGCGCGTGGAGAACGAGCTGCTGGTCGATCCCGGGTTCTTCACCAGGCTGCGGGAGAAGGTGCCGGAGCTGGGCCGGATCGAGATCAGCCCGAAGGAAGGCGCCTACGACAACGAGCTGAGCCGGTTCCGCTACGACGTGGTGCTGGAGAAGGCGGCCAAGCCACACGTCCAGGTGGAGGCGCGGTGGCTCGACTGGACGCGCGGCGAACTGACCTGGGACGCGGTGGCCACCATGCTGCGAGGCGGGGCGCGGGAACTGATCGCGCTCTCCCGGGTGCCGAACGCGCGGGTGCGGCGGCACCACGAGCGCTGGCAGCGGTTGCTCGGTGCCTCCGGTGACGCGACCCTGTCCGAAGCCATCGCCGGGGGAGACGGCGACGCCGTGGACCCGGAGAAACTGCGGGCGCTCGGGCGTTCGTGCGGGTACGAGGTGGAGATCAGCTGGGCCGCCGGGTACGCCGACGGCGCGTTCGACGTGGTCCTGCGCAAAGCCGGGCAGCCGCGCGCCGACTTCCGCCCGCCGGTCGACGGGGAACTGCTGGAACCGGCGAACATGCCGGTGCGCCAGGAACTCGGGGCCGAACTGCGCGCCAGGCTGCTGGACGAGCTGGCGCGGAAACTGCCCGCGCACATGGTGCCGTCCACGGTGACCGTGCTCGACGCGATGCCGATGACCAGTTCCGGCAAGGTCGACCGCAAGGTGCTCCGGGCCACGCGCAGCGCGCACCTGTCGGAAAAGCCTTACGTGGCCCCGCGCGACGCGGTGGAACTGCGGCTGGCGCGCATCTGGGAGAAGGTGCTCGACGTCGAACGTGTCGGTGTGCTGGACGACTTCTTCGAACTCGGCGGCGATTCGCTGGTCGCGATCCGGCTGTCCACCGAGGTGCAGCGCGCCTTCGACGTGAAGATCACGCTCGCCGACCAGCTCGCCGCACGCACGGTCGAACAGGAGGCCGGGCTGATCAGCGGTGGCGGCGCGGCCTGGCGGCCGCTGGTGGAGATCACCGCGGGCGAGGGCACGCCGGTGTTCTGCGTGCACCCGGCCGGTGGCAGCGTGCTCTGCTACGGCGAACTGGCCCGCCGGCTCGGCCGCGCCCGGCCGTTCTACGGGCTGGCCCCGCTCGGCCTGGAGGAAGGGCAGGAGGCCGACGACAACATCGGCGTGATGGCCGATCGGTATCTCGCCGAGGTGCGCGCGGTCCGGCCGCACGGGCCGTACCACCTGGCCGGCTGGTCGCTCGGCGGTGTGGTCGCGCTGGAAATGGCGGCCAGGCTGGAAGACGCGGGCGAGCGCGTCGAACTGGTCGCGATGATCGACTCGGTGGCGCCGGAACTGGTCGACGGTGACGTGGACGACGTCGACGTGATCGCCGAGTTCTTCGCCGGTGTGCCACTGGACCTGGACCACCTGCGCTCGCTCGAACCGGACGCCGCCATCGAGGCGGCGATGGAGCAGGCGGCGAAGGCGAACGCGCTGCCGTCCGGTTTGGACGCCACCCGGCTGCTGCGCATGCGGGATGTCCACAAGCGGCACATCGCCGCCCTGGTTTCCCACCGGGCGGCCAGGTACGCGGGGGACGTGGTGCTGTTCCGCGCCGCGGACACCCCGGTCACCCAGCCCGCGTACGGCTGGGAGAACACGGTCAAGGGCAGGCTGGAGATCATCGGCGTGCCGGGCAACCACCAGACCGTGCTGAGTTCCCCCGGCGTCGGCCGGATCGCCCGCGAACTCGGCGCCCGCATCCCGGAATGAACAAGGAGATTCGATGTACGACGTGATCGTGGTAGGTGCGGGGCCGTCCGGCCTGAACGCGGCGCTGATCCTGGGCCGCGCGCTGCGGCGGGTGCTGCTGGTGGACTCGGGCGAACCGCGCAACGCCAGGGCACACGCGATGAACGGCTTCCTCAGCCGGGACGGGATCGACCCCGCCGAGTTCCGCCGGATCGCCAGGGAGGACCTGGCCAAGTACGAGACCGTGACCGTGCGGGACGTCGCGGTCGCCTCGGTGTCGGCCGGCGAGGAAAGCGCGTCGGTGGTGCTCGCCGACGGCACCACCGAGCAGGCCCGCAGCGTGCTGCTGACCGTGGGCCGGCGTGACCGGCTGCCCGAGGTCGACGGCGTGGCCGAGCTGTGGGGCCAGGGCGTCTACGGCTGCCCGTACTGCCACGGGTTCGAGGTGCGCGGGCAGAAGCTGGCCGTGCTGGGCGCGGAGACCTCCGCGGCGCACCTGGCCGTGCAACTCACCCGGTACAGCTCCGACGTGGTGCTGTTCACCGACGGCACACCGGACTTCGACGAGGAGGCGGCCGCCGCGCTGAAGGTGTGCGAGGTGGAGGTGCGGACGGAACCGGTGGAGCAGGTCACCGGCGCCGACGGCCACCTCACCGGGGTGCGGATCGGCGGCGAGACGATCGCGCGCGACGCGATGTTCGTCAAGACTCCGCTCGACGCGCACGGCGAGCTGGCCGAAGCGCTCGGCTGCGAACTGATGGACGACGGCTCGGTGCGGATCGACGAGCACGGGCACACCTCGGTGGACCTGATCTACGCCGCCGGCGAGGCCGCCCGGCTGCCGAACTGGCCGTCACCGTGGATCCACGCGATCACCAGCGCGGCGCTGGGCGCGATGGTCGCGCTGAGCATCGACCACGACCTGATCGTCGCGGACGTGCGCTCGAAGTTCGGAATGTGAGAACCGGCCCTCACCCGGCCGTGCTGGCCCAGCCGGTCAGGTGGGGGATCTTCACCCCGAACGGGCCGTGGAGCAGGAACTCCTCGGTCTCCACCCGGTCGAATCCGGCCGCGTCGATGGCGCGGCCGGTCTCGCGTGCCGGGTCGCAGCCGCCGTCGAGCCAGCGCGACACCGGCGCCACGGTCTTCTGCGCCCAGCGCGACCAGGTGCCGTCGGGCGCGGCGACGTGCTCCAGGAACACGTAACGGCCACCAGGGCGCAGCACGCGGACGATCTCGGCGAGCACGCGGCTCTGGTCGTAGACCGAGCACAGCACGATGGTGCCGACGACGGCGTCCACGCTGTGATCGGCCAGCGGAATGGACTCCGCCGCCCCGCCGATGACCTGGCCGCGCGCCTTCTCGCGCAATCGTTCGTGCAGGTAGGGATTCGGTTCGAGGCCGAGCCAGCGGACGTCGCGGCCGAAGTGCGCGGTGTTCGCGCCCGCGCCGGGACCGATCTCCAGCACCGTGCCGGTCAGGTCCGCCAGCAGCTTGCGCCGCTGCGGGACGTACATGCCCGCACCACCGGCCGACCGGTTGCGGGCGGCGCGCTTCCAGCCACGCGCGGTGCGGGTGGTCATCGGGCGGTGACCTCTTCGGTGACCTGCTGCACGACCTCGATCACGCGCGCGGCTCCGTCCTCGTTCCGCAGTTCCGCCGCGATCGCAGCGGCTCGTTCAGTGTAGGTCGGCGCACCGACAGCCTCGGCGATCTTCGCCGCCAGCCCGTCCGCGGTGAGTCCGCGCGCCGGGAGCACACCCGGCGCGGTACCCAGCTCGACCAGGCGCTTCGCCCAGAACGGCTGGTCGTTCGAAAACGGCACGGGCACCGACGGCACCCCCGCGCGCAGCACCGCCGCGGTGGTTCCCGCGCTCGCGTGGTGCACCACGGCGGCGACGCGCGGCAGGAGCCATTCGTGGGGCACGTGGCCGACCGTGAGCACGTTCTCGCCGGACGCGGCCAGGTCGCCCCAGCCGCTGTGCACCACTGCCCGCACGCCGCTGCGCCGGATCGCTTCGGTGACCGCCTGCCGCTGGCGATTCGTCTTGCGGGCGACCACGCTGCCGAAGCTGAAGTAGACCGGGGGAGGGCCGTCGTCGAGGAAGTCGACCAGCTCGGCGGGTGGTTCCGCGGTGGAATGCGGCCACCAGAAGCCGACCATTTCCTGTTCCGGCCGCCAGTCACGCGGGCGCGGCACCACGGCCGGGCTGATGCCGTGCAGCATGCGCTGGCGCGGGTTCGGCGTGAACCTGGTTTTCAGCCCGAGTCGCGTCCGCAGGTCGGCCAGCGGTTTCGCGAACATCCGGGGTCCCAAGTGGACAAAAAGCTCACCGGTCCCGCGGTTGAGCCACGGGCCCAGATCCCGGCCGCCGAACAAGGACGGCGACATCTCACGCGTCGGCGCGGCGGGCTGCAACGGCAGCGCGAGGCACGGAATGCCGTTCGCCTCGGCAAGGCTGTCGCCGAAGATCAAGGTGGACATCGGGCAGAGCAGCACGTCGGCGCGTTCGGCGGCCCTGATCATCTCCGGCACCTGCTCGCGCAGGCCGTCGACCATCAGCCGCATCGGGGATTTCCGGCTGTTCGCGGTGACCTGCCGCGGATCGGTCGAGGACAGCCGGTGGAACCCGAGCCCGGCACCGGTGATCGCGTCGCCGAACCGCTCCACCGCCGCGACCGTCACCGGATGCCCGGCTTCGGTGAGCCGCCTGCCCAGGCCGAGGTAGGGCAACACGTCGCCGTCGCTGCCACTGGCCAGGACCACCACGCGTGCCATGAGCCGAGGTTAACCACGCACCCCTGGGGCGATGCCTAGAGAGCGCGGGCGGCTCCGCCACTCGGGAAAGCACGACCCGGGCTTGACGCAACCAACTGGTTGCCATAGAGTCGCAACCAGTTGGTTGCTACTTAGTGGAGGTTCCCGTGGCATTCCCCGATCGCATCGAGCGGACCGTCGAGCTGGCCCAGCCGCCCGCCAAGGTGTGGGCCGCGCTCACCACCGCCGAAGGGCTCGGCACCTGGTTCGGCAACCAGGCGACGATCGACCTGCGCCCCGGTGGCTCGGCGCAGCTGAAGTGGGACACCGGCGACGCGGCCGACCTGCGGGTCGAGCGGGTCGAGGAGCCGTCCGTGTTCGGCTTCACCTGGCACATCTACGGGCTGCCGGAGGGCGACCCGCGCCGCACCTACGTCGAGTTCACCCTCGAACCGGTCGGCGCGGGCACCCGGCTGACCGTGGTCGAGAGCGGCTTCGGCCAGCTCGCGGAGGACGACCACGAGAAGGCCTTCGGCGGAAACGTCAAGGGGTGGGCGCTCGAACTGGGCGAGCTGGTCGAATACCTCGATGCAGCCTGAACACGAGGCCGTCGCCGAACAGGTCTTCACCGCGCTGGCCGATCCCAGCCGGCGCGCCATCCTGGCCGCGCTGGCGGCGGGCGGCCCGGCCACCGCTACCGAGCTGGCCGGTCGCCTGCCGATCACCCGGCAGGCGATCGCCAAGCACCTGAACCTGCTGGCCGAGGCCGGTCTGGTGACCGCGGAGCCGGGTGAGCGCCGCCGGGTGCGGTACCGGCTGCGCTCGGCGCCGATGCGGGTCGCGCAGCAGTTCCTGGCCGCGCTGGCCAGCGACTGGGACGGGCGGTTGGACGCGCTGAAGACGCGCCTCGAGCAGGCTTGAGGCCCCGGCTCGTAATTTACGCGATCGAGCGGAACCGGATCACCACGCGTAGTGACGTAGTCGCGGTGTTCACCTGATCCAGGGCTCGATACCCTGGACGAGTTGGCGCGTCGAGGTGGAAGGTGGCGTTCGGCGATGGAACCCGCGACGGAACTGGGGCGACGGCTCCGGGAGATCCGCGGGTGGCGGCAGCTCAGCCTGCGGGCGGTGGCCCAGCTCTCCGGTTACTCCTTCACCTATCTCGGCCAGATCGAGCGCGGTGAGAAACCGGTGAACAGCAGGCGGGTGCTCGAAGCACTCGCTCGCACGCTCCGCGTCTCGCCCACCGAGCTGACCGGAAAGCCTTATGCGGCAAGGGATCCGCTGGACGACGACATCCGCGCCGGGGTACCGGCGGTGGAGGAGGCGCTGACCGGCTGGTGGGTCGGCGAGGCGCCGGAGCAGCGGGACCGGCCGTGGGCGCAGCTCTCGGCGGACGTGGTGCGGCTGAACAAGGTCCTGCGGCCCGACGCCGACTTCGCCGCGCAGGTGGTGCTCATCCCGCAGCTGATCCGCGAGCTGCTGACCGCGTCGGCCGACCCGGCGCACCGCCGCGAGGCGCTGGTCGGCCTGATCGGCACCTACAAGGCCGCCGCCTACCTGGTGCACGACCTCGGCTTCGCCGGGCTTCCGGCGCTGGCCGTGGAGCGGATGCACCAGGCGGCCGAGGAACTCGGCGATCCGGTGTGGACCACCTACGCCGCCTACCAGCGCGCCCAGCTGCTGTCCGGGGCGAACCGCGCGCGGCAGTACGAACTGGCCGTCCGCGTGGCCGAGATGCCGGGGGCCCGCGCCGAAACGGCCGGGCTGGCGCACCTGACCGCCGCGCTGGCCTCGGCCACCCGCGGTGAGGCCGACCAGGCCAGGACGCACCTGGCCGAAGCGGCCGCGCTGGCCGACACGATCGAGCCGGACGTGAGCCCGTGGATGGACACCAATTTCGGCCGGACCAACGTCGGGATCTGGCAGGTGACCATCGGGCTGGAGCTGGGCTTGGGCGCCGGAGTGGCCGAACTGGCACGCCCAGTGCGACCGGTCGGGGTCTCACGGTCGCGCCAGTCCGCCTTCTGGATGGATTTGGGCCGCGGTCTGCTCACTGAGCGGAAGACCCGCGACCAAGGGCTCGCCGCGTTGCTGAAGGCGGAGGAACTGGCCCCGCAGAAGGTCAGGAACAACGTTTTCGCTCGTGAGGCCGTCGCCGACCTGCTCGGTTGCGCCCGCCGCGAAGCCGGTGGCCGCGAGCTGCGCGGCCTGGCCTGGCGCATGGGCGTTGCCCCAACCGGGTAAACCACGGCAGCTGTGCACTCCTGGTGCACAAACCGGCCTCCGTCGCGCCTAGCGTGATTGCGCGATCACAGGAGGTGCTGGTGCCTGGCGAAAGACCGGAGCCAAGGCGGGCGGACGGCGAAAGCCCCGCCGCGTTCGTCAGCCGGGTCTTCCGGACCTGTCGCTGGTGTGGCACGCGTTATCCCGACGCTTGGACCTGCTTGTTCCACGAATGCCGGTGCGACGGCGCCAGCGGGCCGCCGTGGCCGGAGGCCGACGCCGACCCAGGTGCCTGGTTCGCCACCGCCCGCACAGCCCCCGGTGGAACGGGCTGACCCCCGACCCGTCCGTTCCGCCGGGTTCCACCGCCACCCCGCCAATACGGCGTCCGAAGAGGACAGCCGCCGACCCGCACCACACCGGACAGTCCGCTTAGGACCGCCACGGTGGCGGTGAGTAACCGTTCGACTGTGGTGACAGTGATTTCTCGCCGCCTGTTCCCTCGACTTTTCGCGCGCGGTACCGTTTGTGCTCGGCGTCGGCGCGAGAGCGGGGTGATCAGCATCGAGGCCGGGACCACCGCGGATTCAGCCACCGAGCTGCTCGTGCTGCTCGACCGGCTGCGTGCCCAGACCGGCCGCGAGGACGTACCGAAGCGCGAGGTCCTCGACGGCAATCTCGCGCTGCTCGCCGAGGACATGCGCGCGCTGCAACGCGGCCTGCCGGACACCGTGCACCCCGAGCTGACGGTGAGCCGCTGGTCGAAGGTGCAGTCCCTGCTCGGCGGCCGGGCCAGGTTCGCCCCGCTGGTCTCCGCGATCTCCAGCCGGATCGAGCACCTTTTCCGCTGATGCTTTTCTGCTGAACCTTCCGCTGAACCTTTTGCTGGGCGGACGCACATCTGACGCACAGCCGGTTCACAGCCCGTCCCGTTTCACTCACCGTCATGAACAAGTGGTCGCCGCCGGAAGTCCTCCGGGGTCTCGACGGTCCAGCTTCCCGCGAAGGCTTCCCGGCGGTGACCGCCAAGAAGCTCGCCGCACTGACGCTGCTGGTGTTCGCCGCGATCACCGTGCGCACGTTGTTCTTCGATTACCGGTCCGGGGACTACAACGCGTTCCTGCTCCGCTGGTACGAGTTCATCGAGCAGAACGGCGGCTGGCGCGCGCTGCGGCAGGAGTTCTCCAACTACAACGCGCCCTACCTGTACCTGCTGGTGGTGCTGAGCTATCTGCCGGTGCCGCCGCTGATCGGGATCAAGCTGATTTCGGTGGTGTTCGACTTCGTCCTGGCCTACTTCGCCTACCGGCTGGTCGACCTGCGGTACCCGGGGCGCTGGTGGCCGCTGCCGGCCGGCGCGGTGGTGGTGTTCCTGCCGACCGTGGTGCTGAACAGTTCGATGTGGGCGCAGGCGGATTCGATCTATTCCGCGTTCGCGCTCGGCGGTCTCTACTTCGCGCTGCGTCACCGGCCCTATCTGGCGTGTGCCTTCTTCGGGCTCGCGCTGGCGTTCAAGCTCCAGGCGATCTTCCTGTTCCCGGTGTTGTTGCTGCTGGTGCTGGCCAAGCGCGTGCCGTGGCGCGCGCTGTTGCTGGTGCCCGCGGTCTACCTGGTGCTCGACGTGCCCGCGTTGCTGATCGGCGCCGATCCGGTGGCGTTGCTGACGATCTACGCGACGCAGACCGAGACCTACGGCCAGCTCACGCTGAACGCGCCGAACGCGTACCAGTTCCTGACCGGGGTCACCGATACCGACGTGCTCAAGGCGGTGGGAGTGGCACTGACCGGAGCGCTGCTGCTGGGCGGAATCGTCGCGCTGCTGGCCAGGGCGACCGAGTTGACCACCACCCGGATCTTGCTGCTGGCAACGGTTTCGGCGCTGCTGGTGCCGTATTTCCTGCCCGCGATGCACGAGCGGTACTTCTACCTCGCCGACGTCCTGACCGTGGTCGCCGCGTTCCACCTGCCCCGGTTGTTGTGGCCGTTGCCGATTCTCACGCAGTTCGCGTCGCTGTTCTCGTACCTGCCCTACCTGGCCGCGGACGGCGGGTTCGGCGGCACGGCCCCGGCCATTGTGGACTTCCGGGTGCTGGCGATGGTGATGCTGGGGGCGCTGGTGCTGGCGGTGTGGGTGACCGTGGAGAAACTGGTTGAGCCGGGTCCTAGTCTGCCGGAATGGACGAGATCATCACCTATCTCGAGATGACCGCGCCCGGCGACCTGCGCCCGGCGGGGCCGGTCGACGGGCTGGTGCTGGACCCGGTCGGGCGCACGTCGCCGTTGATCAGGGAACTGCACGCGCGTGTCGGTGCGCCGCACGGTTGGAGCAGCGCCACCCGCACCGACGCGGGTTGGGACGAGTGGCTGGCGAAGGAGGACCGCGAGTACCGGGTGATCCGGTTCGACGGTGAGGCCGCTGGCGCCACCGACTACGTCCCACAGGACGGCGGTGATGTGGAGATCAGCACGTTCGGCCTGCTGCCGGAGTTCGTCGGCCGTGGGCTGGGTGGGTATGCCCTGACACTGGTGGTCCAGGAGGCGTGGGCGGTGCCGGGTGCGCGGCGGGTGTGGCTGCACACCTCGACCAAGGACCACCCGAACGCCATGCCCAACTACCTGCGACGAGGCTTCCGCATCTTCGAACCGCACAAGTAGCCCGATGGGCGATGGTCCGCGGAGGTGGCTGCGCGAGAGGTGGGCAGCTGGCCGAGGGGCGGCTGTTCGAGGGTGGGCAGCTGGCTGAGGGGCGGCTGTTCGAGGGTGGGTTGCCAGCCGAAGGGGCAGCGGTTCGCGGGGGCGGCTGCGCGAGAGAGGTGGGCAGGCGGCCCAGAGGCGGCGGTCCGCGGAGCAGCCCGTTCGGGGATGGGCAGCTGGCCGAGGGGCAGCATCCCGCGGGGATCAGCTGCTTGAGGGGTGGGTAGTCGGCCGAGGGACATCAGCCCGCGGGGATCAGCCGTTCGTGGGTTGGGCAGCTGGCCGGGGGCAGCATCCCGCGGGGGCCGCCGCTTGAGGGTTGGGTAGTCGGCGGGGGCAGCGATCCGCGAGGCCGTTGTTGTTTGAGGGGTGGGTAGCTGGCCGAAGGCGCGGCGGTTTGCGGGGGCAGCCGTGCGAGGGGCAACTGGCCGAGGGGCAGGGGCAGCCGTTTGAGAGGGCGGGTGACCGTCCGGGGGCAGCAGCCCATGAGGGCAGCCGTGTGAGGGGGCGCGGGACAGTGGCCCGGGGTCAGCAGGTCGGCGGCAGCCAGCCCGGGGCCATCACGTCCGCGGGGCCGACCGGCATCTCGGCCCCGAAGCTGAAGCCGACCAGGCTGCCCGGGCAGACCGGGACGCCGGCCGGGCCGTCCCCGGTCTGTGAAGTGCGCCAGGCCACCGGGTCGAGGCCGACGCGCCACACCTTCCAGTACGGGGCGCCGTCTTGGTGGCCCGTGCAGTCGTCGTCGGCGGGCGAGGGGGTTTCGTTGATCCGGCAGACGTAACCCGAGTCGCCGTAGGGGCCCTCGCCGCGGCCCGCGTGCACGGCGAGGCCGGTGCGGTCGAGCGCTTGCCGGGCATCGGTGGCGCCGGTCGCGCACCGCACCACGAGTTCGCCGGGCAGCGCGACCGCGACCGTGACGCCGTCGCACGGTGCTTCGGCCGCTTTTTCGGTGGTGAGCGGGGCGGGCAGGGTCAGCAGCAGCGAGGCGAGCACGGGAAGAACAGGCACAAACCGGACAGTACGGCTGTTCTGCTTGACGCGCGATCCGAGGCGGTGTTGCGCAGATCACCTTCCATTCACGGGAAACCTGGGCTGAATTGACCTGCTTGTTCACAAATGCCCGGTTCGTGGATCTTGTGAGAACGGTCGAAACGGGAGAAGGATGTGTTACCTCGCAATCGAGTTCCTCCAGCCGAGTGAACCGATTTGTCCGAATGGATCATCAGTTTCATTCGGGTCCTCGAAAGGTTTCCGAGCGTGACACGTAGACGCCTCACCGCTGTTCTTGTTCCCCTCGCCCTCGTGGTGGCGACGCTGACCGCGGGCGGTACCGCCGCCCAGTCGCAACTGCCGAGGCAGAGCCCGATCAACGTGACCCCGGGCGCGATCAAGATCGATCCGAGCCAGCCGAAGCTGAATGTCTTCTACGGGCATTCGGACGTGGAGCTGGAATACGTCCGGAAGGACACCGCCGATCCCGCGGGGTGCACCACGCGCCACCACGAGGAAACGGAAGAAGCCAACGTGACCCCCGGCGCCGGGCACGTCACGGTGGCCGGGGTGCGGTACGAACTGGAGCAGTTCCACTTCCACACCCCGTCGGAGCACCGCTTCGGCGGCCACGCCGACCCGCTGGAGATGCACTTCGTCCACCGCAGCGCGGCGGGCCGGCTGCTGGTCATCGGCGTTCCGCTGCGGGCGGGCCACAAGTCCACTGTGGACAAGGTGCTGGCCGAGCTGACGCCGGAATGCGGTGAGCCGGTCGACGTGCACGACGTCGACCTGAACTCGCTGCTCCCGGCCAACCGGAGCACCCTTCGCTACGACGGCTCGCTCACCACGGCCCCGTTCAGCGAAGACGTGCAGTGGTTCCTGACCGCCGAACTGACCGTCAGCCAGGAGACCATCACGCGTTTCCAAAGCCTGTTCGTGGACGGCAACGCGCGCACCGTGCAACCGGTGAACGGCCGAACCGTCACCGGCGTTCCCCAGTTCTGACGCCTCTTTCCGGGTGCCGTGAAAGCCATATTCGCGGCACCCGGAAAAGCGTCAGGCGCGCAGGGTGCTCGACAGGATCGCGCGGTGCGTGGGCTTGGCCTCCGCATAACGCTGCTGGCCTGCCTCGGTGAGGGTGATGAAGATGCCCCGCCGGTCCTCGGCGCAGATGGCGCGTTCGACCAGGCCCTCGCGCTCCAGCCGGGCGACCAGCCGTGAGGTGGCGCTCTGGCTCAGGTGCACGGCTTCGGTGAGGTCCGCGCCCCGGCACTTGCGGTCGCAGGTCGCCAGCCGCTCCAGTGCCTCGAACTCGTTGATGCCGATGCCGTGCAGTTCCTGCAACCGGCACTCGAGCGCGTTGAACACCGCCGCGTGCCGCGCGGACAACTCGTGCCACTCCCGCACCAGAGTCTGCTCGGCGACATCGCTCACCCGGCGAAGATAGCATGCACACGAATCTGATGCAAGGACATTAAATGCGTTGGCATTAGATGCGTGTGCATGTACTGTCCTGACCCATGAGCTTGTCCACGTCTTCAACCCGGTGGGACGCACGCCTGTGGGGCGTGCTCCTGACCGTCTCCACCGTCGTCGGCCTCGACGCGCTCGACGTGTCGATGGTCGGCGTCGCCCTGCCCTCCATCCAGGCCGAACTCGGCCTCTCCACCAGTGCGCTGCAATGGGTCGTCAGCGGGTACGTGCTCGGCTACGGCGGCCTGCTCCTGCTCGGCGGCCGCACCGCCGACCTGCTCGGCAGGCGCCGCGTCTTCCTGATCGCGGTCGCCGTGTTCGCCGTCGCCTCGCTGTTCGGCGGCCTCGTCGACAGCGGCCCGCTGCTCATCGCGAGCCGGTTCGTCAAGGGGCTGGCGGCCGCGTTCACCGCCCCGGCCGCGCTGTCGATCATCACCACGACCTTCCACGAGGGCCCGGCCCGCAACAAGGCGATCAGCATCTTCGCCGTGTTCGGCGCGAGCGGGTACTCCGCCGGGCTGGTCTTCTCCGGCCTGCTCACCGAGGTGGGCTGGCGCTGGACCTTCCTGCTGCCGGTGCCGATCGCGCTCGCCGCGCTCGTCGCCGCGATCAAGCTGATCCCGCAGTACCGCCCCGAATCGGGCCGCGGTTACGACTTCCCCGGCGCGATCACCGGCGCCGCCGGTTCGCTGCTGCTGGTCTTCGCCGTGGTCGAGGCACCGGAGATCGGCTGGGCCTCGCCGCGCACGCTGATCTCCTTCGCGCTCGCCATCGCGCTGCTGGCCGGCTTTGTGTTCATCGAGAAGCGCTCGAAGCACCCGCTGTTGCGCCTCGGCATCCTGCGGTCCGGCCCGCTGGCCCGCGCGAACCTCGGGGGAGCGCTGTTCTTCGGCGCGTACATCGGTTTCCAGTTCGTCGTGATGCTGTACCTGCAGTCGGTGCTGGGGTGGTCCGCATTGCAGACCGCGCTGGGCTTCCTGCCCGCGGCGCTGATCGTCGCCTTCGGTTCGCCGAGGATCGAGCCGCTGATCGATCGGGTCGGCACCCCGCGCACCATTCTCGTCGGGGTCGCCGCGCACGTCGTCGGCTACGCGTTGTTCCTGGGCATCGACAAGGATTCCAGCTACGCCGGTGCCGTGCTGCCCAGCATGATCCTGCTCGGAATCGGCTTCACGCTGGCGTTCTCCTCGCTGAACATCCAGGCCACCGCGGGCATCAGCGACGACGAGCAGGGCCTGGCCGGTGGCCTGCTCAACACCTCGATCCAGGTCGGCGGCGCGATCGGGCTGGCCGTGGTGACAGCGGTGCTCACCGCGAACGGCGGTGAGGGAGCCGGAGTGCTCGACGGGCTCACGCCCGCGCTGGGCGTGGTCACCGGGATCGCCGTGCTCGGTCTGCTGGTCGCGATTTCCGGGGTGGTCAAGCGTTCGCGGGTGGCTCAGCCGGAACTCGCGCTCGCCGCGACCGCGACGAAATAGCGGTCCACGCGGTCCAGCCGGTCGCCGTGCTGATGCAGCCGAGGCCGAGCCAGCGGAGCGCCGAGAGCTGCTCGTCCAGCACGAGCAGCCCGGCGACCGCGGCGACCGCCGGTTCCAGACTGAGCAGCACACCGACGGTGCCGGCGTTGATCCGCCGGAGCGCGGACTGTTCGAGGGTGTACGGGAGTACCGCGGTGATCGTCGCGACGGCGGCGCCCGCCGGCAGTACTCCCGGCGCCCAGTCCACCGGCTGCGCGAGCAGTCCGGTGGGCATGCCGAGCACGGCGGCGAAGGCGACACCCCACACCAGTCCGGACGTGTCGCCGGTGAGCAGGGCGACCCGGCGGCTCAGCAGCAGGTAGGAACCCATCGCCACGGCGGAAAGCAGGGCGAGCACCAGGCCCGGCCAGTGCGGCGGACCGCCCGCGGGATCGTTCAGCAGCCAGACCCCGGCGCCGGCCACCACGGCGGCGCCGAGGTCGGCCGGTCGTCGCGAACCGAGCAGTCCGACCAGCAGCGGTCCGAGCAACTGCAGCGTGCTCGCCACCCCGACCGGCAGATACCGCATCGCCGGATAGACCAGGTTCATGCCAGCGATCGCGGTGCCGAGCCCGAGGATCCACGGCAGGTGCCGCCGGTCGGGCAGCTTCGGCCGGAACCACAGCAGGAGCAGTAACGCCGCGAATCCCAGGCGCAGCGCGACAACCCCGCCCGCGCCGATCGTCCCGGAGAGCTGCTTGCCGAAGGCCTGGCCGGTCTGCGTGCAGATCGCCGCGGTGAGCACGAGAAGCGGAGCGGGAACCATGCCGCCAGCTTCAGCCCGGAGATCCGTTCAGGTCCATCGAGGATTTCCGGGCGATTTCGTTTAGCGTCAGCTACATGATGGACCTTCGACGGGTGCAGGTGCTGCGGGTGCTGGCCGATCGCGGCACGGTCACCGCGGCGGCCGAAGCCCTTTACGTGACGCCATCCGCGGTGTCGCAGCAACTGCGCGCGCTCGCCGACGAACTCGGTGTCGAACTGCTCGTCCGTGACGGTCGTCGTGTGCGCCTCACCGCCGCCGCGCACGCCTTGCTGGAACACGCGGACGCGTTGCAGGAGCACTGGGAACGCGCTCGCGCGGATCTTGGCGGGTCTCGCCGGACCCTGCGCTTCTGCGGGGTTTCCTCGGCCATCGCCGCGTTGCTTTCGCCCGCCGCGGCGGCCATGCAAGCCCGCGAGCCGCGGCGCCGCATCGAACTCGTCGAGGAAGAGAGCGAGGAGTGCTTCCGGCTGCTGCTCGCCGAACAGGCCGATCTCGCGGTGGTTCTGCCGACCCCGGCGAGCCCGCCGGTCGACGATCCCCGCTTCGAGCAACGGATCCTGCACGAGGATCCGCAGGATCTGCTGGTGCCGGCCGGTCATCCGCTCGCCGGTCGCCGCGCGGTCACGCTCGCCGACGCCGCCGCCGAGCGCTGGATCGTCAAACCCCGCGAGAACGACACCTACGACCTGCTGCTCTCGGCGTGCGCCGCGGCGGGTTTCACGCCCGCGGTCGCGCACCAGGTGAAGGAGTGGTTCGCCATTTCGCGGCTGGTGGCCGACGGGCACGGCATCTGCCTGCTGCCGAGGATCGTGCCGGTCCCCGCCGAGCACGCGGTGACCAGGGTGCCGCTGACCGGGAACCCGCGGCCGGTCCGCAAGCTCATCGCCTGCCTGCGGCGGGGGAGCGCAGGCCAGCCGGACCTCGCCGAAGCGCTGGCCGTGCTGGCCGGGCTCGTGATATAGCTTTGTAAGCAAAGATGATTTGCTGACAAAGCAAAGGGAGTGTTGACCATGACCGTTCTTGTCACCGGCGCCCGCGGCAACATCGGCAGCAGGCTGGTCGCCGAACTGGCCGGACGCGGCCACCCGGTGCGTGCCTCGGCCCGCGACCTGACCGGGCTGACGCTGCCCGATGGAGTCGAGCCCGTGCGGTTGGACCTGCTGGATCCGCACAACGCCGACGCCGCGCTGGCCGGGATCGACGCGATCTTCCTGTACCCGACCCGGAAGGCGCCGACGGATTTTCTTGCGGCGGCGGAGAAAGCCGGAGTCGGGTACGTCGTGCTGCTGTCCTCTCCTGACGTCTTCGAGGGTGCGCCGGACAACCCGATCCGGGTCGGCCACCTCGCTGTCGAACGGGCGGTGCGCGAGTCGGGCCTGCCGCACACGGTGATCTACCCCAGTTGGCTGGCCAGCGACGCGCGTCGTGACTGGGGTGAGCAGATCCGCACCGGGGACCGCGTCGGCATCGCCCATCCGGAAGGCCAGTTCACCCCGATCCACGAGGACGACATCGCCGAGGTGGTCGCCGAACTGCTAACCACCGGCTGCTACCGCGGGCACTCGCTGACGCTCACCGGGCCGGAATCGCTGAGCCAGGCGGAGATCGTCGCGATACTGGCCGAGGAACTGTGCCGTCCGCTCGTGGTCGACGCGCTGACCAGGGAGCAGGCGCGAGAACGCCGCGAACCGTGGATGCCGGAAGCCGTCCTTGACCACCTGATCAGCGTCGCCGAACAGGCGGGCACCAGGCCGGCGCCGGTGAACAACACCGTCGAACGGTTCACCGGGCACCCGCCGCGTTCGTTCCGGCAGTGGGCGGCCGAGCACAAGGCAGAGTTTTCGGCGCGGGGTTGATCGCGACTCCCGCCTGCTCGACGATGGGGGGATGACTCCGCGCGAGACTCCGCCGTTCCGTGCCGATCACGTGGGCAGCCTGCTGCGTCCGCCCGCTCTCCGGGCCGCTCGCGAGAGAGCGTCGAAGGGGGAAATCGGCGCGGTCGAGCTGAGGACCGTGGAGGACGAGGCGATCCGCGAGGTGGTCGAGCTGCAGCGCGCCGCCGGGTTGCGATCGGCCACCGACGGGGAGTTCCGCCGCGGCTCGTGGCACATGGATTTCATCTACCGGCTGCGCGGGATCGGCAAGAGCGACGAGCAGCTGCACGTCACCTTCCACAACGACAAGGGCGATCTCGAGTTCAGCCCGTCGGCCTTCCGGGTGAACGGGAAGATCGGGCTGGACGAGGTCGTCTTCGCCGACGACTTCACCTACCTGAAGTCCACTGTGGACGAGAGTGTCACGCCGAAGCAGACCATCCCGTCACCGAGCATGGTCTACTACCGCGGCGGGCGGGCCGCGGTGGACGAGACGGTGTACCCGGACCTGGAGGAGTTCTACGCCGACCTGGCCACCGCCTACCGCCAGCAGATCGCGGGCATGGCCGGGCTCGGCTGCACCTATCTCCAGCTGGACGACACCAGCCTGGCCTACCTGAACGATCCCGAGCAGCGGGCCATGGTCGCCAGGATCGGCGGTGACCCGGACAAGCAGCACGTGCGCAACATCGCCACGATGAACGCCGCGCTGCGCGATCGGCCCGACGGACTGCGGGTGACCACGCACCTGTGCCGCGGCAACTTCCGCTCGTCGTGGGTCGCCGCCGGTGGGTACGACTTCGTGGCCGACGCGTTGTTCAACGAGCTGGAGGTGGACGGCTACTTCCTCGAGTTCGACGACGAGCGCTCGGGCGGGTTCGAGCCGCTTCGGTTCGTGCCCAAGGGAAAGCAGGTCGTGCTCGGCCTGGTCACCACCAAGCGCGGTACGCTGGAGAGCGTGGATTCCCTGCGCGCCAGGGTGGAGGCCGCGGCGAAGTACGTCGACATCGACCAGCTCTGCCTGTCACCGCAGTGCGGATTCTCCTCGACCGAGGAAGGCAACGACCTGACCCTCGACGAGCAGAAGGCGAAGCTGGAGCGGATCGTCGAAACGGCGGCCCTCATCTGGGGTTAGCGGGCGCGCGCCCCATTAGGGTGGGGATTCATCCGACTTTCGTCTGGCCGGTTTTGTCGGAAGCCGGTGCTTTTCCACGGTTCGCCCGCGATTCGTGACAATCTGTTCCCGCGTCGGCGCAGCTCGTTCCCCTCCCCGTCCCCAAGGAGCGAACCGTGCATTCCGTGCTGTCCAAAAGATTCAGAACCACCTTGCTGGGCCTCGGTTTTGCCGCCCTCGCGGCGGTTTCCGCGTTGCCCACGGCGCAGGCGGAGCCCGCGCGAACCCTGACCGCCGGCGAGCAGCGCGTGCTCGACCAGCAGCCGCTCGTCCGTGCGGCGGAAGTGCTGCGCGCCCGGCTGGCCGAAGCCGCCGGTGGTTACGCGGGCATCGTGCTCGAATCCTCGGATGTGGTGCTGTGGTGGAAAGGCGCGTCCACCCCGGCGGTCGGCGAGGCCGTGCGCGCGGCGAGTGCGTTCGCCCCGGTTCGTGTCGCTCCGGCCGCCTACACCGAAGCCGAACTCGACGCCGCCGCGGATCGCGTGAACCGTTGGCTGCAAGAGAATCCGGACTCCGGCGCATACGGCGTGAAGAGCCCCGGCGACGGCAGCGGACTGGTGCTCGCCGCCAAACCCGGCGTGATGACCACGTTCAGCGCGTTGAACGAGGTCGCCGATGTGCCGCTGCGCGTGCTGCACGAGGAACCGCTGGCGCCGGTGTCCCGTGGTGACGACGCCCCGCCGTGGAAGGGCGGCGCGCGCACCTGGAACCAGACCGCCGGCACCATCTGCACCGCCGGGTTCGGCGTGCGCAACGGTGCGGGCAACCAGTTCGTGCTGACCGCCGAGCACTGCGGGCAGAACGGGCACCGGATCACCGACGGCGTCGGCGAGTTCATCGGCAACGTCGGGCAGGGGCACAACGACCACGACATCGCGCTCATCCCGACTTCCCAGGCGAGCAACCGGATGTACGTCGGCGGCGGCAGCAGCAACACCACCGAGCAGGTGCTCGGCTGGACGCACGTTTTTGTCGGCCAGCTGCTCTGCCAGAGCGGGGTGACCAGCGCCGAGCAGACCGGGAACCCGGTGTGCGACCTGAAGGTGCTGTTCTTCTGGCAGGACGCCGAGGACCTGGTGGAGGTCGAGCAGCAGCAGGGCCAGCCGGGTGCGCGCGGCGGGGACAGCGGCGGTTCGGTCTACCTGAAGGTCGGTGGCGGGGTGCAGGCGGCGGGCACGGTGACCCGCGCGGCCGGGCCGCGGATGGGCTTCCAGGACTTCGCCACCGCCAACGCCGACTTCGGTGTCCGCATCCCCTGAGTTCAGGCCCCGGTGGTCGATCCCGGCCGGACGATCATCAGCACCACAACCACCGCCCACAGCAGGTTGAACACACCGGTGAGCATGCTGAGCCGGGTCGCCAGGCGGCCCGGCTCGGCCCTTTCCGGCAGGTCGAGCAGCTTGCGCTGACCGGGCAGGATGGCCGCCACCAGAATCCCGGCCGCGGCCGCGGTGAGCACCACCGAGACGAGCAGCCAGACGTCGGTGAGCACCCCGAGCGCGGCGCCGGTGGCCACGCCGAACACCGGGACCGCGATGCCGACCACGGTGTATCCGCGGCAGATCCGGTGCAGCAGCGCGCCTCCGCCTCCTCCGGCCCGCGCGTAGCGGGGGAACAGGGACGCGGCCACGGCGATCGGCCCGACCACCAGGATCGCCGCGAGCACGTGCACGGACAGCAGGAACTTGGTCAAGGGAGTAACCTCGCTACATGTAGGCAGCCAATATGTACCCTTCCTACTGTATTTATGGGTAGGCTGTCTACTCATGAGAGCGGACGCGGTGCGCGGGCACCTGGACGGACTGCTGCTCGCCGTGCTCGAACCGGGGCCGCTGCACGGGTACGCGATCATCGCCGCGGTGCAGCAGCGCAGTGCCGGCGCGCTGGAACTGCGCACCGGCACCATCTATCCGGCGCTGAACCGGCTGGAGCGGATCGGCCTGCTGCGCAGTGGCTGGCAGTCGGTCGGCGAGCGCAGGCGCCGGTGCTACGAGCTGACCGACGCGGGCAGGCGCGGCCTGGCCGCCGAACGCAGTGGCTGGGCCGAGTTCACCACCGCGATCGGCTCGGTGCTCAACCCGTCATGAGCAACGATCCTCTGGACGAATATGCCGCCGAGCTGTCGGCCGCGTTGCACGGTCCCGCGCGCGCCAAGGCCAGGATGGTCGGGGAGATCCGCGACGGACTGGCCGACGCGGTCGCCGAGCACGCCGCCGAAGGCCTGCCGCGCCGCGAGGCCGTCGAAGCCGCGGTGCGGGAGTTCGGCACCGTCGGGGAACTGGTGCCCAGCTGCCAGCGCGAGCTGACCATCGGGCAGACCAGAGCCACCTCGCGGGTGGTGGCCCTGACCGTGCCGGTGCTGATCGTCTGCTGGCTGGCTGTGTGGAGCGGCCACGAACTGCCCGAGGCCGCGCAGGCGCTGGCCGCGGTCGCGGTGGTCGCCGTGCTGGCGGCCGGGGTCACCCTGGTCACCACCGGCGCGCTGGCCCGGCGGCTGCCGATGCCGCCGCTGCTGCCGTTGGTGGCCGCCTGGACCGGGACCACCGCGAGCGTGGCGATGCCGCTGGCCACCGTGGTGCTCGTGGTCGCCGCGTCCGAGCACCGGGCCTGGCCGCTGGTGCTGCCCGCCGCGGTGCTCAGCGTGGTTTCACACGGGGTGGTGGCGGCCTCGGCCCGCGCCTGCCGCGAGTGCGCCCGTCAGCTCAGCGCGTCGTAGACCGCCTTGGCGTAGGTGGCGCTGCGGTCGGAGCCGATGATGCCCGGCCCCATCCGGTTCATCATGTAGGTCAGCGTCATCCGGCGGTCCAGGTCCATGATCACCATCGATCCGCCCCAGCCGCCCCAGAAGCAGATCCGCTCGTCCGGGATCCACGGCAGCACGTCCAGGCGTGGCAGGCCGAACCCGATGCCCCAGCGCAACGGGATGCCGAGGCCGAGGTCCACCCCGTTCACCTGCTCGTCGAAGATCAGCTCGATGGTGTCCTGGCCGAGCAGCCGCACCCCGTCGACGGTGCCGCCGCGGGGGATCACCGAGAGCAGACGCGCGAGCGACCTCGCGTTGCCGTGGCCGTTGACCGCGCCGAGTTCGGCCTTGCGCCACGCCGCGGTGTTCGCGACGGTCGGGTCGACCGCCGGTCCGGTCAGCGTTTTCACCATGATGTTGTCCGGGCCGAGCGCCTCGAAGTCCAGTTCCAAGGGTGGTGGCGGCACCACGTCGGCGATCCGGTGCCAGTCCGCTTCTTCGGCGCCCAGGCGGAAATCGGCGCCGAGCGGTCCGGCGAGTTCGTCGTCGGTGAACTGCTTCAACGGCTTCCCGCTCACCCGGCGGACCACCTCGCCGATCAGGTGCCCGAAGTTCGTCGCGTGGTAACCCGAGGCCGTGCCCGGCTCCCACCACGGCGCCTGCGCGGCCATGCGCGCGGTCGACCCGGCCACGTCGTAGAGGTCCTCGACGGTCGCGGGCTGTTCGAGGCCGGACACCCCGGAGGTGTGCGAGAGCAGGTGCCGGACCTCGACGTTTTCCTTGCCGTTCGCGGCGAACTCCGGCCAGTAGCGGGCGACCGGCGCGTAGAGGTCCAGCTGCCCGCGGTCGGCGAGCACCAGCGCGGCCAGGCTGGTCACGGTTTTGGTGGAGGACCAGACGTTCGTGATGGTGTGCTCGTCCCACGGGATGTTGCGTGCCTGGTCGCGGAACCCGCCCCAGAGATCGACGACGCGTTCGCCGTCGAGGTCGACCACCAGCGACGCGCCCAGCTCCTCGCCGGATTCGAGATTCTCCTCGAAGACTGCGCGCGCGGCGGCGAAGCGCGCGTCATGGGTACCGTGGACCAGGGTCATGATCATCTCCTCGAACGGGGCGGAGTTCCCTCGCTACGCTAAATCCTGCCGCCGGCGTAAGAGTCAAATAGCTGCGACCCGATCACAGGAGGCCGTCCATGCGCATCGGTGAACTGGCCAAGCGGGCGGGCGTGAGCGTGCGCGCGCTGCGGTACTACGAGGAGCAGGGCCTGCTCGCCTCGACGCGCACCGCGGGCGGGCAGCGGAAGTACGGCGAGCACGCGGTTCGGCAGGTCGAACTGATCCAGCAGCTCTACGCGGCCGGTTTGGCCAGCCGGACCATCTCCGGCCTGCTGCCGTGCGTGGTCAGCGGCGAGGTGACCCCCGAACTGCTCGACCGGCTCACCGCCGAACGCGACCGCATCGACGGCCAACTCGCGAACCTCCAGCAGACCAGGGACCGGCTCGACGACATCATCACCACCTCGGCCGTGGCGCGGGCCGTGGAGAGCCGGTGCGCCGGGGTCAGCCCTCGGTGATCTCCAGCTGCGCGGCGAGCATCGGCTTGAGCGAGCGCGCGTACTCCCGGTTCAGGTGGTCGGCGTCGTAGTAGACGACCACGTTGCCGATCACGCCGTGGCACTGCCTGGCGTCGCAGAAGTAGTCGGTCAGGTCGATCAGGCGGACGCCGGGGTTCCGGGTGGTGCGCGCGGCCTCGGTGAGCGGGTCCAGCGGTTGCGCGCGCTTGCGGTCCACGCCGCAGACCGCCGGGTTCTGCGCGTTGATGCTGACGCAGTCCGGCTGGCGGACGTCACCGTTGAGCGGCGGGTCGGCGAGCACGTACACCTTGGCCCCCGCCCCGGTCCACGCGCTCCAGTAGGTGCCGAGCCCTTCGCGGTACTGCGCCAGCTGAGTCCGGCCGCTGCCGTCGTCGGCGGTTTCCTGCCTGGCGTAGAACGAGGTGAACACGTAGGCGGGGCGTTCGGCGGCGATCGACGAGGCGAGATCACGTGACCAGTGCGTGCACTCCGGCACCTCGATGTCGCCGGAAGCCGTGGTCTCCCCGCGGAAGCCCCGGTAGGAGATGTCGGCCATCGGGCACGCGCCGAGCAGACCGAGCTTGACCACCCAGCCGTGCTCGCGCGCGATGTCGAACAGCGGGGCCTGCCATTGCTGCGCGTGCGAGTCGCCGACCAGCCAGGCGACCTTCGGCCGGGGCGCGCCATCGCTGAAGTCGCAGACGCTGACGGTTTTCGTTTCCCCGGCCAGGTGCGTGTTGAGCCATTCGCCGCATTCGGGCGGGCGCTGGTGGTACTCGCTCGACGGGCCGAGGTACGGCACCTTGGCCGGGCCGAACGGCGCCTCGCAACCGCTGTCCGGCGCGAGCGCGGCGGCGCCGTGGCAGACCTTCACCGTGTCGCGCTTCGCGGCCAGTTCGCTCTCGGCGACCTCGTCGTCGTAGGCCCAGGTGAGGCTGGTCGAAGCCAGCGCGATCACGGCCATGCCGGCGACCACCGCGGTGAAGGTGGTCCGCGCGCTGCGCGCCAGCGGCTGCCAGTTCAGGCCGCGGTCCTCCACGAGGAGCTTGGTCAGCCAGGCCAGCAGCACGGACACCGCCAGCAGGCCCAGTTGCTGCCACAGCGACAGGCGCGCCGAACCGAGCACGAACGGCGCGAGCACGATCAACGGCCAGTGCCACAGGTAGAGCGAATAGCTGATGCCACCGAGGAACTGCACGGGACGGGCCGCGGTGAACCTGGTGTGCCACTGGTCGCCGGGGCGCGTACCGCCCAGGATGACCAGCCCGGTGCCGACCGTGGGCAGCAGCGCCAGCCAGCCGGGGAACGGGCTGTGGTGGTCGAACAGCACCGCCGAACCGAGGATCAGCGCGAAACCCGCCGCCGAGGCGAGCGCGCGTTCCCGCTTCAGCAGCGGGATCTTCAGCGCGCACAACGCCAGCAGCGCGCCGATCGCGAACTCCCAGACGCGGACCGGGGTGACGAAGTACGCGGCTTCCTTGGCGGTCGCGGTGAGGTAGACGCAGTAGGCCAGCGAAGCGGACCCGGCGATGGCGATGCCGGTGGTCATCGCCCGCCACCCGCGCACGCGGAACAACAGCAGCAACAGCAGTGGCCAGAAGAGGTAGAACTGCTCCTCCACCGACAGCGACCAGTAGTGCTGGGCGAGGCTCGCCGAGGCGGACAGCGCCGAGTAGTCGACGGAATTGGCGGCGAGCAGCCAGTTCTGCACGTAGAAGGCGCTGGCCAGGATTTCCTGCGCGTTCGTCTCCCAGCGGGGGAAGGGGAGCACGAAGTAGGCGGTCAGCAGGCTGAAGAAGAGCACCAGCAGTGCCGCGGGCAGCAGCCGTCGCGCGCGCCGCGCGTAGAACTTGCCGAGCCGGATGCGCCCGGTGCGGCCCACCTCGCGACCCAGGTGCGAGGTGATCAGGAAGCCGGAGATCACAAAGAAGACGTCGACGCCGACGTAACCGCCGGTCAGCCCCGTTGGCCAGACGTGGTTGAACACCACCGCGAGCACCGCGATCGCCCGGAGCGCCTGGATGTCGGTCCGGAAGTGGGTCTGGGTCGCCAACGGGTCATCTTTCTCGGCTCACGGGCGGGGCAGGGGGTCATCCAACCGGACAGGGGCACGCGGACGCGAACTTCACTGCTGTGAGTTGGTCCACATCGTTCCAGGGCAACCTTTTGCGGCGTGCACGAACGGTCATGCCCGCCGACACGCGTCGCTATCGCCCCTGGTCGGTCAGCTGCCGGTGGCGCTGGGCAGCATCGCCGGGCAGCCGGTGGTGGCGTAGTCGGCGCTGTACTCGAAATGCCACTCTTCGTTCTCGTACCGGCGGCACCAGCCGAGCGCGGCCCCGTTGCGCTCCACCCAGGCCGCCGACGCCAGCGGCTGGATGTCCACCGCGATGCCCTGGACGTGCATGGACTTCTCCGGCGGCAGCACGTACCGCCCGGCCAGTTCCGCGTTGCCGAACTTCGCCACGGCCTGGTCGAACTCGCGCTGCTGCTGGGCCAGGCTGCGCTTGCTGTCCTGCACGCACAACTGGACGCCCTTCGCCCGCGCGGCCGAGCGGAGGCGGTCGAACGCGGCCTGGACGTCGGGGCGCAGACCGGCGGGCTGCTCGTCGACGTACCGCTTGTCCAGCGGGCAGACCGGTCCCGTTTCGGGCCCGGGGACCTCGGCGAGGATGGCTTCGGCACGGCCGGGTACCGGATCCTCGCCGAAGGTGACCTTGCCGGTGGCACCCAGCGTGACCACCGCGGCGATGGCGAGCACCAGTGCGGTCAGCGTGCTGATCAGGGTCCGTCTGTCTCCGGGGGTGGCCACCGCACCGATGGTAGCGACGGTGATCAGCGGCGGGCGACGTGCGGGAGGTCACGCGTGGCGGGCAGAACCGGGGTGAGTGCGGCGATCGCGAGCATGATCAGCGCGATGCCGGTGAACGCGTCGCCGTAGTGCTCCGCCAGCGTCGCGGCGCTGCCGGAGGTGCCGCTCGCGGTCACTGTCAGCAACACCGCCAGCCCGAACGCGCCGCCGAACTGCCGGGTGGTGTTCATCAGCCCGGAGGCCGCGCCCGCGTCGACCGGCTCGACCCCGGAGGTGACCGTTCTGGCCAGCGGGGTGCCCACCAGCCCGCCACCGATCGAGATCAGCACGGCCGGACCGAGGACGCCGTCGAGATAGGCACTGTCCGGCGTGATCCGGCTCTGCCACCAGAAACCGATCGCGCCGATCACCGCGCCCGCGGCGATGAGCGCCCTGGCCTGCACACGCCGCATCAGCCACGGCACCAGCCGGAGACCGACCACCAGCATCACCAGCGCGTGCGGCACGAACCCGAGCCCGGCCTGCGCGGCGCTGTAGCCCAGCACGTTCTGCATGGTCAGGGTGAGGAAGAACCACACCGGCACCTGGCTCGCCCCGGCCAGCAGCATGGCCAGATTGCCCCAGCCGACCCCGGGCAGGCCGAACAACCGCGGCGGGATCAGCGGCGACGCCGCGAACTTCCCCTCCACCACCACGAACGCGAGCAGCGCGACCGCCCCGCCCGCCAGCGGCAACGCCACCGACGGGTGACCCCAGTCGTGCTCGTGGGTCTGTGAGACGCCGAAGGTGAGCAGGGTCAGCCCGGTCGTGGCCAGCACCGCGCCCGGCAGGTCCAGCCGGACCCGGCCCCACGGCGTGTCCGCGGGCCGGGCGAGCACGCGCGCGGCGAAGTACAGCACCGGGATCCCGATCGGCACGTTGACCAGCAGCACCGACCGCCACGACAGGAACTCGGTGAACACCCCGCCGAGCAGGTTGCCCGAGGCGCCGCCGACCAGCGCCACCGCGGTGGAGATGGTCAGCGCCCGCGTCCGGCGGGGACCTTCGGGGAACGACGTGGTCAGCATGGTCACCGCCAGCGGCGCGAGCACGGCCGCGCCCGCGCCCTGCGCGGCCCGCGCCGCGATCAGCATCGCCGGTGCGGTGGCCAGCCCGCCGACCAGGCTCGCCGCGGTGAACACGGCGAGCCCGGCCAGGAACACCCGCCGGTGGCCGTGGATGTCGGCGAGCCTGCCGCCGAACAGCAGCAACCCGGCGAAGGCCAGCGTGTAGCTGTTGACCACCCATTGCAGGCTCGCCGGCGCGAAGCCGAGCTCCGCCCGCATCGACGGCAGCGCGACGGTGATCACGGAGGTGTCGAACACCACCAGGAAGTGCGCGACGCAGGCCAGCACCAGCGCGGTGGTGGCGGTGCTTCGAACGGTGGTGGTCACCTTGCGGCGGCGGTCTTCCGGATGTTGATGTAGTTGCCACCGATCCAGTCGTTGAAAGTGGCGGTCTCGGCGGGGATGCTGACGTCGAAGCCGCACTCCCTCGCCCTCGGCACGGAGAAGCTGAAGTCGCCGTTGGGACGCAGGAAGAACACGCTGGAGGTGCGGCTGCTGCCGACCCGCTTGTCCGCGCCGGGCGCGGCCACGTGGTGCTTGGGCGCCTTGATCCGGCCGTCGGCCACCAGGGTGGCCACCGCGCCGCAGAACACCAGCACCGCGCCCGGTCGCGCCGGAATGTCCACATAGGACCCGCCGACCTCGACCTGCAGGCTGACGAAGCCGTTCGCGCACGGGGTCTGGTGGATCAGGGTGACGATCGACAGGTCGTAGTGCGGGGCCATCCGGAGCGGCTGCTCCTCGGCGACGCGGTCCTCCGGCACCTCGGGGAAGTACCGCAGCCGCAACAGCGGTTCGCAGTCGAGGAAGGCGTCCATGCCCTCGACCGGCTCGGCGCCCGCCGTGGTCAGCACCTGCCGCGCGACCTCCTGCGAAGCCCGGTACATCCGCGCGAAGTAGTCCTCCCACGCCTGCTCGAACTCCGGCGTGGGGAACAGGTTGTCCGCCGTGCCCATCGAGTACGACATCGAGTAGTCGGTGTACTTGCCGGTGTTCGTGATCTGCGCGGTGCTCTCCGACTCCAGTCCGGCGTAACCTCGCCGGATGGTCGGGATCGGCGTCATCACGGCCCTCTTCTCGGCCTCGGTGCCGTGGTCGAAGAAGTCGACCGCGACCTCACGCGCCGGGGCGTGGTCGGCTTCGTCGAGCCCGCTGCCCTCGAGGTAGAACACGCCCTTCTCGCTCAGCGCGCGGCGGAACTCCTCCTGGTGCAGCCCCGCGCGCAACTCGGTCAGATCGAAGGTGGGCACGGTCGTGTCCGTCATCTGCTCAGCTCCTTCAACGCCTCCGCCAGGCGCTCGACTTCGGTTTCGGTGTTGTGGAAATGCGTGGACACCCGCAGCAGCGGGCGTTCGGGCGGCCCGGTCACCGGTACCTCGATCCGGAACCGGCGCCACAGTTCGCGGCTCAACCCGGGGCCGGTGCCCGGCGGCAGCGCGAACGCGGTCATCGCGCCGGACAGCTCCGGGTGCTCCGGCGTCACCGGCTCCAGTCCGTGCCGGCCGCTGAGGCGTTCACGGGTGAACGCCGCCAACTCGCGTGCGCGCGCCCGGACGCGCTCGTGCCCGAACCCGGCCTGGAAGTCGATCGCGTCCGGCACGGCCAGCCATGGGCACAGGTCTCGCGTGCCCTCGCATTCGAGGTTGCGCAGCCGGGGAGTGCTGCCGAATTCCGTGCGTTCGTCGGGTGCGTGACCGTCGGGCCCGTGGTAGCCCCAGCTCACCTGCGCGGGCTGGAGCACGTCGGCCTGGTCGTCGCCGAAGTGAAGGAAACCGACGCCGGTCGGGGCCAGCAGCCATTTGTGCCCGCTGCCCGCGTAGTAGTCGCACGGCAGGTTGTCGAGGTCCAGACCAGTGAATCCCGGCGCCTGCGCTCCGTCGACCACGGTCAGGATGCCGCGGCGGTGTGCTTCTTCGCACAGCCGCGCGGTGGGCATTACCAGGCCGGTCGCGGATACCACGTGGCTGAAGAAGAACAGCCGGGTGCGGGGGCCCATCGCGGCCGCGGCGGCCTCGACGACCTCCTCGGGATCGGTCGGCTGAGCCGGCAGCCGAAAGGTCCGGACCACTGCGCCCTGCCGCCGCGCCGCCCGCTCCCAGCACCACCGCATGGGGGCGTATTCCTGGTCGGTGAGCAGGATTTCCGCGCCGCGCGCCAGGCGCACCGACGAGGCCACCAGGTTGACCGCGCCGGTCACGTTGGTGGTGAAAGCCAGCCGGTGCGGGCGCGTGCCCACGTATTCGGCCAGGCGCTCGCGCGCGGTCCAGAGCAGCGAAGGCAGCTGCCGCGAGAGGAAGTCCATCGGCCCGGCGGCCAACCGCGTACGCAGTGCGGTGACCCGGTCGAACACCGGACGCGGCAGCCTGCCGCAGGAACCGGTGTTGAGATTGATCACGGCCGGGTCGCGAAGCACCTGGTCACGGGCGCTCGCCCAGGCTTTCGCGACCATGCGCGGCTCTCCCCGGATAGGTATAAACGACGGCGGGAAAAATGCGCGTCCGTGCATTCTGCGAACGCGTCGAACCGGGCGTGGATAAAGCCATTCCGCAAAGAGGCCGCGGTGTCACGGCGAACTGTCGGATGGCGCCCTCAGTCGATGTCGAAAGGCTACCAGTCGGCTCCGCGAGTTGGCAAAGAAAAACCGGACAGCGGGTGATGTCACTGGCGTCCGCAGGGGGTCCGACCTGGAGAAATCCCTTGTGTGCAGCCGATTCGCGCGCTCCACTCGGGGGATGCCCGCCGGTGCGCCGGGTGGTGGCACCCCTTCGAAGGGTGTCACTCCAATGGCGGTTTCCGGCCCGGCGGGCACTGTTAGCCTCGGTCGTGTGGCGAGCAAACTGCCACGTGTTGATGCGCGCTGATCATTTTCGCGGCGCAGTCATTCGGCATTACCCAAAATGGCACTGGGCGGAACACGACGGTCAGTGCAACTGTGCGCTGAGCGAATTCGCCGGCGCACTTCACTCGAACGGCCCTTTTCCCGCCACTGGACAGACGCTGGGGGACCGCATGGTTCTGGAGATGCCGGCAGCGCGCGTACCGGCCGCGCGTGACGTGCGCCAGGCGCTCGCGCGGCACGTGCTCGCCGACGGTTACGACCTGGTGCTCGATCTCTCCGCGAGTTCGGGTTCCTGGCTCGTCGACGCCGTCACCGGCACCCGTTATCTCGACCTGTTCTCATTCTTCGCCTCGGCGCCACTCGGGATCAACCCGTCCTGCATCGTGGACGACGACGCGTTCGTCGCCGAACTGGCCGCGGCCGCGGTGAACAAGCCGTCGAACCCCGACATCTACACCGTGCCGTACGCCAGGTTCGTCACCACCTTCGCCCGCGTGCTGGGCGACCCGCTGCTGCCGCACCTGTTCTTCGTCGACGGCGGCGCGCTGGCGGTGGAGAACGCGCTGAAGGCGGCGTTCGACTGGAAGGCCCAGAAACTCGGGCTGGACGAGCACGCGGTCGACCGGCTGCAGGTGCTGCACCTGGAGCGGTCCTTCCACGGCCGCAGCGGGTACACCATGTCGCTGACCAACACCGACCCGGCGAAAACCGCGCGCTACCCCAAGTTCGACTGGCCCCGCATTCCCGCCCCCGCGCTGACCCACCCGCTCGACGAGCACGCCGAAGCGAACCGGCTGGCCGAGCGGGAGGCGCTCGCCGCCGCGGCGGAGGCGTTCCGCGCCGCGGACGGCATGATCGCCTGCTTCCTCGCCGAACCCATCCAGGGCGAAGGCGGGGACAACCACTTCAGCGCCGAGTTCCTCCAGGCGATGCAGGAACTCTGCCACGCCAACGACGCGCTCTTCGTGCTCGACGAGGTGCAGAGCGGCTGCGGGCTCACCGGCACGGCCTGGGCCTACCAGCAGCTGGGCCTCCGGCCCGATCTGGTCGCTTTCGGCAAGAAGACCCAGGTGTGCGGGGTGATGGGCGGCGGCCGGATCGACGAGGTGCCCGGCAACGTGTTCGCGGTGTCCTCCCGGATCAGCTCGACCTGGGGCGGGAACCTGGCCGACATGGTCCGCGCCACCCGCGTGCTGGAGACCATCGAACGCGCGCAACTGCTGGATGCCGTGGTGCGGCGGGGAAAGTACCTGCGTGACGGGCTCGAAGCACTGGCCGGGCAGCACGCGGAAATCACCAACGCGCGTGGTCGCGGCCTGATGTGCGCCGTCGACCTGCCCGATGCCGAGTCCCGCGACGGCGTGCTGCGCCGGATGTACACCCAGCACCGGGTGATCGCGTTGCCGTGCGGGACGCGCGGCCTGCGGTTCCGGCCGCCGCTGACGGTCACCGAAAGCGAGATCGACCTGGGACTCGAGGCGCTGGCGAGCAGCGTCGTCCCGGTGAGCTGACGCGCGACCGTCGAAATCTTCCGCCGCATTCCTGACGAGAAGGAACTTCCTCGATGACGTCAGCACGACACCTGAAGTCGGCCGCGGACTGGTGCGAGCGCATCGACGCGATCGCCGGTCAGCGCTGCGACCTGGAGATGTTGCTCAAGGACGAGTGGCGGCACCGGGTCGCCGTCCGCGACGACGGCTCCGGTGTCCGCGCCACCCAGGAGCAGGAACTGGTTTTCGCCGGTCAGGACTACACCGCGCTGAAGGCGGCGCTGGCCGCCGGGGTCTCGCTCGGCGCCTACGCACTGGCCACCCTGCACAGCGTGCTGCACGCCTACGGGCACGGCCACCAGACGGTGCTCGCCTTCCTCCGGGACGACAGGGTGCTCCCGGTCATCGTCGACCACCTCGACCAGGCCGGGCTGACCTGCGCCGCGGCCGCCGAGCAGATCGACGACGCGGTGCGGCGGCAGGACATGTACCTCGCGCCGCCGGAGTTGTTGCGGCGCGGCCTTTTCGACGCGCTGCTCGTGCTCGCCGATCGGCGCCTGGCGCTCACCGAGCTACCGCCGTCCCCGCTGGTGACGGTCGTACGGGACGACCCGGCGGCCGGTTGCCTGCACTGGACCATCTCGTATGCCGGCGAGTTCTTCGAGGACAAGATCATCGCGGGTGTGCTCGACGTCGTGCGCGAGGTGCTCGGCCAGTTCATCGGCCGCCCCGAGCAGCTCGTCGCCGACATCGACCTGGTCTCGGCGGAACAGGAACTCCAGCTGCACCAGTGGAACGGCACCGACGGCGAGTTCGACGAGGACAAGCGGCTCAACGAGATCTTCGAGGACGTGGCCCGGCGCGCGCCGGAACGCGAAGCCGTGGTCTGCGGTGAAGTCAGCCTGACCTACCGCGAGATCAACGAGCGCGCCAACCAGTTCGCCCATTGGCTCCTCGGCGCGCCGGTGCGCGTGGAGCCCGAGGAACTGATCGGCCTCTACCTCGACAAGAGCGATCTGGGCGTGGTCGCCACCTTCGGCATCTGGAAGGCGGGCGCGGCCTACGTCCCGATCGATCCGGCCTATCCCGCCGAACGCATCCGCTTCATCGTCGGCGACACCGGGCTTTCCGGCATCGTGACAAACAGCAGGCACGCCGAGCGCCTCCGCGAAGTGCTCGGCGCCGAGCACGCCTCGGTGCACATCATCGAGATCGAAGCGGTGATGGCCGCGCAGCACGACGAGGCCGCCCGCGAGAACCCGGGCCTGGCGCTCAGCAGCCGGAACCGCGCGTACGTCACCTACACCTCGGGCACCACCGGTGTGCCCAAGGGCGTGCCGAAGTACCACTACAGCGTGGTCAACAGCATCACCGACCTCTCCGAGCGCTACGACATGCGCCGTCCCGGCACCGAACGCGTCGCGCTCTTCGCCTCCTACGTGTTCGAGCCGCACCTGCGCCAGACGCTGATCGCGCTGATCAACGAGCAGACCCTGGTGATCGTGCCCGACGACGTCCGGCTCGATCCCGACCGCTTCCCCGAATACATCGAGCGCTACGGCGTCACCTATCTCAACGCCACCGGCTCGGTGCTCCAGCACTTCGACCTGCGGCGGTGCCCGAGCCTGCGGAAACTGCTGCTGGTCGGCGAGGAGCTGACCGCGGCCGGGCTGCGGCGGCTGCGCGAGCGGTTCCCCGGCCACGTCGTCAACGAGTACGCCTTCACCGAGGCCGCCTTTGTCACCGCGATCAAGGAGTTCGCGCCGGGGGTGACCGAGCGCCGCGACCGCAGCATCGGCAGGCCGCTGCGCAACGTCAAGTGGTACGTGCTCAGCCAAGGGCTCAAGCAGCTGCCGATCGGCGCCATCGGCGAGTTGTACATCGGCGGCTGCGGGGTCGCGCCCGGTTACCTCAACCGGGACGACCTGACCGCCGAGCGCTTCACGGCGAACCCGTTCCAGACCGAGGAAGAGAAGGCACGCGGACGCAACGGCAGGCTCTACCGGACCGGCGACCTCGCGCGGGTGCTGCTGAACGGTGAAGTCGAGTTCATGGGCCGCAGCGACTTCCAGCTGAAGCTCAACGGCGTCCGCGTCGAGCCGGGGGAGATCGAGGCGCAGGCCACCGAGTTCCCCGGCGTGCGCAAGTGCGTGGTGGTGGCCAAGGAGAACGCCACCGGCGACCGCCACCTCGTCGGTTACTACATCGCCGAGGACTCGGCGGAGGTGGCCGAGGCCGATCTGCTGGCTTTCCTCGAACAGCGGCTCATCCGGATCATGGTGCCGGCGCGCATGGTGCCGATGTCGAGCATTCCGGTCAACGTCAACGGAAAGGTGGACTGGCGCGCCCTGCCGGACGTCAGCGTCCACGACACCGGGGAGCACGCGCCCGCCGACGGCGTCACCGGCCGGCTGCGGGAAATCTGGAGCGACGTGCTCGGTGTCCCGGCCACCCGGATCGGCGACGGCGACGACTTCTTCCGCCTCGGCGGTCAGAGCATCTCGTGCATCCTGCTGATCGCCAGGGTGCGGCAGCGGCTCGGCCTCTCCCTCGGGGTGGAGGACGTGTTCGCGCTGCGCACGCTGGGCGCGCTGGCGGGTTACCTGGAACAGCAGGCACACGGCGCCGAATCGGCGGTCGCGATCGAACCGGTCACCACCGGCAGCGAGCCGGTCCGCATGCTCGCGAACGGGTTGCAGCAAGGCCTGCTCTACCACCACCTGAAGACCGCGGGCGGCGACGACGCGTACGTGGTGCAGTCGGTGCACCACTACCACGCGCCCATCCGCCCGGAACTGATGAAGGACGCCTGGCAGCTCGCCCGGCAGAAGTACCCGGCACTGCGGTTGCGCTTCGAATGGGGCGACGAGCCCGTCCAGATCGTCGACAACGATGACAAGCCGTTCGACTGGCGCTTTGTCGACCTGAGCGCGTCCGACGATACCGAAGCGCGGATCCGTGAATTGCAGGAACGCGACCGCACCGAGCCCTACGAACTGGCCGAGGGCCGCCTCTTCCGCGTCTACCTGATCAAGCAGCGCGACGACCTGTTCTCGCTGATCTTCAGCTGTCACCACATCATCCTGGACGGCTGGAGCCTGCCGGTGCTGCACGACGAGGTGCACCGCGGTTATCTCGCCCTGCTCGCCGGGCGGCCCGCCGAGTCCGATGTGGACAACGCGTACGTGGCGGCCCAGCGGTACTGGGAGGCGCACCGCAACGACCACGCCGCCTACTGGGTCGAGCAGATCGGCCGGATCGACGAACGCGGTGACTTCGCCGGGCTGCTCAACGAGCGCAGCCGGTACCGGGTCTCGCTGGCCGACTACGACCACGTCCGGCAGCACCGGACCAGGAAGCTCTGCCTTGGGGCGGAGCTGACCGGCGCGCTCAAGGCGGGCTGTGCCGCCGACCAGGTGACCCTGCACTCGGTGCTGCAGTTCGTCTGGCACAAGGTGCTGCACGCCATCGGCGGCGGCAACACCACCGTGGTCGGCACCATCGTGTCCGGCCGCAACCTGCCGGTCGACGGCATCGAGCACTCCGCCGGGCTGTACATCAACACGCTGCCGCTGATCGTCGACCACGACGAGCAGGCCGGCCGCAGCGTCGCCGAGGCGGTTCGCGACATCCAGGCCACGGTGAACACGATGAACACCAAGAGCATCGTGGAACTGGGCAGGCTGCAGAGCGGTGAGATGAAGCGCCGCCTGTTCGACACGCTGCTGGTGCTGGAGAACTACCCGCGCCTGCTGGACGAGGCGGAGGAGCGGGAGCACCAGGAGCTGCTGCGCTTCGAGAAGGCCTACGACGCCGACAAGGTCGACTACCCGATCGCCGTGGTGGCGCGGGAAGAGGGCGACGAGCTGACCGTCACCCTGTGGTACGCGGGCGAACTGTTCGACGAGGACACCATCGACACCCTGCTCGAAGTCGCGCGGACGTTGTTCTGCCAGGTGTCCGAGAACATCTCGCGCCCGGTCCGCGACCTGGACCTGGTCTCCCCGGCGATGCTCGCGCGGTTCGACTCGTGGAACGAAACGGCCGAGGACTTCCCCGCGGACAGGACGTTGCACGCGGTGTTCGAGGAAATGGCCGCACGCTGGCCGGACGAGATCGCGGTGGTGTACCGCGAGAACCGGCTGACCTACCGCGAGCTGAACGAACGGGCCAACCGCCTGGCGCACTACCTGCGCTCGGTGGTCGAGCTGCGGCCGGACGACCTCGTCGCGCTGGTGCTGGACAAGAGCGAACTGATGATCACCGCGATCATCGCCGCCTGGAAAACCGGCGCCGCGTACGTGCCGATCGACTCCGGTTATCCCGACGACCGGATCTCGTTCATGCTGGAAGACACCCGGGCTCGCCTGGTGGTGACCAACGAGATCCACAGCGAACGGCTGCGTTCGCTGCCCGGCGCGGAATCCCGGTACGTGCTGGAGATCGAGCTGCTGCACCTCGACGACCAGCCCGCGACCAACCCGGTCACCGAAACGACCAGCACCGATCTCGCCTACGCGATCTACACCTCGGGCACCACCGGGAAGCCCAAGGCCGTGCTCGTCGAACACCGGGGCGTGGTCAACCTCCAGGTGTCCCTGGCGAAATTGTTCGATCTGGGCAAGGAAAACCGGGACGAGGCGCTGCTGTCGTTCTCGAACTACATCTTCGACCACTTCGTCGAGCAGATGACCGACGCGCTGCTCAACGGGCAGAAGCTGGTGGTGCTCGACGACAGCATGCGCACCGATCCGGAACGCCTCTGCCGGTACCTGAACGACGAGCAGGTCACCTACCTTTCCGGTACGCCGTCGGTGCTTTCGCTGTACGACTACTCCACGGCGACTTCGCTGACGCGCATCGACGCGATCGGCGAGGACTTCACCGAGCCGGTGTTCAGCAAGATCCGCGGCACCTTCCCCGGCCTGATCATCAACGGGTACGGGCCGACGGAGATCTCGATCACCAGCCACAAACGGCCCTACCCGCCGGACGTGCACCGGGTGAACAAGAGCATCGGCTTCCCCGTCGCCAACACCAAGTGCTACGTGCTGAACAAGGCGATGAAGCCGGTGCCGGTCGGCGGGATCGGCGAGCTGTACATCGGCGGAATCGGCGTGACACGGGGTTATCTCAACCGCGAGGACCTGACCGCCGACCGCTTCCTGGACAACCCGTTCCAGTCGCCGGAGGAAGCGCGGCTCGGCGAGAACGGCCGCATCTACAAGACCGGTGACCTGGTGCGCCGGCTGCCCAACGGTGAGGTGGAGTACCTCGGCCGCACCGATCTCCAGGTCAAGATCCGCGGTCAGCGCGTGGAACTCGGCGAGGTGGAGGCCGCGCTTTCCTCGTACCCCGGCGTGGTCCGCTCGCTGGTGGTCGCCCGCGAGCACACGGTGGGGCAGAAGTACCTGGTCGGGTTCTACGTCGGTGAGCAGGAGTTCGACGAGCAGGACCTGAAGCAGTGGATGCGCGGGAAGCTGCCCGAATCCGTGGTGCCCGCGCGCATCCTGCGGATCACCGACATCCCGGTGACCCCGAGCGGGAAGCTGGACGCGCGAAGGCTGCCGGAAACGGACTTCGGAGCCGGTGAGAGCGCCGAGTACGTCGCGCCGGTCAGCGAGTTCGAGCTGAAGCTGTGCGGTATCTGGTCGCAGGTGCTGGAGATCGCCCCGGACCGCATCGGCGTGCACGACGACTTCTTCGCGCTCGGCGGCGACAGCATTCGCGCGATGGCGCTGGCGCAGGCGATCACCACCGGCTTCGGCCAGGGTCTCGGTGTCGCCACCGTGCTCCAGCACACGACGCTCGCCGCGCAGGCCGAGCACATCCAGGCCGCCTCGCTCGAGCACACGGCGTGGACCCCGCTGCCGGCGGCGGCCGAGCACCCGCCGGTCTCGCTCGCGCAGGAACGCCTGCTGTTCATCGACGACTTCGAGGGCGGCACCGCGGCCTACAACATCCCGTTCGCGCTCCGGCTGCCCGCGAAGGACCAGGACGCGATCCCGGGTGCGCTGGCCGCACTCGTCCGTCGCCACCCCGCCTTGCGCACGCTGCTCAAGACCGATGAGCAGGGCGTGCGACGGCAGTTCGTCATCCCGGCGGACGAGGTGCGTATCGACGTCCCGCTGACCACAGTGGACAGTGCGGCGAAACTGGACGAAGTACTGGTCGAGCACGCCGCCCACGTGTTCCGCCTGCACGAGGAACTGCCCATCCGCGCCGAGGTCGTCGAATTCGCCGACGAGCCGCACCTGAGCGTCGTGGTGCACCACACCTGCTTCGACGGCTGGTCGTGGGACCTGTTCCGCCGCGAACTGGCGGCACTGCTGGATGGCACCGAACTCGAACCGCTCCGCGGCACGTACGGCGATTTCGCCGTGTGGCAGCGGCAGTACCTGACCGGCAAGCGCCTGTCCTCGCTGACCGAGTTCTGGACGGGTGCGCTCGGCGGGTTCGAGACGATCGCCCTGCCGCTGGACCGCCCGCGCCCGCCGCGCTTCGACTACCGCGGCCGTGAGCTGGAGTTCGAGCTGGACGAGCGGACCACCGAAGCGCTGCGCGAGCTGGCCCGCACGGCACGGGTGAGCCTGTACAGCGTGTTGCTCGGCGCGTGGTGCGTGATGCTCAACATGTACACCGGGCAGCACGACCTGGTGATCGGCACGCCGTCGGCGAACCGCGGCCGTCCGGAGTTCGACCGCACCATCGGCTTCTTCGCGAACCTGCTGGCGTTGCGCGTCCGTGTCGACCCGGCGGCGACCGTGCCCGCGTACGTGCGCTCGGTCGGTGAGGCCGTGGTCGCCGCGCAGGTGCACGGTGAACTGCCGTTCGAGCAGCTGGTCAAGGAACTCGCGGTGGAGAAGGACCCGAGCCGGCACCCGATCCTGCAGGTCAACTTCACCCTGCAGAACGTCTCGGACCACACCAGCGCGCTGACCGAGTACAAGCCGGACGCCGGTGGCTGGACCACCACGAAGTTCGACCTGTCGGCGACGCTGACCGAAACCGCGACCGGGCTCGCGGGCAATCTCACCTACGCCGCCGCGCTGTTCGACGACACCAGCGCCGGCGGGTTCATCGCCACCTTCAAGCACGTACTGAGCGAGTTCATCTCGGCCGCGGCGCAGACCCCGGTCGCCGAACTCACCGCGCTCGACTCGCGCGGCCAGGCGGCCCTGCTGACGCCGCCCGACGAGCCCGCGACCCAGCAGACCCGGACCCTGCACGCGGTGTTCGAGGAGATGGCCGCGGCCTGGCCTGACGAAATCGCCGTGGTCCACGGTGACGCGCGGCTGACCTACCGCGAGCTGAACGAACGGGCCAACCGACTCGCGCACCACCTGCGTTCTTGGGCCGGCCTGCGGCCGGACGACCTCGTCGGGCTGGTGCTGGACCAGACCGAGCTGACCGTCGTCGCGATCCTCGCGGTGTGGAAGGCGGGCGCGGCCTACTTGCCGATCGATCCCGGCTATCCCGACGACCGGATCGCGTTCATGCTGTCGGACACCGGCGCGAAGCTGGTGCTCGCCGGTGCGGCCCACGGTTCGCGGGTGCGCGGGCTGTCTTCGGCGAGGGTGCTGGACCTCGAGCAACTGGAACTGCACCACGAGTCGCCGGAGAACCCGGTCACCGAGACCACGAGCACCGAGCTGGCCTACGCGATCTACACCTCCGGCACCACGGGCAGGCCCAAGGCGGTGCTCGTCTCGCACGGTTCGGTCGACAGCTTCCGCGCGCAGCTGAGCGGCCGCTACTTCGGCACGCCCGACCAGACTCGCGAAGCCGTGCTGTTCCTGGCGAACTACGTGTTCGACTTCTCCGTCGAGCAGCTGGCGCTGTCCGTGCTCGGCGGGCACAAGCTGATCGTGCCGCCGCCATCGGCCGCCGACGACCCGGCGTTCTACGAGCTGGCGAACCGCGAGGGGCTGAGCTACCTCAGCGGCACGCCGACCCAGGTGCAGCGCTTCGACCTGACCCGGCTGACGCGCCTGCGCTGCGTGCTCGTCGCGGGGGAGGCGTTCCAGCCGCAGCACTTCGACAAGATCCGCGGTGAATTCGACGGCCCGATCCTCAACGCCTACGGCACCACCGAAACCACCGTGTACAACACCGTGCACCGCTTCGAGCCCGGCGATCCCCACCGGAACACGCTCGGCGCGCCGCTCGGCAACACGCGGCTCTACGTGCTGGGTGACGGGTTGAAGCTGCTGCCAACGGGCGCGGTCGGTGAGCTGTACCTGGCCGGCGAATGCGTCACCGAGGGATACCTGCACCGGCCGGAGCTGACCAGGGAGCGGTTCCTGCCGAACCCGTTCCCGGCCGAGTCCGGCCGTTATCCGATGATCTACCGGACCGGTGACGTGGTCCGGCGCGGTCCGGACGGTGAGATCCAGTACCTGGGCCGCAACGACGCCCAGGTGAAGATCAACGGGCTGCGGATCGAGCCCGGTGAGGTCGAGGCCGTGCTGGCCGGGTGCCCTGGCGTGCGCCAGTGCGCGGTGCTCGCCGGCGCGGATCCGCGGGCGCCGGAGCGCAAGCGGCTCGTCGGTTACTACCTGCCCGAGCCGGGCGCGTCCGTCGACGAAAGCGACATCCTCGCCGTGCTGCGCGCGCAGTTGATGCCGAGCATGGTGCCGTCGCCGCTGGTGCGGCTCGACCGGCCGTTGCCGATGACGATCACCGGCAAGCTGGACGTCGACGCCCTGCCCAGCGCGGACTTCTCGCCGAAGCGCGCGGCCTACGCGGCGCCCCGCGATCGCGTCGAGGCGCGGTTGTGCCAGCTGTGGAGCGCGCAGTTGCCGGGTGGTTCGGTCGGCATCGACGACGACTTCTTCCGCTCGGGCGGGGACAGCATCAGCGCCCTGCACCTGGCGAGCCAGGTCCAGCGGGAGATCGAACGCAAGGTCAGCGTCAAGTACATCTTCGACTACCCGACCGTGCGGCAGTTCGCCGACAACGTGCTCTCCGGCCCGGCCGACACCGGCGGCACCGACGAGCCCGAACAGGGCCGCCTGACCGGCGAGTGCCCGATGTTGCCCATCCAGGAGTGGTTCTTCGCCAAGCCCCTGGCCGACCGGCACCGCTGGAACCACAACTTCGCGATCCAGACGCCGCCGCTGGACACCGGGAAGCTGCGTGCCGCGATGGACCGGTTGGTCGACCACCACGACGCCTTCCGGCTGCGCTTCCCGGAAACCGGCGGTCAGTTCTACGCGGAGAACGCCCCGTCCATCACCGTGCACGAACTCGACGTGCGCGAGATCGCCGACCTCCAGCGGCAGCTGATCGACTGGCAGAGCGAGTTCGACCTGGCCGATGGACCGACCGCCTGCGCGGCCTACCTGCACGGCTTCGACGACGGCACCGCGCGGATCTGGTTCGCGATGCACCACCTCGTGGTCGACACGGTCAGCTGGCACATTCTGGCTCAGGACCTGGAGATCCTGTACAACGGCGGCGACCTCGGCGCGAAGACCGGCAGCTACCGCCAGTGGGCCACGGCCGTGCGCGAGTACACCCCGCACGAGGACGAACGCCGGTTCTGGGCGGACACCACGCGGGACATGGAGTCGCCGGAACTGCTGGCGCAGACCGAGGGGAGCACCAGGCGTCGCGAGGAGTTCGCGCTCACCGCCGAGCACACCCGGACCCTGCTCGCGGACAGCCCGTGGGCCTACGACACCGAGGTCAACGACCTGCTGCTGACCGCGACCGGCTTCGCGCTGCGGTCGATCACCCGCCAGGCGACGAACCACCTCACCGTCGAGGGCCACGGCCGCGAACTGTTCGACGGCGCGCCGGACGTGCGGGACACGGTCGGCTGGTTCACCACCATGCACCCGTTCGCCGTCGAAGTGGATCCCGGCGATCTCGGGCGCAGCGTTCTCGCCACCAAGGCGAGCCGGCGGCGGATCCCGCACCACGGCATCGGCTACGGCGCGTTGTTCGCTGGGCGGGCACCGCTTCCCGCGGTCAGCTTCAACTACCTCGGCAGGCTGAGCGACGCCGAGGCGGAACCGACCGAGGCGTGGCGGCTCGACCCGGCGATGTCGGGCAGCCACACGGTGAACGGCAACCGCGCGGCGAACCGGTCCAGCATCGACGTGACGATGAGCTGCACCGGGGGCCGGCTGGTCGCGGTGGTCGACAGCCTGCTCGGTGAGGCCGCCACCCGGATGTTCGCCAGCGAGCTGAAGGTCTGGCTGGAACGGCTGATCGCGCACACCGCGACCGTCGCCCGCAACGAACCGGCCCGCGAAACCGGCACCGAGCTGTTCGACCCGTACATCCTGGTGAACGAGGAAGCCGAGCAGACGCTTTTTGTGCTGCCCCCAGGCGAAGGCGGCGCGGAGAGCTACCTGAGCAACCTCGCGCGCGAGCTGCCGGAGCATCGGCTCGTGTTGTTCAACAACGTGCATCTGCACTCTCCCATGGGTTCGTTCGAGGAGCTGGGCCGCTACTACGTCGAGCACCTCCGGCGGTTGCAGCCGTCCGGGCCGTACCACCTGCTCGGCTGGAGCTTCGGCGGTGTGCTGTCGCTGGAGATCTCCCGGCAGCTCGCGCGGGCGGGGGAGCGGATCGCCGACCTGCTGCTGATCGATCCGTACTTCGGCATGCGGCAGGCGTCGGCGAGCATCGGCCTGCCCGAGGTCGAGGACATTCTCGACCCGATCAACTACCACTACCAGCCCGACGAGGCGGACCTCGCACGGCTCGCCGACCGGCTCGGCCGGCTGCTGTTGTTCAAGGCGGGCGAGCTGAACGACGTGGTGCACGGCCCGCACCAGCCGCGGTTGTTCGAGTTCTACCAGGGGACGCACTACAACAACCTCGACCTCCTCCTGCCCGCCGAAGCGATCGAGATCCAAGTGCTGGAAGGGGAAACGCACCATTCGTGGGTGCGCAACACAAAGCTGGTGAAGGCCATGTGCGAGCGGATTTCGTCGAGTCCAGGGAGAAATTCATGAAGATGCCGTCAGCAGAGGTTCCGACCATCGACGTCTCACCGCTCTTCGGGGACAACGCCGACGAGAAGGTCCGCGTGGGCCAGGAAATCAACAAGGCCTGCCGCGGCTCGGGTTTCTTCTACGCGTCCAACCACGGTGTCGATGTGCAGATGCTGCAGGACGTGGTGAACGAGTTCCACCGGACCATGTCGGACGAAGAGAAGCACGCGCTGGCGATCAACGCCTACAACCCGGACAACCCGCACGTGCGCAACGGGTACTACAAGGCGATCCCGGGCAAGAAGGCGGTGGAATCCTTCTGCTACCTGAACCCGTCCTTCTCCGAGGAACACCCGGAGATCAGGGCGGGCACCCCGATGCACGAGGTGAACATCTGGCCGGACGAGGGAAAGCACCCGCGGTTCCGCCCGTTCTGCGAGGAGTACTACTGGACCATGCACCGCCTGTCCAAGGTGATGATGCGTGGTTTCGCGCTGGCGCTGGGCAAGGCGGAGGACTTCTTCGAACCGGAGCTGAAGGAGGAGGACACGCTCTCCTCGGTCTCGCTGATCCGGTACCCGTACCTGGAGGACTACCCGCCGGTGAAAACCGGCCCGGACGGCGTGAAGCTGAGCTTCGAGGACCACTTCGACGTTTCGATGATCACCGTGCTGTACCAGACGCAGGTGCAGAACCTCCAGGTCGAGACGGTCGACGGCTGGCAGGACCTGCCCACCTCGGAGGACAACTTCCTGGTCAACGCCGGCACCTACCTGGCGCACCTGACCCACGACTACTTCCCGGCCCCGCTGCACCGGGTGAAGTTCGTCAACGCGGAGCGCCTGTCGCTGCCGTTCTTCTTCCACGCCGGGCAGCACACGCTGCTCGAACCCTTCCACCCCGACGGCGCGCCGAATGGGGAGCGCAACGAACCCGTCCGCTACGGCCACTACCTCAACCACGGTCTGCACTCGCTGATCGTGAAGAACGGGCAGACCTGAGGAGCACGAATGACGGACACCTTCCTGGACCTGAACCAGTTCCGGGGACTGGGGGAGGACCCGGTCTACCACCCGCCGGTGCTGCGTGACCGGCCGCGCGACTGGCCGCTCGACCGGTGGGCCGACGCGCCCCGCGACCTCGGTTACCCCGATTTCGCGCGGTACCAGTGGCGCGGCCTGCGCATGCTCAAGGACCCGGACACCCAGGCCGCCTACCACGACCTGATGTGCGAACTGCGCCCGCGCACGATCATCGAACTCGGTGTGTACAGCGGTGGTTCGCTGGTCTGGTTCCGCGACATGGCCGATCTGATGGGCCTTGACTGCCAGGTGCTCGGCATCGACCGGGACCTGAGCCGCTGCCAGATCCCCCAGTCCGAGATGAAGAACATCTCGCTGCGTGAGGCCGACTGCGCCGACCTGGCGACCTTCGACCAGCTCCGCGACCTGCCGCACCCGCTGGTCTTCATCGACGACGCGCACGCGAACACGTTCAACATCATGAAGTGGTCGGTCGACCACCTCCTGGCGGAAGGCGACTACTTCATCATCGAGGACATGATCCCGTACTGGCACCGGTACTGCCCGAAGCTGCTGACCGAGTACCTCGCCGCGTTCCGCGACGTGCTGAGCATGGACATGGTCTACGCCAACGCCAGTTCCCAGCTGGACCGAGGCGTGCTTCGCCGCATGGCGCCGTCGGCCTAGCCGGGCAGGGAGGTAACCGTGCCGACCGTATCGAGCCTGTTGTACTACGCCGCCCCGCTGACGCCGGCCGGCGGGGACGACGACTGGTGCATCGACGCCGTGACCCGGCCGCCGGAGGTCTTGTTCAACTTCCGCAAGGTGGGCGTGGAAACGACCATCGAGGACTTGCGCGAGGGCGCGTTCCGGCCGTCGCTCGACGAATCGGGGTTCGAGAAGGTCGTCTCGCCGACGGCGGTGGACCAGCGAGCGCTGCTGGACAGCGAGGAAAGCGCACTGGCGGCCTATCGCCGGGAAATGGGCGAGTTGCTGAAGTCGCTGACGGGTGCGGACAGCGTCGAGTTCTTCGACGCCACCGTCCGGCGGCAGGACGCGGCCGAATCCGGTGATCCGGCCGCGCAGTCGCCGCACCAGCGGGTGCACATCGACCAGAGCCCGAAGAGCGCGCGGGCCAGGGCGGCCCGGCATACCGGCCCGGGCCGGGAGTACCGGCGGTTCCAGATCATCAACATCTGGCGGCCGTTGCTCGAACCGGTGCGCAACTTCCCGCTGGCCGTCTGCGACTTCCGCTCGCTCGACCTCGCCGCCGACCTGGTGCCGACCCGGCTGGACTTCCCGGAATGGCTCAAGGACAGGGAGAACTACTCGGTCCGGCACAATCCCGCCCACCGGTGGTACTACTGGGATTCGCTCTCCCCGGACGAGGCGCTGGTCTTCAAGTGCTACGACAGCGCGAGCCGCGGGCTGGCTTCGGTCAGCGAGGACGCGGCCGGTGATGAGCTTCGTGATGTGGCCGGGCTCTGCCCGCACACCGCGTTCTTCGACGAGAACGGGCCGTCGACCGGTCATCTGCGCACCTCCCTGGAACTGCGCGCGCTGGCCTTCCACGAGTGAACAACCACTAAGGAGCAGGGGAAAATGTCGGACAAGACGGTACCGGTCTTCACCATGGCCGAGCTGCGCGAAGGCACGCGCCGGGACGAGTTCCGCAAGTGGACGCAGAAGGGTGTCTTCTACCTCACCGGGTACGGCGCCACGGAACAGGACCACCGGGTGGCCACCGACACCGCGATGGACTTCTTCGCGCACGGCACCGCTGAGGAGAAGCAGGCCGTCACCACGAAGATCCCGACCATGCGACGCGGTTATTCGGCGCTGGAGGCGGAAAGCACGGCCCAGGTCACCAACACCGGTACCTACACCGACTACTCGATGTCGTACTCGATGGGCATCGGCGGCAACCTGTTCCCGTCGGAGAAGTTCGAATCGGTGTGGACGAACTACTTCGACACCCTGTACCGCTCCGCGCAGGAGACCGCGCGCCTGGTGCTGACCGCCGCGGGCACCTACGACGGCGAGGACCTGGACACCCTGCTCGACTGCGACCCGGTGCTGCGCCTGCGGTACTTCCCGGAGGTTCCGGAGCACCGCGCCGCCGAGTACGAGCCCCGGCGGATGGCGCCGCACTACGACCTGTCCATCATCACCTTCATCCACCAGACCCCGTGTGCCAACGGTTTTGTCAGCCTGCAGGCCGAGATCGACGGCGAAATGGTGAGCCTGCCGCACGTCGAGGACGCCGTGGTGGTGCTGTGCGGGGCGATCGCGCCGCTGGTCACCCAGGGTGCGGTGCCGGCGCCGAACCACCACGTCGTTTCGCCGGACGCGAGCATGTTGAAGGGCAGCGACCGCACGTCGAGCGTGTTCTTCCTGCGCCCGTCGACCGACTTCAGCTTCTCGGTGCCCGCCGCCAGGCGCTACGGCCTCGACGTCAGCCTCGACATGGAGACGGCGACGTTCGGGGACTGGATCGGGACCAACTACGTCACGATGCACGCGGTCACCTCGTAGCCACCGCGCCGGTTCCCCGGCCCGCGCGGCGGGCCGGGGAACGGACCCGATCCCTGCCACGCGTTGGAGGAACGAATGCTCATCGTCGCGTTCAAACCGGGGCACGACGGTGCCGTCGCCGCGATCGGCGATCGCCGGTTGCTCTACTCGCTCGAATCGGAGAAGGACTCGCGGCCGCGGTACTCGCCGATCCTGCCGACGACGGTCCTCGACATCGCCGAGCGGCTCGACGCCGTGCCGGACGTGGTCGCCCTCGGCGGCTGGAGCGATCTCGCGTCCAGCCGGATCGCCTACACCGGCGCCGGTTACGAGGGCATCCAGGACCCCATCGTCGCCACCCGGCGCTTCTTCGGCAAGGAGGTCAAGTTCTTCAGCTCCACGCACGAGCGTTCGCACATCTACATGGCGCTGGGCATGGCGCCGAGGGACGACGAAAGTCCTTTGCGGACGGTACTGGTCTGGGAGGGCGACGTCGGCGCCTTCTACGTGGTCGACGCGAACCAGCGGATCGTCCGCAAGGTCCCGGTGATGACCGGCCCTGGCGCGCGTTACTCGTTCCTCTTCGGACTGGCCGACCCCACCTTCCCGATCACCGGCGGCAAACCGCGGCTCAACGACGCCGGAAAGCTGATGGCACTGGCGGCATTCGGCGACGCCGCCGACGCGAACCCGGACATCACGCACGTGGTCGAACGCATCCTCAAGCAGGACTCGATGTACCCGGCGCCCAAGGCGGAATACCGGGATTCGGTGCTGTACAACGCCGGTGTCGAGTCGCCGGAGTGCAAGACGGCGGCCGCGCTGCTCACCGAACGCCTCTTCGAGACCTTCGCCGAGGTCGCTCGCGAGGAGCTGCCCGAGGGCAGCCCGCTGTACATCTCCGGCGGCTGCGGTCTGAATTGCGACTGGAACAGCCTCTGGGCGCAGTTGGGCCATTTCTCGTCGGTTTTTGTCGCGCCTTGTACCAACGACTCCGGCTCCGCGCTGGGCACCGCCATCGACGCCCTCGCCACGTTCACCGGCGATCCGCACATCGACTGGAATGTCTACAGCGGACTGGAGTTCGTCACCGACACCCAGCCCGACCCGATCCGGTGGCGTTCGCGCACCCTCGACAACGACGAGCTCTCCGTCGCACTGGCCGCTGGCCGGGTCGTGGCCTGGGTGCAGGGCCGCTGGGAGATCGGCCCGCGGGCGCTGTGCAACCGCTCGCTGCTGGCCGAGCCGTTCGGCGCGGCGACGAAGGACCGGCTCAACGAGATCAAGCAGCGCGAGGACTACCGCCCCATCGCGCCGGTCTGCCGGGTCGAGGACCTTGGCAAGGTCTTCCACGAGGATTTCGAAGACCCGTACATGCTCTACTTCCGGCGCGTGCGTGAATCCAGCGGTGTGCACGCCGTGACCCATGTGGACGGTTCGGCCAGGGTGCAGACGGTACGGGCTTCGGGCAATCCGCAGATGCATCGGCTGTTGTCCTCCTTCGCCGCTCAGCGGGGTTTGGGCGTGCTGTGCAACACCTCGCTCAACTTCAACGGCGAGGGGTTCATCAATCGGATGTCGGATCTGGTGCTCTACTGCGAGTCGAGGGGAATCCAGGACATGGTCGTCGGCGACACGTGGTACCAGCGTGCCGACGGCTGACACCACTGCTGGGACGTCACGCGTTCACCAGCCGGCCGTGAACACTCGAGCCCCGCGGCAGCCCGGCTACCTGGAACTCGCAAGTCGCATCATCGACATCGTCGGCCTGCACCTCGCCCCTCCCGCACGAGTGCTGGCGTTGGAGCTGGGCACCCCGCAGGACCGGCCCGTCCTACCCATGGACCCAGGCACCGCGCCCCTGTTCGATCAACTAAACGCGGCAAGCAGGCGGCCGACCGCAGCCCACCCGGCCGCCTGCCACCGATTCCTGACCCAGCTCGCTAACACCGTCCCACCGGACAGGGACGGCTACCTCGTCTGCCTGGAACTCCCTTCGGCACTCCAGGACTGGCTAGTTGCCCACCCGCGCTTCGCCGCCTCCCACCCCGCCACCACAGCGCGATGGGCGGATGAAGTCACCCAATGCCTAGGCCACCGAGCCGCCCGCCCCCTCCGACGCCGAACCAAGGCCTTGGAGACCGACCTCCGTCAATGGCGCCGCACCGGCCGGGACCACACATTCACCTGGGTCCGTCCCAGCCCGCATCCCAACGCCGGCCCAGCCCACGCCCTGCCCATGCCACGGACAAGTCAAGCCTCCCGGTAGCCCGTCCGCTGCCACCCGGCGACGAAGCCGAGCGCCGCCACCATCCCGTTCCCAGACAAGTAACTCCCATCCGTTCCGAGGTCGACGGTGCTCAAAGATCGGGCGACGAACTGGCCGGTGGCGCGGTTGCGGCCGGTCAGCCAGCACCCCGAGGTCGTAGTCGAGCACGGTCCTCAGGCCGTACCGCTCGTCGATCTTCGGGTCCGCCAGTGCCTGCCTGATCGGCAGCCCCGCCGGGGGTGCGGGTCAGGTGCAGGCGCAGTCCTCAGCGGAGGCGGGAGTACCTGGCGCAGTAGACATAGCCAGCCCCATCCGGCCAGTCCTGATCGCTTGACCGCTGGCGGAAACGGGCGCGTTCGACCGGGTGGATTCGGTCAGCCAGGTGGCGTCGGCCCTGCAGGTCGGTGTCGAGTGGGAGCGTGAGGATCACGCGTTTGAGCAGTGGGCAGGCGGTGTGCAGCCGCGTGCTGTAGCGGATTGTGCGGGTTGATACCCGGAACCCTCCGAGCACCACTGGACTTCGGACTTGCACGTCCTAGGCCGTGTCCTGCGGATCTTCAACGGAGATGGAGGACGGTGCAGGCGAGGATGACCTCAGCACGGTGGTAGGCGGCTCGTTTGGCGTAACGGGTCGCCAGGCCTCGGAATTGGTTGAGCCGGTTGAACATCGTTCGACCACGTTGCGCTGTTTGTAGAGGTCGGGGTCGAAGGCTGGTGGCTTGCCACCGGCCGGGCCCCGGGTCTTGCGGCGGGCGATCTGGTCGGTGCGTTCGGGGATGGTGGCCTTGATCCTGCGCTCTCGTAGCGTTGTCCGGGTGCTCGGATGGGCGTAGACCTTGTCGGCGAGCACCCGCCCCACCCGGACCTTCTGCCCATCCACCTCGATGTCGCGGACGTGGAATCGACACTGATCACGAACTCGACGTTGTCCTCCAACGTTCCCAGCGAGTCGTCCTTGACAATCACCCGCTCCGGGATCCGATCCCAGGTCTCGTCCGCGTCCACTTCCGCAACCGCTCGTGCGCGGTCTTCCACGGCCCTTAGCGTTCCGGCAGGTCACGCCATGGCGCACCAGTCCGTTCATGCCACAGGATCGCGTTGGTCACCTGCCGGCGACTACGCCACCGCCCAGCCTTCGCAGGCAGAAGATCCGCAGGACACGCCCTAGTCATCCGGGCCACAACCAGGCCACGAGGTTGTCGGAGCGGCCTGGCGGAATCGATCAGTTCAGTGCGGTGACGGCCACCCGGGCCGCGTCGGCGAGTAGGGCGTCGGCGCGTTTGGCGCGTGGCTCGTCCCGGCTGGTCATCACGGCCATCACGATGGGTGCGCGGTTCGGCGGCCAGAGCACGGCGATGTCGTTGCGCCCGCCGTAGTAGCCGCTGCCGGTCTTGTCGCCGACCACCCAGTCACCGGGCACGCCGGCGCGGATCAACGTCGCGCCGGTGGTGTTGCGCCGCAGCCAGTCGGTGAGCACGGCGCGGTCGTCCTCGGCGAGCGCGTCACCGAGCACGTACTGCCGCAGGTTGCCCGCCATCGCCCGCGGGGTGCTCGTGTCGCGCACGTCGCCGGGGATGGCCGAGTTCAGGTCGGGTTCGTAGCGGTCGACGGAGGTGACGTCGTCGCCGATCGCGGTCAGTGCGGCATCCAGCCCGGCCGGCCCGCCGACGTGGCGCAGCAGGAGGTTGCCCGCGGTGTTGTCGCTGTAGCGGACCGCCGCATCGCACAGGTCGCGCAGGGTCATCCCGGTGTCGAGGTGCTGTTCGGTGATCGGTGAGTTGGCGAGCATGTCTTCGGCGGTGTAGCGGACCACCTCGTCGAGCTGTTGCGGTGTGGTCGTGTCCAGCACCGCGGCCGCGGCCAGCGCCTTGAATGTGGACGCGTACGCGAACCGCTCATCGGCCCGGAAGGCGATCGACTTCCCGGAGCCGGTGTCCACCGCGTAGATGCCCAGCCTCGCGTCATGCTGTGTCTGCAGCCGGTTGAACTCCTGCTCGACGGCCGGATCGAGCGGAGTGGCGGCCGCGCTCGTCGTCACCGGCGGTGCGGTCGGTGCCGGTGGGGCCGGGGGCGACGGCGGAGCCGGTTCGGTCGAGGCCGGTGAACACGCGGCCAGGGCCAGTGCGGCGAGCGCCGCCGCGGACCACGCGCGCCGCTTCGAGATGCTGAGCAATGTTCGGTCCTTCGGTCGTGCGGAACTGTCTCCGGATTGCCTGTGGCCGCGCCGGGGGATCGCGACCCTGGAGTCGCACTTCCGCACACCGCCTTTCTCGCGCCGTGGATATCTCACTATGGCACGCGTGCGGCACAGACGGCCGCAAGCCGCGCGGCAAACCACCAGAAAGAGTTCTCGGCCTGGTGTTCTATCCGCTCCCAGTGCACCAGGTCCGCTTTACCTGGAATTCACCGAGTTCATTCCTTTTGCGTGCACGGGCGGAAAAGACAATTGCGCGAATATGGCTTGCCGAAGGTTTAACGGCAGGTCAGGCGGCGGGCGAGTGGTCGGGTGTTTCGGCCGGGAGCGGGGGCAGGTGCACCACGGTCTGCGGGTGCCGGCTGAGGTACTGGAGCCTGCGCAGGCGCCGCTGCGCGAGACCCGCGCGCCGGGCTTCGTCGAACGCCGGCCGCGCGGTGCGGTTCTGCGCCCGGCGGTTGGCTGATGGGTCCATCTGGTCCACGGGAGTCTCCTTGTGGTTACGGAGTGTGATCGGACTCGGGCGTGTTCGGCCGCCGTTCGAGGCAATCCGATCAACGACGGCACTGAGGTACGGCGCGACGGACGAGGCCGTCGTCGGCTTGCCCGCTGATGGCGGGCCACGGTGAAGGTGGAGAAGGCGCTGCCGTCAACGGCAGTAGGTGGCATGGGGAGGATGCCGTTCCCGGCATCTCTCCCCTCCGGTGGTGCCCCCGGCAGGACTCGAACCTGCGACCTAGAGATTAGAAGGCTCTTGCTCTATCCGGCTGAGCTACGAGGGCCTGCGTCGATGCCACTGCTGGCCTCGTGCACGCCAGTAGCTTAGTCGCCGCCACTCTCTCGATCGTTCGATGCAGTCGAATCGTTTCAGGGTGGTCGCACGAACTACGCGAGCGGGTGGATGCCCGTCGGCTCCTGGAGTGCTCGAGAACTAGGTTCTCGCTGGTCGGAGCTGTCTTCGGAGGTCGCGGCCGGTGCGGTGGGGCATCGCGATCTCCTGTCCGTGCGGGTGATGGTCCGCTGGCTGGGCTGCGTGCAATTTTCGAGCACGTGCTCCCTATTGGCAAACATTAACCGAATTCACGACGCCGCGGGAACGCGGGTGGGTGGCCGATATTCCGCCGTTGGCTACGGTCGACGGTCGATCGGCGACACACCGTGCGCCCCATCGGGCGAGAGCAAGATCACCCTGGCCGGGCCCCGGCGGCTCGTTCGCATGCGGGGGACGCGAACGGGGCCTCCTTCCGCCGGGGCTCGGTCGGGCCCCGCCGGCGCGCATCACGGAGTCGAGACGGCGCGCTGCCGGCGGGCCACTCCGGGCCGCTGTTCGGGGTCGGCGGCCCGGGGTTCACCCGCGGCGGGGCAACCCCTGGGGCGGGGGTGCCGCGGGAGCTTCGATCGGGATCAGTTCCACACCTGAATGGCGCGGACGGTGAACGGAGCCTGCGGAACGTAGGTGCCACCGCCCGGATAGGTGGTGAAGTCGCCCTCGGTGGAACAGTCCTCGCCCTGGTACACGCTCACCATGCGATCCATTCGATTGACAAAGGAATAGGCGGTGAAGTCGGCGAGCAGCGGAACGCATTCCTCGGGATTCACCGTGCGCAGGTCCATGCGCTCCACGTCCCCGCCGTAGTGCTCCTCCGTCCAGACGCAGAACTCCCCCTTCTGGCAGGTGACCTGCTGTTTCTCCGGCTCCTGCGGTACCGGTGACGAGGCGTGCGCGAGGCTGCTCATGCCGAATACGCCGATCGACGCCAGCAACAGGATCTTCGGCAGTCGCGAACGGAGTGACTTGATGGTCCTGGTCATTTTCTTCCCCCTGCTTTCCCGGATTTTCCGGTGGAATTGGTGATGACTCCACGATGGCCGGTGGGGGTGGGCTTTGTCAGCAGGGAAAAGGGCATCTGTGGACAACTGGGGAATCGTCACCCGGTCGGGTCGGGGATATCCACAGGGGCGCAATTGGGCATTGCCGGGGGCGGGTGGGTGTGCTAACGGCGAATCGCGCTGGACTTTCTGAAGCGCTTAAGTCACTCTGGGGCAACAGGTTCCGCAGGGAGGAGTGGGATGGTCAGCGCACGTACCGCGGTGTTCGTCGTGTTCGCCTTGAACGGCTGCGCGCTCGGCTCGTGGGCACCACGGGTGCCCGCGCTGACCGAGCAGGTCGGCGCCGTGCCCGGCTCGCTGGGGCTCGCCCTGCTCGGGGCGAGCGTCGGGCTGCTGCTCGCGGCCACGGTGACCGGCCGCCTGGTGGAGTGGCTGGGCGCGCGCCTGGTCATGGCCCTGTCCACGGTCGCCGCGGCGCTGGTGCTGGCCGCGCTCGGGCTGACCACGTCCGTCCTCTGGCTCGGGATCACGCTGTTCGCGCTGGGCGCCGCGATCGGCGTGCTCGACGTGTCGATGAACGTGGCCGCGGTGTTCGTCGAACGCGGGGCGGGCAAGCCGCTCATGCCGGTGTTCCACGCCGGGTTCAGCTTCGGCGCGCTGACCGGCGCCCTGTTCGCCGGGCTGGCCGCCTCACACGGCTGGACGCCCGCGCGTCAGCTCGCGGTGGCCGCCATCTTCGCGATCCTCGTGCTGTTCGCCGTGGTCAAGGCATTGCCAGGGGTCAAACCACACCACGAAACCCGCGCGAAGCGGACCTCGGCGGTGGCCCCGATCAAGCGGCCGGTGCTGTGGCTGCTCGCCACCATCGCGTTGTGTTCCGCGATCGCCGAGGGCGCCAGTTCGGACTGGTCGGCGCTGCTCCTGGTCGCCGAGCACGGCATCGCCGAGGGCCCGGCCGCGCTCGCCTACGCCGGGTTCTCCCTGGCCATGGCGATCGCGCGGCTGAGCGGCGGCCTGCTCCAGACCAAACTGGGGGAACGCCCAGTGCTCGCCGGGGGCGCCCTGCTCGCCGCGATCGGGCTGCTGGCCGCCGCGCTGGTCAGCTCGCCGATCGTCGGCTTCGCCGGGTTCGCGCTTGCCGGGGCGGGTCTCGCCGCGTCGTTCCCGGTGGCGCTCGGCCTCGCCGGTGAGGCGGGCAAACGCGCCGACGGCGGTGGTGGCGAACGAGAGATCGCCTTCGTCACCTCGGTCGCCTACACCGGTTTCCTCGCCGGGCCCCCGGTCATCGGCGGGATCGCGCAGTTGACCTCGCTGTCCACGTCGTTCGTCGTGGTCGCGCTGGTCGCGGCGATGATCGCCCCGGCGACCGTGGCCGCGTTGCGCGCAGGACGGCGTGAACGGGAGCGGAGCTACTGCTGAACCGCCCCGTCCGGGGAGTCGCGCCACTGCTGGAACGGCCGGTCGAGCTTCCATCTGCCGTCCACCAGCTCGACCACGCGGTGCTCGCAGGTCCCCAGGTTGGACAGCGATTCGAACAGCTCGATGCTCCAGCCGAACAGCCGACGGCAGAGCAGCCGGATGGTCAGCCCGTGCGAGACCACCAGCACCGACCTGGGGTGCAGGGGATCGGGCCGTCGCAGTTCCAGTTCGCTGAGGAAGGCGGCGACCCGGTCGTCGACGTCCGCACCCGACTCCCCGAACGGCAGCCGGTAGAAGAAGTGGCCGAACTCGTGCCGCAACCGCTTCTGCACGGCCTGCCCGTCGGCCTCCTGGAGATTGCCCCAGTCCTGTTCGCGCAACCTCGGTTCGTGCACCACCCGCTCGGTCGGCAGGTCCAGCAGCCGCAGGGTTTCGCGCGTCCTCAGGTACGGGCTCACGTAGACCGCGAGTGGCTCGTCACCGGCCAGTTCGGCGATCACCGGACCGGTCCTCCTGGCCTGCTCGCGACCGGCTTCGGTCAGTGGCAGAGCGTGGTCGGGGATCCGCGTGTAGGCGAGTTCGTCGACGTTGCCCAGTGACTCGGCGTGACGCAGCAGGATGATCCGCACTCCGCCATCTTGCCGGGCCGCGGGCGAGCAGATGGCGGATGGTTGTCCTCGAAGCGTTGCACTTACGCTCATATCGTGCCCGAAGACTCCACCGTGACCACCACCAAGCCCCAGGTTTCACGAGGTAACGTCGGCCCGCTGATCACGGTGGGGGTGCTGCTCGCGGTGCTGGTCGGCACCGGGCTGGTCGCGCTCACCGGCGGTGCCGGTTCGGTGATCACCGGACTGGCGGACCCCGGAGTGGTGACGCGGTACGGCATCACGGTGGTCAGGGTGCTGTCCGAAGCCGCCTCCGTGGTCTGCGTCGGGTCCTTGCTGCTGGCCGCGTTCCTGGTGCCGCCGCAGAAGTCGGGCGTGCTCGGCCCGGAGGGCTACGCCGCACTGCGCACCGCGGGGATAGCCGCCTGGTGCTGGTTCTTCGCCGCGGTGGCCTCCATCTACTTCTCCGCGGCCGACGCCGCGGGCCGCCCGGTCACCGAACTGCTCGACCCGCAGGCACTGCTGCAGATGGTCGACGCGATCGAGCAGCCGAAGGCGTGGGTGTTCACCGCGCTGATCGCGTTGCTGCTCGCACTGGGCTGCCGTCTCGCGCTGTCGTGGGGCTGGACCGCGACGCTGTTCTTCCTGGCCGTCGGCGGACTGGTGCCGGTCGCGGTGACCGGGCACTCGGCCAGTGGTGGCGCGCACGACGTGGCCACCAACAGCCTGCTGTTCCACCTCGTCGCCGCCACGCTGTGGGTCGGCGGCCTGATCGCCCTGCTGGCACTGGGCTGGCGCCGCGGCACGCACCTGTCGCTGGCCGCGCAGCGCTTCTCGCGGCTCGCGCTGGTGTGCTGGGTGGTGATGGCGGTTTCCGGCGTGGTCAACGCGCTGATCCGGGTGGCGCCGGCGGAACTGCTGACCACCGACTACGGCCTGCTCGTCCTGGCGAAGGTCGTCGGCCTGCTGGTGCTCGGGGTGTTCGGGCACCAACAGCGGCAACGCGGGATCCGCGGACTCGTCGACGGGGCGGGCGGCGGTCAGCTGCTGCGGCTCGCGTCGGTCGAGATCCTGATCATGTTCGTCACCATCGGCCTGGCCACCGCGCTGGCCAGGACGCCGCCACCGCAGGAGGTGACGAGCCAGCCGTCGAACACCGAACTGCTCATCGGCTACGACCTCGGCGGCCCGCCGACCGTGCTCCGGTTACTGCTGGACTGGCGGTTCGACCTGGTCTTCGGCACGCTCGCGATCACGCTCGCCGTGGTCTACCTGCTGGGCGTGCGCCGGCTGCGGCAGCGCGGCGACGCCTGGCCGGTCGGCCGGACGGTCGCCTGGCTGGCCGGGTGCGCGGTGCTGCTGGTGGCGACCTCGTCCGGGATCGGGCGGTACTCGCCGGCGATGTTCAGCGTGCACATGGGCGGCCACATGCTGCTGTCGATGGTGATCCCGGTGCTGCTGGTGCTCGGCGGGCCGGTCACGCTGGCGCTGCGCGCGCTGCCGCCGGCGGGCAAGGACGGCCCGCCGGGGCCGCGTGAATGGCTGCTGGCGTTCGTGCACTCGCCGATCTCGCGGGCGCTCACCCATCCGGTGGTAGCGCTGGTCCTGTTCGTCGGCTCGTTCTACATCCTGTACTTCTCCGGGCTGTTCGGCGCCGCGCTCAACTACCACTGGGCGCACCTTCTGATGAACGCCCATTTCATCCTGTCGGGCTACGTCTTCTACTGGCCGGTGATCGGGGTGGACCCGGCGCCGCGGCGGATGCCGCCGCTGGGCAGGCTCGGCATGATGTTCGCTTCGATGCCGTTCCACGCGTTCTTCGGGGTGATCCTGATGAACACGCAGACGGTGCTCGGGGAGCCCTTCTACCAGGCGCTGAAGCTGCCGTGGGCCGGTGATCTGCTCACCGATCAGCGGCTCGGCGGCGGGATCGCGTGGGCGGCGGGCGAGGTGCCGGTGCTGCTGGTGCTGGTGGCGCTGCTGGTCCAGTGGGCGCGGGCGGACGAGCGCGAGGCCAAGCGGTCGGACCGGGCGTCCGATGCCTCCGGTGAAGCGGATCTGGCCGCGTACAACGCGATGCTCAAGCAGTTGTCAGAACGCGGAGAAGGCAGGTCGTCAAGGGACTAGGCCCGTAGAGGGTCCAGTTGTCCACATCGACCCCTGTTGTCCACAGATCCCGCTCGGCCCGCCCGCGGTCTCCGTTCTCCCCGCATCCTGGAAGCACGGACGAACCGCACGAGGAGGGCGAGTAGCGATGGCTGTCGGAGAAACCCCGGTGACGCTGGTGGGCACGGTGCTGAGCGAGCTGAGCACCCGCAAGGTGGGCGACGGTGGGCACCACGTGGTGACTTTCTGGGTGCGCAGCAACGAGCGCAGACGGGACAAGGAGACCGCGGAGTGGGTCGACGGCAAGCAGTTGACCGCGCGGGTCACCTGCTGGCGACGGCTCGCCGAGACGGTCGGGGAAAGCCTCGTCAAAGGGGACCCGGTGATCGTCTCCGGAAAGCTGTACACGCGGGAGTACAACCAGGACGGGCAGAGCAGGTCTCTACTCGAACTTGAGGCCTACGCGATCGGGCCGAACCTGAGCCGGTGCGGTGCCGTGGTCCGCCGCAGGGGCAGACCGGAGCAGGCGGTGCCGTTGTGGGAGGAGAACGGAGAAGGGGAGGTGAGCAGGGCACTCTCCCCCGGAGAGGGGATGAGCGCGGCATGACTCGCTTATCAGCTCAGCGCGCCCCGAGGTGACCGGCGTCGAGGCGTCAGTACGACGGCTCTACGATCGCTAGCATGGCCGAGTTCATCTACACCATGAAAAAGGTGCGCAAGACCGTCGGGGACAAGGTCATTCTCGACGATGTCAGCACCGCCTTCTACCCCGGCGCCAAGATCGGCGTGGTGGGCCCGAACGGTGCCGGTAAGTCCACCGTTCTCAAGATCATGGCCGGACTCGACCAGCCGAGCAACGGCGAGGCGTTCCTGCAGCCGGGCGCTTCGGTGGGCATCCTGCAGCAGGAGCCGCCGCTGAACGAGGAGAAGACGGTCCGGGGCAACGTCGAGGAGGGCCTCGGCGACATCAAGGTGAAGCTGGACCGCTTCAACGAGATCGCCGAGCTGATGGCCACCGACTACAGCGACGCGCTGATGGACGAGATGGGCAAGCTCCAGGAGGAGCTGGACCACGCCGACGCCTGGGAGCTGGACTCGCAGCTCGAGCAGGCGATGGACGCGCTGCGCTGCCCGCCGCCGGACGAGGAGGTCACCCACCTATCCGGTGGTGAGCGCCGCCGGGTGGCGCTGTGCAAGCTGCTGCTGTCGAAGCCGGACCTGCTGCTGCTCGACGAGCCCACGAACCACCTGGACGCGGAGAGCGTGCTGTGGCTGGAGCAGTTCCTGGCCAACTACCCCGGTGCCGTCCTGGCGGTCACCCACGACAGGTACTTCCTGGACAACGTCGCCGAGTGGATCATGGAGCTCGACCGTGGCCGCGTGGTCGGCTACGAGGGCAACTACTCCACCTACCTCGAGAAGAAGCGCGAACGGCTCGAGGTGCAGGGCAAGAAGGACGCGAAGCTGGCCAAGCGGCTGAAGACCGAACTCGACTGGGTCCGGTCCAACGCCAAGGCGCGGCAGACCAAGTCGCGGTCCCGTCTCGACCGCTACGAGGAGATGGCGGCCGAAGCGGAGAAGACGCGGAAGCTCGACTTCGAGGAGATCCAGATTCCGCCGGGGCCCCGGCTGGGCAATGTGGTCGTCGAGGTGAACGACCTGAACAAGGGCTTCGACGACCGGGTGCTGATCGACGGCCTGTCGTTCGACCTGCCGCGCAACGGCATCGTCGGCGTGATCGGCCCGAACGGTGTCGGTAAGACGACCCTGTTCAAGACGATCGTCGGGCTGGAGGATCCGGACTCGGGCAGCGTCAAGATCGGCGAGACGGTCAAGCTGTCCTATGTGGACCAGAACCGGGCCGGGATCGACCCGAAGAAGACGGTGTGGGAGGTGGTGTCCGACAAGCTCGACTACATCCACGTCGGGCAGACCGAAATGCCGTCGCGGGCCTACGTCAGCGCGTTCGGCTTCAAGGGACCTGACCAGCAGAAGCCGGCCGGCGTGCTCTCCGGCGGTGAGCGCAACCGGCTGAACCTGGCGATGACCCTGAAGCAGGGCGGGAACCTGATCCTGCTGGACGAGCCGACCAACGACCTGGACGTGGAGACGCTGGGTTCGCTGGAGAACGCGCTCGAGCAGTTCCCCGGCTGCGCCGTGGTGATTTCGCACGACCGGTGGTTCCTCGACCGCGTCGCGACGCACATCCTGGCTTGGGAAGGCACCGACGAGAATCCGGCGAAGTGGTTCTGGTTCGAGGGCAACTTCGAGGGCTACGAGAAGAACAAGATCGAGCGGCTGGGCGCGGAGGCGGCTCGTCCGCACCGGGTCACCCACCGGAAGCTGACCCGCGACTGAGTGGTTCGTGATAGGCCTGAAGTCCGCACAAGGCGAGCCCGACCGCCACGATCAACCGACCGGAGAGTGCCGTGGTAGCGAGCAACCAGATCCGGCCGGTCGAGCAACTTCTCGACCGGGCCTCGGACCTGCGGTTGCGCGCGCCCGAACTCGCACTGGTGCTCGGCGAGCGGGCGGCTTCGCTCGCCGAGGCCGCCCGCTCGGATCAGGCGTGGCTGCGCGCGGAGTCGCTGGTGGTCTACGCACGGGTCCGGCTGGGTGATCGTGCTCCGGTGACGGCGCGGGCCGTGGCGGCGCTGCGGTCGGCCGAGCACCTCGGGTACTCGCTGCTCTCGGCGCGGTTGCGGACCGATCTCGCGGTGTGCGCGCGCAGCGTCGGGATGCCGTTGACCGGGTTGGCGCTGTTGCGTCCGGTGCTGGCGGAGCCCGAGTTGACGCCCGGGGAGCGGGCCACGGCGTTGTGCCATCTGGTGGGCTGCATGGCTCAGCTGGGCCGGAAGCAGGAACTGGACCGGGTGCTGCTCGAAGCGGATCGGCTGTGCCTGTCCGACGAGAGTTCCGACGGTGACTCGCGGCTGGTGATGCGTTCGCTGGTGCGGGTGGGCATGTCCGGGCATCGCCGCAGGCACGGCGACCTGACCGGGGCCGCCGACGCGGCGCGCACCGGGCTCGGCTTCATCGAGCAATTGCGGGATCCGTCGGCGGATGGCGGTCTGGCCCGGGCTCGGCTGGTGTTGCAGCTGGTCTGCACCCTGCTGGACCGCGGCAACATCGAGATGGCGCTCGAACTCGCCGAGCCGGTGCTCGAATCGCCGCCGCGGGCCGGGGTGATCGGCCCGGCCAGCTGGCTGCGGCTGGCCGTGGCGACGCGCGTGCACCTGAGCACCGGTGCGCCCGAGGCCGCCGGTTTGCTGCTGCGCGAGGCGGTCTACGACGCGGACCGGCACGGGCTGCACTCGCTGACCGCGAAGCTGTTGCTGGAACTGGCACATGTCGAGGAGCGGCTGGGCAGGCCGGCCGATGCACTCGAATGCCTGCGGCGCTCGCGGGCGGCCGAGCAGGTGCACCTGCGGATGCGGCGGCAGGCGTGCGCGGTGCTCAGCGGTGAGTTCGGTGGTGGAGAGCAGGCGCCGGTCGACCTGACCGATGTGCTCGCGCGCTCGCCGCGGACGTCCGGTGGGATGGAAACCACGGTGATCCCGCGGATCACCGACTCGACGCCGCCTCCGGCTCAGCTGGTGCAGGTGCGGGAGGTCGCCCGCCCGCAGCCGCAGCGCGAGGCGGCCGCGCGCGCGAAGCAGCCTGTCCGGGTTGAGGCGCCGCAGTTCGCGCCGGAGGAACTGACGCAGATCGACCTGCCGCGCTACGAGCCACAGCGCGAAGCGGCGCGGTACGAACAGCCACGGCAAGAGCCGGCGCGGTACGAGCAGCGACCGCCCGAGTCGGCGAAGTACGAGCAGCCCGCTGCGGAGGCGGCGCGTTATGCCCAGCCCGCGGCTGAGGCCCCGCGCTACGCCCAATCCGCAACCGACGCGGCCCAATACGCCCAGCCGGACGCGGCTCGGTACGCACAACCCGCCGCGGAGGCGCCTCAATACGCGCCGCCCGCAGCGGACGCAGCCCAATACGCACAGGCCGCTGGCGAGGCGCCTCGGTATGCGCCGCCCGCAGCTGAAGCTGCTCACTACGCGCAGGCTGGCGAGGCGTCTCGATACGCGCAGCCCGGAGCCGAGACACCTCGGTATGCGCAGCCTGCGGCGGAAGCGCCCCAATACACGCAAGCTGCGGCGGAAGCGCCCCAATATGCACAGCCTGCGGCGGACGCGGCTCGGTATGCGCAACCTGCGGCTGAGCAAGTTCGGTATGCGCAGCCCTCCGCCGAGTCGTCCCGGTATGGGCAGCCCGCTGCCGAGTACGCACCGCCCGCGGGCGAGGCATCTCGGTATGCGCAGGCTGAGAGTGGTCAGTACGCACAGTCCGCCGCCGAGGTGTCTCGTTATGCGCAGCCTGCGGCTGAGGCACCTCGGTATGCGCCCGCGGCAGAGGCGGCTCAGTATGCGCCGGCGGCGGAGTCGGCTCAGTATGCGCAGTCTGCTGGCGAGGCGCCTCGGTACGCGCAAGCCGCGGCGGAAGCGTCCCAATATGCACAGCCCGCGGCTGAAGCGGCTCAGTACGGGCAGTCCGCGGGGGAAGCGTCCCGATATGCCCAGCCCGCGGGTGAAGCGGCTCGGTATGCCCAGGCGGAGGCAGCCCAGTACGCGCAGCCCGCAGCCGAGGCACCTCGGTATGTGCAGCCTGCGGCGGAAGCGCCCCAATACGCGCAGGCTTCGGCGGAAGCGCCCCAGTATGCGCAGTCCTCCGAGGCGGCTCGGTATGCGCAAACCGCCGAGGCTGGGCAGTACGGGCAGCAGCCGTCGGGTGGGCGGTATGAGGCTGCGGCCGAGCCCCCGCGTTATCGGCAGGTTGCGCCCGAGCCGTTGCTGGCGCCGCCGCCGGCGGCTGAGCCGGAGGAGCGCTTGCCGGCGATGACGAACGTGTCGCAGCCGGAGGCTGCGCCGCGGCGCGAAGAGCGGCGCGAAGAACCGCACATCACCACGCGGCACGACGCCGAGCACGGCTCGGTGGCGGCTCGGTCGGTGCTGGACCGGCTCGGGGTGTCCGCGTCCGGCTCCGGCGGTGGGCGGCGCCGCGCCGGGGACAAGCCGGTGGAGCAGCCACCCGCCGAAGCGGCCGCAGCGGCGCCCCGGACCGAACCGGTGGCCACGCCCGAACCCGAGAAGCCCGCGCAGGAGGAGGGCTGGCTGCCCAAGCTGCGCCTGCCACCGTCGCTGGCGCCGGTCGACGAGTACACCTCGGAGTACGGCAAAACCAACTACGACCTGACCAACGGGGACTACACGCCACCCGCGCCGCCTGCCGACTTCGTGATTCCGGCCGAGGATCCGCCGCCGGACGCCGGGCTGGCCGAGCTGCTCGCGCTGGCGCTCGCCGAGCACCGTGCTGGGACGTCGAGTGCCGCGGCGCTGGTGAAGCGGCTCGGCACGCAGTCCGACGATGAAGCGGCTCAGCCGGTGAACGGGAGTTCGCGCCGCGGCGAATACGACCACGGGCGCCGCCAAGCCGGTGGCGAAGCCTGATCGAAGCCGCCTGATCGAAGCTAGGGGCCCTGCCAGTTCCCGGTGTGCTTTCGCTCACCGGGCGTCGTTATTGCCACGAACTGAATCGAAGGCTGAATCGAAGCCGCCAGCCCCGGCCGGGGAACGGTCGTTTCCCCGCCGATGGCGGTCGTCCCGGCTTCTGGTGAAGGCAGTATTTTCTTGCCACGTAATGCCCATACTGGGGCGAGCGAGAGACACAGCGTGGTGTCGGGAACGGGAGAGTTGCCTGCAATGAGTTCGACGGCGTCTTCGATCAGCGTTGGCGGGGCCTCCAACCCGCCCGGAGCGGGCAGCACCACGCTGGACCGCTCCGAGCGCGCGAGCCAGCGGCGCTCGGCCAGCCCCGAGCAGATCCGGGACGAGCTCGTCGACGCGGCCGCCGCGCTCGCGCCGGACATCGAGGACCTGATCCGGCTGTACTTCCGGCACACCCCCGCCGAAGAAATCGTCGACGACGAGGCGGCGGACCTGGTCGGCGCGGTGCGGACCCACCTCCAGCTCGCGCAGGAGCGCGTGCCGGGGCGCCCGGTGGTCCGGCTGCTCAACCCGACCACCGCCGAGGACGGCTGGACCCGCGAAGCGACCGTGGTCCAGCTGGTCACCGACGACATGCCGTACCTGGTCGACTCCGTGGCCGCCGAGCTGGCGCGCACCGGGGTGCAGGTGCAGCGCATCGTGCACCCCATCGTGGTGGTCAGCCGGGAGATCACCGGCGAGCTGCGCGAGGTGCACGCGGGCGCCGACGTGGCCGAGCCGCCGGAGGGCGCCGCCGCGGAATCCTGGATGTACCTGGAGATCGACTGCATCACCGACCCGCAGCGCGCCCGCGAGCTGGACAACCGGCTGACCTCGGTGCTCGGTGACGTGCGTGAGGTCGTCGAGGACGCCGACAAGATGGCCGAGGCCGCGCTGTCGCTGGCCGCCGGGCTGGAGAACGAGCCGCCGTCGCTGCCCGCCGCCGAGGTGCGCGAGGGCGCGGAGCTGCTGCGCTGGCTGGCCGACGGGCATTTCACCTTCCTCGGCTACCGGCAGTACGAGCTGGTCGAGGCGACCACCGTCGAAGGCGACGAGCCCGCGTTGCGCGCGGTGCTGGCCTCCGGGCTGGGCGTGCTGCGCCAGGACAGCCTCGCGGCGAGAAGCCTGACGGCCGGGCCGGATTCGGTCGCGGTCGCGCTGGAGCCGTCGCTGCTGGTGCTCACCCAGGCCAGCGCGCCCTCGACCGTGCACCGCCCGATCTACCCGTACTACGTCGGCGTCAAGACCTTCGACAACAAGGGCCGCGTCACCGGCGAGCACCGGTTCCTCGGCATGTTCACCACCACCGCCCTGCACGAGAACGTGCTGGACATCCCGGTGGTCGCGAGCCGCGTGCGCGAGGTGATCCACCGCGCCGGATTCCCGATGGAGTCCTACTCCGGGCAGCGCATGCTCGAGGTGCTGCAGAACTGGCCGCGCGCGGACCTGTTCTCCGCCGACGTCGACTCCCTCTACGCGACCGCGACCGGCGCGATCACCCTGGCCGACCGGCGGCGTCTGCGGGTGTTCCTGCGCCGCGACCCGTACGGCCGTTTCTATTCGTGCCTGGTCTTCCTGCCGCGCGATCGCTACAGCACCCGCTCGCGCGTCGCGATGCAGGAGGTCCTGCTCGACGAACTCGACGGCACGCACCTCGAGTTCAGCACGCGCGTCGGTGAGACGTTGCTGGCCCAGGTGCACTTCACCGTGCACACCGACCAGGGCGCGCGGACCGAGCCGGACACCCTGCGCATCCAGGAACGCCTGAACGACGCCGTGCGCAGCTGGGACGACCTCATGGTCGAGGCGATCCTGGCCGAGCGCCGCACGCGCGACAGCGAAGCGGGCCCAGGCGGCGAGGAGTCGGCCGCCGAGCAGGGCCAGCGGTTCGCCTCGGTGTTCCCCGAGGCCTACAAGGAGGACTACTCCGCCGAAGAGGCGCTGGCCGACCTGCACCGTCTGGCGTCGCTGTCCGGTCCGGACGACCTGGCGATGTCGTTCTACCTGCCCGACGACGCCGAGCCGGGGGAGCGGCGCTTCAAGCTGTACCTGCTCGGCCAGGGCGTGACTCTGTCGACCGTGCTGCCGCTGCTGCAGCGCATGGGCGTCGAGGTGGTCGATGAGCGGCCGTACGAGCTGAACCGCGAGGACGGCTCGCGCTCGTGGATCTACGACTTCGGCCTGCGCATGGACCAGCGCGCGCTCGACGAGATCAGCGAGGACCAAGTCGAAGACCTGCGGACCCGATTCCAGGACGCGTTCGCCGCGGCCTGGAAGGGCGAGTGCGAGGTCGACGGCTTCAACGCGCTGGTGCTGCGCGCCGGGCTGACCTGGCGCCAGGCGGCCGTGCTGCGCGCCTACTCGCGGTACCTGCGCCAGGCGGGCAGCCCGTACTCGCAGGAGTACATCGAGAACGCCGTGCTCGCGCACACCGACATCGCGACCGCGCTGGTCAGCCTCTTCGAGACCCGGTTCGACCTCGGCATCGACCCCGAGCAGCGCGAGCAGGAGGCGGCCGCGAAGGCCGCCGAGATCGCGAACCTGATCGACGACGTGGTCAGCCTCGACGAGGACCGGATCCTGCGCCGGCTGATGGCGGTCATCGGGGCGACGCTGCGGACGAACTACCACGTCAAGTCGGCCGACGGCGTGCCGCGGCCGTACCTGGCGCTCAAGCTGGACCCGCAGGGCGTGCCGGACCTGCCGGAGCCGCGGCCGAAGTTCGAGGTCTTCGTCTACTCGCCGCGCGTCGAGGGTGTGCACCTGCGCTTCGGCTCGGTCGCGCGCGGCGGGTTGCGCTGGTCCGACCGCCGGGAGGACTTCCGCACCGAGATCCTGGGCCTGGTCAAGGCGCAGGCGGTGAAGAACGCGGTGATCGTGCCGGTCGGCGCGAAGGGCGGGTTCGTGGTCAAGCGGCCGCCCGCCGCGACCGGTGACGCCGGGATCGATCGCGACGCCCAGCTCAACGAGGGCATCGCCTGCTACCGCATGTTCATCTCCGGCCTGCTGGACCTGACCGACAACCTCAACGAGGGCAAGACCGTGCCCGCGCCGGACGTGGTGCGCTACGACGGGGACGACAGCTACCTGGTCGTCGCCGCGGACAAGGGCACCGCGAAGTTCTCCGACATCGCCAACGAGGTGGCCATCAGCTACGGCTTCTGGCTCGGCGACGCCTTCGCCTCCGGTGGCTCGGTCGGCTACGACCACAAGGCCATGGGCATCACCGCGAAGGGCGCGTGGGAGAGCGTCAAGCGGCACTTCCGCGAGCTGGGCGTGGACACCCAGAGCGAGGAGTTCACCGTCGTCGGCATCGGCGACATGGCCGGGGACGTGTTCGGCAACGGCATGCTGCTCTCCGAGCACATCCGGCTGGTGGCCGCGTTCAACCACCTGCACATCTTCCTGGACCCGAACCCGGACGCGGCCAGCTCCTACGCCGAGCGACGCCGCCTGTTCGACCTGCCGCGGTCCTCGTGGGAGGACTACGACCGGTCGCTGATCAGCGCCGGTGGCGGCATCTACTCGCGGGCCGCGAAGACCATTCCGATCACCCCGCAGGTGCGCGAGGTGCTCGGCCTCGACGAAGGCGTGCAGAAGCTGGCCCCGGCCGACCTGATGCGCGCGATCCTGCTCGCCCCGGTGGACCTGCTGTGGAACGGCGGCATCGGCACCTACGTCAAGGCCGAGACCGAATCGCACGCCGACGCCGGGGACAAGGCCAACGACGCGCTCCGCGTCAACGGCCAGGACCTGCGGGTCAAGGTGGTCGGCGAGGGCGGCAACCTCGGCCTGACCCAGCTCGGCCGGATCGAGTTCGCCAGGGCCGGCGGCAAGATCAACACCGACGCGCTGGACAACTCGGCCGGGGTGGACTGCTCCGACCACGAGGTCAACATCAAGATCCTGCTCGACCAGCAGGTCGCGGCCGGCAGCCTGCAGCGCGAGCAGCGCAACCAGCTGCTGCTGGAGATGACCGACGAGGTCGGTGAGCTGGTGCTCGCGGACAACTACCGGCAGAACGCGGTGCTCGGCGTCAGCCGGGCGCACCGGGCGCCGATGGTCTCGGTGCATGCCAGGCTGATCGCCGATCTGGAGGCCGACGGCAAGCTCGACCGCAAGCTGGAGGCGCTGCCCAGCCCGGCGGAGTTCAAGCGGCTCGAGAAGGAGGAGAAGGGCCTCACCTCGCCCGAGCTGGCCACCGTGCTCGCGCACGTGAAGCTCGACCTCAAGGACGAGCTGCTGGCCAGCGAGCTGCCGGACAACGAGGTGTTCGCCAGGCGCCTGCCCGACTACTTCCCGAAGCCGCTGCGGGAGCGCTTCGGCGACGCGATCGCCGACCACCCGCTGCACCGCCAGATCATCACCACGCTGCTGGTCAACGAGGTGGTCGACGGGGCGGGCCTGTCGTATGCGTTCCGGCTCAACGAGGAGATGAACGCGACCGCGACCGACGCCGTGCGCGCCTACGCGGTGGTCACCTCGGTGTACGACCTGCCGTCGCTGTGGCGGGAGATCGACGCGCTCGACAACCTCGTGCCGTCGGACGTCGCCGACGAGATGATGCTGGAGACGCGCCGCCTGCTCGACCGGGCCGCGCGCTGGTTCCTCACCAACCGGCCGCAGCCGCTGGCCGTCGGCGCGGAGATCAACCGCTTCGGCGAGACGGTGGCCCAGCTGGCCACCCAGGTCGAGGGCTTCCTGCGCGGGCGTGAAGCGGAGTCGGTCCGCGAGGACGTCGAGCGGCTGACCGCGCACGGCGTGCCCGAGTCGGTGGCCAGGCGGGTGGCGGCGCTGCTGCACACCTACGGCCTGCTGGACGTCACCGAGGTCGCCGAACTGGCCGAGCAGGAGGTCGGCATCGACGTGGAGCGCAGCACGGCCGAGGCCGCCGAGCTGTACTACGCGCTGTCCGAGCACCTCAACGTGGACAAGATGCTCACCTCGATCAGCGCGCTGGAGCGGGGCAACCGCTGGCACGCGCTGGCGCGGCTGGCGCTGCGGGACGACCTGTACGCGTCGCTGCGGGCGATCACCCTGGACGCGCTGCGGCACAGCGACTCCGACGACACCGCGGACCAGAAGATCGAGCAGTGGGAGCACACCAACGCCTCGCGCCTGGCGCGGGCGCGGGTTTCGCTGGACGAGATCCAGCGCTCCGGCAGGCTCGACCTGGCGACGCTTTCGGTGGCGGCGCGGCAGATGCGGAGCACGGTCCGCTGATGGCACACCGCGCACTGGTCCGGCCGCGCTGGTCGGACATGGACGTCTACGGCCACGTCAACCACGCCAACATGGTCACCCTGCTGGAGGAGGCCAGGGTGCCGCTGCTGTTCGGCGAGTCGGCCGCGGCCGGGCTGACCGAGCTGGCGAAGGGCATCGTGGTGGTCCGGCTGCAGGTCGACTACCGGGCACCGGTGGTGGTCGGCAACGACGACGTCCTGGTCGAGATGACCATGACCGACCTGAGGTACTCCTCGTTCACCATCGCCTACCGGGTGCACGCCGGGCCCGAGGCGACGGACAAGGTGGCCGTGACCGCGGAGACCAAGCTCGCGCCCTACGATGTGCGGACCGAGCGCCCGCGCCGGCTCACCGAGGACGAGCGGGATTTCCTGCGGCGCGGATTAGGGGAGACGGATGCCTGAACTGCGGATCGCTGATCCGGCGGACCGCGAGACGCTCGGCGCCTTCGTCGCGCGTGCGGTCCGGCTGGACGGACAGGTGGCGGTGCGCCTGCGCAACCGCGCGCCCGGCATCGTCGAGGCCTGGGTCGCCACCCCGTTCGACGTGCTGGCGACCAGGGCGGTGGCCGGGGAGATCACCCCGGCCGACGTGACCGTGTCCGGGTCCGAGCTGCTCGCCGCGCTGACCGTGGCGGGCGGCGAGCGGATGGACCCCGGTCCGTCGCGGGACCTGCTGTGGCACTCGGAGCTGCCCGCGGCCGGGCGGTGGCAGCCGGTGGACGACCTGCCGGTCGGCGTGGTCGCCGATCTCGCCGACCGCGGGGTGTCGCTGGCCAGGGAGAACGCCGGGCCGCACGGCAATCCGCCCGCTTCGCTGATGGACCAGGCGGTGCTCACCGTCAGCGGCGGTGAGCTGGAGGTCAAGGTCCAGATGCGCTGCCTGTTCGCGTTGTCCGGCATGGGCTTCCTGGACTCGTCGATCAGTGACGACGTGGTGCGGGTGACCGCGACCGACTCGTGGCTGCGGATGGACGCGCGCTACGGCGCGATCGTGCGGCGGCGGCACGCCCTGCTGCCGCTGCTGTTCGGCGCGCACTGAGGGGCCCGCCGAGAGGGACACCGAGAGTTCTTACGAGGGTGTTACCAGGGCCGTTCCGGTGGATCCGGGACGGCCCTGGTGTCATCGTAGGGGCATGACCGAGCGCGAGAAGCCCGCTGAACCGGACCCCACCAGGGAGTTCCTCGACGGCGTGCGCGCCGAGGAGACCCCGTGGCGGACCGAGCGTCCCGCCGAGCAGGAGCGCCCGGAGCCGGCGATCGAGAAGCCGTCGCGGTGGCGCCGGGCCGCGCCGTACCTGCAGGCGGGCGCGGCGGTGGGCTGGATCGCGAGCGCCGCGCTGCCGGACGACGACTACGAGGACGGTTACGACGCCGGATTCGACGCGGGCGCGGGTGGCGAGAGCTACGGGAGCTGAACCGCGCGCATCCGCTCGATCTCGGCGGTCTGCCCGGTGATCACTTCCTGCGCCATCTCCTGCGTGCGATCGTTGAGCCCGCCGGCGAGCTGCTGCTCGGCCATGGTCAGCGCGCCCTCGTGGTGCCGGATCATCAGTTCCAGGAACAACCGGTCGAAGTCGGTGCCCTTGGCCGCGCGCAACGCGTCCAGCTGCTCCGGGGTGGCCATGCCCGGCATGGTGGCGTGGTCGTGACCACCGGGCGAGCCGTGGCCCGCGTGCCCGCCGGTGTCCTCGGGCGGCACCGGCTTGCCGTGCTCGGTCAGCCAGGAGGACATCTGGTCGATCTCGGCGCCCTGCGCGGCGTCGATCCGGCCCGCCACCCCGCGTACCAGCTCGTTGCTCGCGCGTTCGGCCACCAGGTCGGTCATCACGATCGCCTGCCGGTGGTGCGGGATCATGTTGGTGACATAGTTCACATCGACTTCGCTGAGCGTCACGTTCTGCTGATGCTGCCCGGCTTCACCGGGCGGGACCATGGTGGCGCTCTCACCCGGTTTGCCGGGAACCAGCACGCCCGCCGAGGGTTGTGGAGGCGGGACCGGCTCGTTCGAGCACCCCGCCAGCATCACGCAGGCGAGACCCGCGGCGATCGCGGCGGTCACTGTTCGTGTCATGGCGCCAGCGAACCGCCTCGGCCGCCCGTTCGTCAATGTCTCGCGGGCCGGACACCTTCTTAAGTAGCTATCGACCATGTGCGCGAAAGGGAATAATCTCCGTCCACAAGCAACAGTTGGGAGCCCGTATGGTGGACAGGTTTTTCCGGAAGCGGCGCCTTTCTCGTATGTTCGTGGCAACCGCCGGCGCGGTCGGGCTCGTTCTGTCCGGCGTGGCCGGAGCTCCCGCCGCCGTCGCCCAGAGCGGGATCCCGCCGGTCGACCAGATCGTGCACAGCCCGAACATCCGGCAGATCGCCAACATCCCGAAGCAGGCGCCGTTCAACACCACGAACGCGCTCGGCACCGACATCGCGTTCACCAAGGACCACGCGATCGTCGGCAACTACGACGGCTTCGTCATCTACGACATCAAGCAGCCGTCGAAGCCGAAGATCGTCAGCCAGGTGCTCTGCCCCGGCGCGCAGAACGACGTCTCGGTGGTCGGTGACCTGCTGTTCCTCTCCACCGACTCCTCGCGCAGTGACGACTCCTGCCAGAGCACCTCGCTGCCCGCCTCGAACAAGGCGGCGTGGGAGGGCATCAAGGTCTTCGACATCTCGGACCTGAAGAACCCGCGGTACGTCTCGGCGGTCGAGACCGACTGCGGTTCGCACACCCACACGCTGGTGCCGGACGAGAAGACCGACTCCACGCTGCTCTACATCTCGTCGTACGCGCCGGCCGCGGACCTGCCGGACTGCCAGCCGCCGCACGACAAGGTCTCCATCGTCAAGGTGCCGAACAAGGCTCCGCAGGACGCGGCGCTGATCGCCGAGCCGGTGCTCTTCCCGGACGGTGGCAACGCCGGCGGTGACAACCCGGACGGCACGCGCCGCTCGGCGACCACCGGTTGCCACGACCTCACCGCGTACCCGGAGAAGGACCTGATCGGCGGCGCCTGCATGGGTGACGGCGTGCTGATCGACATCTCCGACCGGCTCAACCCGCGGGTGATCGAGCGGGTGCAGGACAACGTGAACTTCGCGTTCTGGCACTCGGCCACGTTCAACAACGACGGCACCAAGGTCATCTTCACCGACGAACTCGGTGGCGGCAGCCTGGCCACCTGCAACGCGAAGTTCGGCCCGAACCGCGGTGCGGACGGCATCTACGACATCACCGGCTCCGGCGACGACCGCAAGCTCGAGTTCCGCAGCTACTACAAGATCTCGCGCTACCAGGCCGAGACCGAGAACTGCGTGGCGCACAACGGCTCGCTGATCCCGGTACAGGGCCGCGACATCATGGTGCAGGCCTGGTACCAGGGCGGCATCTCGGTGTGGGACTTCACCGACTCGGCGCACCCCAAGGAGATCGCCTGGTGGGAGCGTGGTCCGGTGTCGAACACGCAGAACATCACCGGCGGCTCGTGGTCGGCGTACTACTACAACGGCTACATCTACTCGTCGGACATCCAGAAGGGCCTCGACGTGCTCGATGTGCGCGACCGCGCCACCGCGCCGGCGAAGTCCGTGAAGTACGACCAGTTCAACCCGCAGACGCAGCCGCACTTCGGCCGCTGACGGACGACTGAGCACAAAGGAGCGGGGCATCCGGCCGGGTGCCCCGCTCCTTTTGCGTCAGTGCCGGTTCGAGTCGGTCCAGCCGTCCAGCCGTCCAGCCGGTTCAGACCAGCCAGGCGGCGGCGTCGGGCGGCAGCTTGCCGTCGACCAGCGGGCTGCTGGAGAGCAGCACCTCACCGGGTGGCAGGTCCACCGGTGCCGCCGAGGTGTTCAGTGCGCAGACGAGTCCGCCCGGCTTGCGCCGCAGGGCGAAGCAACCCGCCGGAGCGCCGTACCACTCGACCTCTTCACCGTCGAAGGCCGGATGCTGGTGCCGCAGTTCGAGCGCGTGGCGGTAGAGCGAGAGCGTGGAGTCGGCGTCCTCCAGTTGCGCTTCCACGGTCAGCCCGGCCCAGTCCGACGGCATCGGCAGCCAGGCGCGGTCCGCGGTGGTGAAGCCGAACGGCGGTTCGTCGCCCTCCCACGGGATCGGCACGCGGCAGCCGTCGCGACCGCCGTCCGGGCCCGCCGTGCGCACCCGCGGGTCCACCATCGCCTCCACCGGCAGGTCCACATTGGCCAGGCCGAGTTCTTCGCCGTTGTACAGGTAGATCGCGCCGGGCAGGGCCAGTTCCACCAGCGCCATCGCACGCGCCCGCCGCACGCCCTGCGCACCGCCCCCGTACCGGCTCACCTGCCGCCAGACGTCGTGATTGGACAGCGTCCAGGTGGCCGCCACCCCGGCGCTGCCGGCGATCGCCAGCGAGCGCTCGATCGACGCGCGCATCGCGTCGGCGTCGAAATGGGTGAGCACCAGGCGGAAGTTGAAGCCGAGGTGCAGTTCGTCCGGCCGGAGGTAGCGGGCGAAGCGCTCCTCGTCGGACACCCAGATCTCGCCGACGGCCATCGTGCCCGGGTACTCGTCGAGCACCTTGCGGATCATCTGGTGGATCTCGTGCACGCCGTCGTTGTCGAAGCGGCGGTCGGGGATGTCGCGGTACTCCCCGCTGATCAGCGCGTCCGCGGCGGCCGCCCGCAGGTCCATGTCGGGCAGGCCGGGCGGTTTCGCCATGCCGTGCGCGACGTCGATGCGGAACCCGTCGATGCCGCGGTCCAGCCAGAAGCGCAGCGTGCGCTCGAGATCGGCGTGCACCTCCGGATTGCCCCAGTTGAGATCCGGCTGCTCGGGGGCGAACAGGTGCAGGTACCACTGGCCGTCCGGCACCCTGGTCCACGCGGGACCGCCGAACGCGCTGACCCAGTTGTTCGGCGGGTGCTCACCGGTGATGCCGAGGCCCTCGCGGAAGATGTAGCGCTCCCGCTCGGGACTGCCCGGCAGCGCGGCGAGCGCGGCGGTGAACCACTCGTGCCGGTCGCTGGTGTGGTTGGGCACGAGATCGATGGTGACCTTGATACCGCGCGCGTGCGCCGCCTCGAGAAGCCGGTCGAAGGCGGCCAGATCGCCGAACAACGGGTCGACGTCACGGGGATCCGAGATGTCGTAACCGTTGTCGGCCATCGGCGAGCGGTAGAACGGGGTCAGCCACAGCGCGTCCACCCCCAGCAGCTCCAGATAACCGAGCCTGCTGCGGATTCCGTCCAGGTCACCGACCCCGTCGCCGTCGGAGTCGGCGAAGGAACGGACGTACACCTGATAGAAAACGCTGTCACGCCACCACTGGGCGTCGCCCGCCGCGGTGGTTCTGCTGTCGGCAGCTCTGCGCACGAGGCGCAATCCTTCCACCTCCACCACGGGGCTTGTCCACCAGAGTCCGCTTTTTTCTTTCCAGGCCTCAGATCCAGCTGTTCATCATGCTCTGTGCGGCCATTTCGAGGTATGCCCAGAGCTGATCGGCGTAAGGCTGGGGCAGCTTCGCCTCGTCGACGGCCACCCGCATCGCGCGCAGCCACGCGTCGCGCTCGATCGGGCCGATCTTGAACGGCGCGTGCCGCATCCGCAGCCGGGGGTGCCCGCGCTGGTCGGAATAGGTGTGCGGGCCGCCCCAGTACTGCATCAGGAACAACCGGAAGCGCTCCTCGGCCGGGCCGAGGTCCTCCTCCGGGTAGAGCGGGCGGAGGATCTCGTCCTCGGCGACCTGCTGGTAGAACCGCCCGACGATGAAGCGGAACGTCGGCTCACCGCCGACGGCCTCGTAGAACGTCTGGGGGTCCTGCGTTTCCGGCGTCACGTTCACCACTCCATCATGCCTGCTGGTTGTTCGTGGCCGAGCCGCCGAAGAACCGGCCGAGCGGCGGCTCGAACCCGGCGTCCTCCAGCGCGCTCATGATCCGGGCGCGCAGCGCGCGCTGGACGGCCCACTGGCGGCCGGGGCGCACCTTCACCGTCATCCGCAGCTGCATGCCCTCCGGGGTGACGGCCTCCACACCGAGCATCTCGGGCGGCTCCAGCACGTCGGAGGCCAGCGGCTCGCTCTTGACCGCGTCCTCGGTGACCTCGGTGAGCAGCGCGGTCGCGCGGCTGACGTCGGCGTTGTAGTTCAGCGGCACGTCGACCACGGCCACGGCGTAGCCCTGGCTCGAGTTGCCCACCCGGAGCACTTCGCCGTTGCGGACGTACCAGACGGTGCCGTTCAGATCGCGCACCGTGGTGATCCGGAGGCCGACCGCCTCGACCGTGCCGGAGGCCTCACCGAGGTCGACCACGTCACCGACGCCGTACTGGTCCTCGAGCATCATGAACATGCCGGACAGGAAGTCCTTGACCAGGTTCTGCGCGCCGAATCCGAGCGCGACGCCGACGATGCCCGCCGAAGCGATTATCGGGCCGAGATTGATGCCGAGCTCACCGAGCACCAGGATGAAGGCGAGGCCGTAGACCAGGAACGTGGTCAGCGACTTGAGCACCGAGCCGATCGTCTTGGCGCGCTGACGACGGCGCTCGGCCACCAGCGGGCCGAGGATCTCCGGCGCGCGCTCGCGCAGCGGGCGGAGGATGGCGGGCAGCTTGCCGCTCCTGCCGTTGTTCTCCGGCAGGGTGGTCACCCGGTCGATCAGCCTGCGGGCGACCAGCCGGATGACGAACGCGATGACCAGGATCATCACGATGCGCACGGGCTTTTCGATCAGCCAGTCCGCCGAACCGGCGAGCCACGCGTTCCCGGTGGTGTCGTAGACCCAGCGGCACCAGCTGCCCGCCTCCTGGGCGCAGAGCGGTAACGCGTCGGGGGGCTGCTGGCTGAGCAGTGCGTTCACGGCTGAGAAGTACTCCTTTTCCGTGGGTTTCGCTCATCGTCACATGGATTTCACGTGCTCCGGCGAGTGTTCCGGGAGGGCGGGCGATGCGCGCGCTCGAGGTCGCCGGAACCGGCCACCACGGTACCGGTCGATGACACGTCGGCTAACACACGTGCGCGATGGGTGTGATCTGTGGTCGACTATGGCTGAACCGGTGGAGGTGGTCGAGTGCCAGACCGACAACCGATCCCCTTCGGCGCGCCGGGCCGGGAATTGGCCGGGCAGGCGCCGGAGGTCGTGTCCTGTGCGCACTCGGGCGGGTCGAACGGACCCCAGCCCAGTGGGCCGCCGAGCCGTGGCGGGCGTGTGACCCGCGTACACGGCCAGCGCAAGGGACGCGATCCGGGGGGTTCGGGGCCGGTCGCGCCGCTGGGCGGGCGCCGCCGGGTGCTGCTGCTCAACGCCACCTTCGAACCGCTGACCGCGTTGCCGCTGCGGCGCGCGGTGGTGCTGTTGCTCTGCGGCAAGGCCGAGGTGGTGCACGGTGATCCGGCCGGGCTGATCCTGCACGCGGCGACCATGACGGTGCCGGTGCCCTCGGTGATCCGCCTGAGCACCTACGTGCGGGTCCCGTACCGGGCGCAGGTGCCGCTGACCAGGGCCGGGCTGATGCACCGCGACCGGTACCGCTGCGTGTACTGCGGTGGCCGCGCGGAGACCATCGACCACGTGGTGCCGCGCAGCAAGGGCGGCGAGCACAGCTGGCAGAACTGCGTGGCGTGCTGCACGAAGTGCAACCACCGCAAGGCGGATTCGCTGCTCAGCGAGATCGGCTGGCGACTGCCGGTGATCCCGAGGGCGCCGCACGGTCCGCACTGGCGGTTGCTCGCCCACACCACGGACGCCGATCCGCTCTGGCGCCAGTACCTCGGCGCCCCGGCCGCCTGAGGGCGACCGGGGCGCTCGAACGCTTGCCGCTCAGGCGGTGACGCGGGTGCCGCAGGTGACCCGGGTGCCACGCGTCACGCGCGTGCCCCGGGTGACTCGGGTGCCCGCGGTGACCCTGGTGCCACAGGTGACACGGGTACCGGCGGTGACGCGCGTGCCCGGGGTGACCTCGGCGTTCGCGGTGACGTGGGTGCCTGCCGTGACCCGCGTGCCCGGGGTGACCTCGGCGTTCGCCGTGACTCGGGTGCCTGCCGTGACGCGGGTGCCTGCCTCGGCGCATGCCGTCACCCTCGTGCCCGCCGTCACACGCGTGCCGCGGGTGACCCTCGTGCCCGCCGTGACCCGGGTGCCACGCGTGACTCGCGTGCCCCGGGTGACTCGCGTGCCGCAGGTGACCCTGGTGCCCGCGGTGACTCGCGTGCCGGCCGTGACCCGGGTACCGCGGGTGACGCGCGTACCGCGGGTGACCCGGGTACCGGCAGTGACGCGTGTGCCCCGCGTCACCCTCGTGCCACGCCCGTCCGAGTCAAGGATCAGTCGGGCCATCTCGTTGTGTGACGAAAAACGGTCGTACGTCGCCTGGGCGGGGGTGGGGGCGCTGTGCATGACGTGTCCTCCTGGGACCGTTCCGTGACAATTTAAGCTGGGAAGCGAGGCGGCAAGGCCCGTACAGGTGAAAAAAGTACGAGGATTTCACCGCCGGAACAAGACAACAGCGGTGAGTACCGCCGCACGTACGTTGAGTTGCAACCTTTCGGCTACCCCGCTTCGCCCTGTTGGCCGGTTGCCGACGAGGCAAGCGGGGGACGTGCGGTGAACGGTTGGCCAACCACGGCGTCCCGGCACGCTCCGCTGGGCCATCAGCTACGCTGCGCGCGTGAACTTGGTCGAGACGCTTCTGGTCTTCGCGGCCGCGCCGCTGGCCATCTACCTGGTGGTCAGCCTGGTGACGCTGCGGTCGAAATTCTCCGGTGCGCCGAGGTACCGCCCCGGCCAGCCCTGGGAATACGCGCCGATCTGGTGGAGCGCGAACCCCGAGGGTACAGGGCGCCAGGCACCGGCCGGGGCCGAGGAAGGCGGCGCCACCGCCGTCACGGCACGAGGAGGGGCTCGTGGGAGCTGGTGAACTGACGCACGGCGGCGCGAGCGCCGCCGTGGACGAGCGCGATCTGCCGACCGGCACCGTGGTGCTGCCGACCGGGCGCGTCACGGCCGCCAAGATGTACGAGCCCGCTGCGCCGAAAGGCCCATTCAGCGCCGTCCAACTGGCCCGCCTCGACGAGGCGCTGACCCTGGCCAGTCGCGAAACGGGCCTGGACTTCAGCGTCTACCTGGGCGAACTGGGTGAGGACAGCCGTGCCGCGGCCGAACGGCTGCACGCCTCCATCGGCGAAGCCGCGAGCCGCTCGGTGCTGGTCGCCGTTTCGCCTGGCGAGCGCGTGGTCGAGGTGGTCACCGGCGAGCTGTCCTTCCAGCGCCTGCCCGACCGTGGTGCCAAGCTCGCGGTGATGAGCATGGTCGCCTCCTTCAAGGAGGGTGACCTGGTCGGCGGCCTGGTCAGCGGCCTGCGCATGATGACCGACCAGGCGGGCCCCGAGCCCAAGCACTGAACTCAGCGTGAAAGAAGGGGCGTGACCACCGCGGTGGTCACGCCCCTTCTGCTTGTTCTCAGGCCTGCTGGTCGAATTCGCGGGCGGCCAGCGCGCGCACGATGCCCGCCCGGCCTTCCGAGACCAGCCGGCGCAGGGCGGCCGGGTGCTCACCGGCGAGCCACGCGTCGGCCGCTTCCACGGTGGCGGTCTCCACCGCCCACGACGGGAAGAGTCCCATCACCGTCGGCTGCGCCCGCTCGCTGGAGCGCCGCTGCCACACCTCGTCGATCTGCGCGAAGTACTTCTCGACGTAGGCGCTGAGCAGGGCCTTCTGCCCGGGGTGCGAGAAACCGCCGATCAGCGCGTTGCTCACGGCGTTGGGCAGCTCGTCGTCGAAGACCGCGCGCTGCCACGCGTCCGCCTTGGCTTCGGGCGTCGGGCGCAGCGCCCGCGAGCCCTCGGCCTGGCGGCGGCCGGTGGCGGTGTTGTCGCGCGCCAGCTCGGCGTCGATCTCGGCGTCACCGGCCTTGCCGTGCGCGACCAGCGCCTGGAGCAGCCGCCAGCGCAGGTCGGTGTCCACGGTGAGGCCGTCGAGCGGGGCCGAGCCGTCGAGCCAGCCCGCCAGCGCGGTGAGCGCGGTGTCGTCGAGCACGCCACCGGCGAGCGAGTTCACGAAGGCCAGCTGGTGGTCCGAACCCGGCTGCGCCGACTTCGCCAGCTCCAGCAGCTTGCCGGTGAAGGTGGGCCAGCCCTGTGAAATCGCCCACTCCGGCTCCGCGTAGGAGTTGAGCGCGGTCTGCGCCTGGAGCAGCAGCCGCTGCACCACGCCGACCTCGCTCTCCGCGTGCACCCCGCGCGAGACCAGGGTGACGAAGTCGCGGGCCTTCAGCTCGGCCTCGCGGGTCATCTCCCAGGCCGCCGACCAGCACAGCGTGCGCGGCAGCGGGTCGGTGATGTCGGCGATCCGGTCGATCAGGGTGACCAGCGAACCGCTGTCCAGCCGCATCGTGCAGTAGGTCAGGTCGTCGTCGTTGACCAGCACGAGCTTGCCCGCGGCCACGCCGACCAGGTCGGCGACGGCGGTGCGCTCGCCGGTCACGTCCAGCTCCACGCGCTTGGTGCGGGTGATCCGGCCCGCGTCGTCCTCGTCGTAGATGCCGACCGCGATGCGGTGCGTGCGCAGCTCACCGGCACCCGGCTTGGCGCCCGACTGGACCACCTCGAACGAGCTGAACCTGCCCTCGCCGTCGACCTCGAACCGCGGCGTGAGCGAGTTGAGCCCGGTGGTCTCCAGCCATTCGGCGCTCCACCAGGACAGGTCGCGGCCGGACGCTTCCTCGAGGGCGGCGAGCAGGTCGGCCAGGGTGGCGTTGCCCCAGGCGTGCTTGCCGAAGTACAGCCGCAGGCCGGCGAGGAAGTTCTCCTGACCGACGTAGGCGACCAGCTGCTTGAGCACGCTGGCGCCCTTGGCGTAGGTGATGCCGTCGAAGTTCACCTCGACCGCGTGCAGGTCGACGATGTCCGCGGCGATCGGGTGCGTCGAGGGCAGCTGGTCCTGCCGGTAGGCCCACGACTTCTCGATGTTGGCGAAGCTGGTCCACGCGTTGGTGTACTCGGTGGCCTCGGCCTGCGCGAGCACGCTGGCGAAGGTGGCGAAGGACTCGTTCAGCCACAGGTCGTCCCACCAGCGCATGGTGACCAGGTCGCCGAACCACATGTGCGCCATTTCGTGGAGCAGGGTTTCGGCGCGGCGCTCGTAGGCGTACCGGGTGACCCGCGACCGGAAGACGTAGTCCTCCAGGAAGGTGACCGCGCCGGCGTTCTCCATCGCGCCCGCGTTGAACTCGGGCACGAACAGCTGGTCGTACTTGCTGAACGGGTACGGCGTGCCGAACTTCTCGTGGTAGAAGCCGAAGCCCTGCTTGGTCTCGGTGAACAGCCGCTCGGCGTCGAGGTGCTCGGCCAGCGAGGCGCGGCAGTAGATGCCCAGCGGGATCTCGCCGTGCTCGTCGGAGTAGGTGTCGCGCCATTCGGCGTACGGCCCGGCGATCAGCGCGACCAGATAGGTCGACATCCGCTCGGCGGTGGCGAACACGGTGCGGACCGCGCCCTCGGGGGTGTCCTCGGTGGACTCCACCAGCGCGTTCGAGATGACCTTCCAGTCCCGCGGCGCGACCACGGTGAGCCGGTAGACCGACTTCAGGTCCGGCTGGTCGAAGCAGGCGAACATGCGCTTGGCGTCGGCGGTCTCGAACTGCGTGTAGAGGTAGACGCCTTCGTCGACCGGGTCGACGAAGCGGTGCAGGCCCTCGCCGGTGTTCATGTACCGGCAGTCGGCCTCGACCACCAGCTCGTTCGACGCGGCCAGCTCGGGCAGCGCGATGCCGTCCTCTTCGCGGTAGTTCTCGATCGCGAGCTTGTTGCCGTTGAGCGTGGCCGAGCGCACCTGCTCGGCGACGATGTCGACCCAGGAGCCCTCGCCGGGCCGGGAGCTGGTGAACCGGACGGTGGTCTTCGAGTCGAAGATCTTCTCGCCCGGTCCGCCGCGGCCGTCGGTCAGGTCGAGCTCGATGTCGTAGGACTCGACTTCGAGCAGTCCGGCTCGCTGCTGGGCTTGGTCGCGCGTCAGGTTCGGGGCGGGCACAGGCACCTCTGGTCGTTGATATCGGTTATCGGTTCGCTTACCAAAGCATCCAATCATGTGAGCTGCCTCGCTGACGATGGGGAACAACAGCCGTGCCCGTGCTGTTGCCGAGAACAGGAGTGCCCTACCGAGCAGGGAGACGTGATGACCGCAGCCGCACCGGCCGAGGTGGACTTCTACTTCGACCCGATCTGCCCGTACGCCTGGATCACCTCGCGCTGGATCCTGGAAGTGGAGCAGCACCGGGACATCGACCTGAGGTTCCGGGTGATGAGCCTGTCGGTGCTGAACGAGAACCGCGACGACCTGCCCGAGGAGTACCGCTCGATGCTCGACCAGGGCTGGGGCCCGGTCCGGGTGGCGATCGCGGTGGCCGAGGCCAAGGGCCAGGAGGTGCTGCGCGAGTACTACACCGCGATCGGCACCCGCATCCACAACCAGGGACGCGGGTTCGGCGACGAGGTCATCCGCGAGGCGCTGCGCGAGATCGGCGCGCCGGAGGAACTGGCCGAGGCCGCGAACTCGACGCAGTACGACGAAGCGCTGCGCAAGAGCCACCACGAGGGCATGGACCCGGTCGGTTCGGACGTCGGCACGCCGACCATCCACATCAACGGCGTCGCCTTCTTCGGCCCGGTGCTGACCTCCATCCCGCGAGGTGAGGACGCGCTGCGCGTGTTCGACGGCGCCCACGCGCTCGCCTCCTACCCGGACTTCTTCGAGCTGAAGCGCACCCGCACCGGGACCGACGCGCTGAAGTTCGACTGAGCCGGGTGACCACTGAGCCCGTGACCGGTTGACTCCGGTGGGTAGGCTTCCGGGAATGGGAGCCGTATCCACACCGGTTTCGCGGTCACGGGTGGCGATCGCCGGGTTCGTCGGCACCACCATCGAGTTCTACGACTTCTACATCTACGGCACCGCGGCCGTGCTCGTCTTCGGGGACGTCTTCTTCCCGAAGTTCTCCGCGACGGCGGGCACGATCGCTTCGCTGGCCACCTTCGGCGTCGGCTTCATCGCGCGCCCGCTCGGAGCCGTCCTTTTCGGACATTTCGGCGATCGGGTCGGCCGCAAGCGGATGCTGATCGTCTCACTGCTGCTGATGGGGCTGAGCACGGTCGCGGTCGGCCTGGTGCCCGGGTACGCCACGCTCGGTGTGCTCGCGCCGGTGCTGCTGACCGTGTTCCGCTTCCTCCAGGGCATCGGCCTCGGCGGGGAGTGGGGCGGCGCCGTGCTGCTGTCGGTCGAATACGCGCCGGAGGGCAAGCGCGGGCTGTACTCCAGCTTCCCGCAGCTCGGCCCGGCGGTCGGGTTCTTCCTTTCCGGCGGGGTTTTCCTGCTGCTGACCTCGGTGCTGTCCACCGAGGACTTCCGCGCCTGGGGCTGGCGCATCCCGTTCCTGCTCAGCGCGGTGCTGGTGGTGGTCGGTTACTACATCCGGACGACCATCGCCGAGACCCCGGTCTTCCAGCGGGCGATGGACCGGGCCGAACGCGCCAGGGTGCCGCTGTTCGAGGTGGTCCGCCGCCAGGGCTGGGTGCTGCTGCTGGCCTCGGGCGCGATGGTGCTGGCGCACACGCTGTTCTACACCGTGATGACCTTCAACCTGTCCTACGGCACGACGGTGCTCAAGCTGTCCTACAGCGCGATGCTGACCTGCACGGTGATCGCCGCGGTCTGCCTCGGGCTGGCCACGCTCGGCTCGGCCAGGCTGTCGGACCGACTGGGGCGCAAGCGGGTCTGCCTTGGCGCGGCGGCGGTTTCGGTGCTGTGGGCGTTCCCGATGTACTGGCTGATGAACACGGCGAACCCGGTGCTGATCGCGGTGGCGCTCAGCGGGGGCATGGTGATCATGGGCTTGTTCTTCGGGCCGATGGGCGCGTTCCTGCCGGAGTTGTTCGCCACGCGGTACCGCTATTCGGGCGCGTCGGTGGCCTACAGCATGGGCGGCATCATCGGCGGTGCGGTGTCGCCGATCCTGGCCACCGAGTTCTACGACGCGGCGAAGTCGTCGTGGCCCATTTCGCTCTACCTGGTCGGCGTGTCCCTGGTCGCCGCGTTGTGCGTGGCGCTGCTCAAGGAGACCTACCGCAGCGACCTGGCGGGGTAGCACGGACGCACGGACTACACCGCCAGGTCCGGGTGTCAACGCGATTTTCCTGATCGCACAACGGTTCCGGCGTTCCGGCCATGATCGAAACCGCGGATGTCCGGCGTTTCCTCCGGTGCCCGCGGTGCCGGCCGTCAGCCGAGGCGCAACGCGGCCCGCGTGACGTCCTCGGCCACCGGTGACGCGGCGATCGCCGCCGCGGCGTCGACCTCACCGGCGCGCAGTGCACTGTCCAAAGTGATCAGACGATCGAGGATCTCCTTCTGCGCCAGCAGAAAGTCCCGATCGACCGTCGGGCCGTGGCCGGGCAGGATGATCTCCGCGCCGAGCGCGAGCACACCGTCGATGGCGGCGGGCCAGCCGCTCAGCGTGGTGTCCGTGCCGAAGGATTCCGCGGTGAACGAGCCCGGCGGCGAGAATTCGACGAGGTCACCGGCGAAGACCACGGAGGCGTCCGGCACGTGCACCACCACGTCGTTGTCGCTGTGCGCGGGCCCGAAGTGGGCCAGTCCGACACGACGGCCGCCGATGTCCAGCTCGGCCCGGTCGGTGAGGAGCCGGTCGGGCAGGGCCAGGTCCGGCTTGTCACGCGCGGCCAGTTCGCGGTGGCAGTTCTCGTGAGCCCAGACCTCGCAGGGCAGGAACGCGGAAACCCCGAAGGCGTGGTCGAAGTGGTCGTGCGTGAGCGCCACGGTCCACGGGTGCGGGGTCACTTCGCGCACCGCGTTCGCCAGTTCCGCGCCCTGCTCCGCGTCGGCGCGGGTGTCGATCACCAGGCAGGCGCCGTCTCCGACGACCAGCCCGATGGTCAGGTCCCAGTCCGGGTAGCGACGCGCGTACACGCCGTCCGCCAGCACGTCCCAGCGCGGCGTCATCGCGGCGTCACGTCGACGAAGACGCCCTCATCGAGGTATGGAGCCATCTTGGAGGAGTTGACCGCGATCGCGAGATCGACGTCGCGCATGTGCCCGGCTTGGCTCAGGTCCTTGCCCGACGACGAGCTGGCGACCACCGCGCCGACATCCGGACCGGCGGCCCGGTAGGCCCGCGCGGCCAGGCTCGCCTCGGCCGACGGCCACTGCGCGCCCGCGGTGATCAGCGCGTCGACGATGGCCCCGGCGCCGAGCAGGTCCTCCGCGCTCGGCCGCAGCGTGCCGGTGGACCCGAGGTCGGCGACCATGTCCACGCCCCAGCGCTCCCCGGCCGGGACCACGCCGATCGGGCCGCCCTGCGCCAGCACCCGCGCCATCCTGGCCACCGCGCGCGCGTTGCGCAGGCAGCCGGTGAGGACCTGGGTTCCCGCGTTCGCCGCCTTCGCGCACAGCGTCGCGCCGTTCGGTGACGGCAGTGCCAGCAGCGTGCCCGCCGGAATGGTCAGCACCGAAGCCGGTCGCAGGCTCCACTCCCACTCGCCCGCCGGGACGGCGCCCGCGGCGCGCGCGGCCTCGATCCCGCGCTCGTCGCGCCAGCGGACCGGCAGTACACGGGCGCCCCGGCTGAGCGCGATGTCCACGGTGGTGGAGAACGAGAGCACGTCCACGATGACCAGCACCGCGCATTCCGCGCCCAGAGCGGTGATCCCCTCTTCGCCCCATTCGAGCCGGATGTCGTGCCCCGGCTGCCCGAAGATGCTCATCGTCACAGCATGCCGGGCGGGCGCGCCCCGTGCGCCGCCGGATGGCAGACTCTTGCCCCGTGCGTGTTTACCTTGGAGCTGACCATGCGGGCTTCGAACTGAAGAACCACCTGGTCGAGCACCTGCGCGAGCAGGGCCACGAAGTCACCGACGTCGGACCGGCCGAGTACGACCCGGCCGACGACTACCCCGCGTTCTGCGTGGAGGCCGCCCGCCGGGTGGTCGCCGACGAAGGCAGCCTCGGCATCGTGATCGGCGGCTCCGGCAACGGTGAGCAGATCGCCGCGAACAAGGTCCCCGGCGCGCGCGCCGGGCTGGCGTGGAGCGTGGAGACCGCGAAGCTGACCCGTGAGCACAATCACGCCCAGCTGATCGGGGTCGGCGCGCGGATGCACACCACCGAGCAGGCGGTCGAGATCGTCGAGGCGTTCCTGGCCACCGAGCCGTCGCCGGACGAGCGGCACGGGCGCCGGGTGCGGCAGCTGCTGGACTACGAGCGGACCGGAACCCCGCCGGCGCTGCCCTGATGCCGGAGGGGCACACCCTGCACCGACTGGCGCGGCTGCACAAGCGGCGCTACGGCGGTGCCCCGGTCGAGGTGAGCAGCCCGCAGGGCCGGTTCGCCGCCGAGGCGTCCGTTGTGGACGGTCAGGTGCTGAAAACCGCCGAGGCGTACGGAAAACACCTGTTCCACGACTACGGCCCGGCCGGGGTCGTGCACGTCCACCTCGGGTTGTACGGCACCTTCGGCGAGGCGAAGCTGCCCGCGGCCGAACCGGTCGGGCAGGTGCGGATGCGGCTGGTCGGCCGCACCCACTGGACCGATCTGCGCGGGCCGACCCGCTGCGAACTGCTCGACGAGGACCAGGCCGACGCGATCAAGGCGCGGCTCGGTCCGGACCCGCTGCGCCGCGACGCCAAGCCCGAGCTGGCCTGGCAGCGCATCTCGGGTTCACGCACCTCGATCGCCGCGCTGCTGATGGACCAGTCGGTACTGGCCGGGGTGGGCAACGTCTACCGGGCCGAAGTGCTGTTCCGGCACGGTGTGGCCCCGATGCTGGCGGGCAGGACACTGGACCGGTCGCTGTGGGATGCCATGTGGGCGGATCTGGTGGTCCTGATGCGCGACGGCGTGCGCACCGGCCGGATCGACACGGTCGCCGACGAGCACCTGCCCGAGGCCACCGGCCGCGCACCGCGACAGGACCGGCACGGCGGTGAGGTCTACGTCTATCGCCGAACCGGTCAGCCGTGCCTGGTCTGCGGCACGCCGGTCGCCTTCCAGGAACTGGCCGGGCGCAAGCTCTACTGGTGCCCGACCTGCCAGCCCGCCTGACCGGACTGGCTACCCGAGAGAGCCCTGATCAGGTAGCGGGCTCGCTCGAGTAGCCAGTGTCAGTGGTCATCAATGGTCATCAGTGGTCAGAAGCCGCCGCCGAAATCGCCACCGCCGCCGAAGTCTCCGCCACCGAAATCGCCGCCGCCGAAGTCGCCCCCGGCGTCGCCGCCCGCGTCACCGCCACCGGCGTCCGCCTCGGCCGCCGCGTCCTCCTGGCCCGCGTCGTAACCGGACTCCCACGCCGAGGCGCTGGCGATCCCGGCCATGCCGGAGAACATCGCGCTGAACAGCAGCATCGAGCCGAGGCCCCAGGCACCCGCGACCAGCGCCGGCTTCCACCACGGCTCGCTGTACCAGCCCTGCGGCACCGGCCGCCCGGCCACGCGGCCGCCGGGGTAGTAGTGCGGGGTGTTCGCGCTCGCCTCGGGCGAAGCCTCGTAGTGCTGGCCTTCGACGTCGACCGAGCGGTACTCGGTGACCTTGCCCGCGTTCTCGCGCTCGGGGTCGCGCGGCAGGTCCGGACCGGGGTCCATGCCCATCGCGATCCGCGCCGCACGCACGTAGTAGAGGCCCTCCACGGCGGTTTCCTTGACCAGCCGGGCCTGTTCCTCGGTCCGCGCCTGCTCCATCTGGGAACCGGCGGCGTTGTAGCGCTCGGCGGCGTCGGCCATCGCCTGCTGCGAAGCGGTGTCCGAACCGGTCAGGTTGAGCACCTGCCCGCCGAGGCGTTCGAGCAGGCGGCGGGCGTCCGCCTTGGCGTCCTCGAGCCGCTGCTGCTTGGCCGCGGCGTTCTTCCTGGCGAGGTAGAACCCGCCACCGGCCACCAGAACGACGAGAACGATCAGCGCGACCGCGGTGCCCATGGCGACTCCCTCGTTGTCGGTCTTCTGAACCGGACAACGAGGACGCCCCGCCGGGTGTTCCCCCGAGGGGGTGGCCCGGCTCACGCGGGGGAGGAGTGAGCCGGGCCCGTCCTCACCAGGCGCGGCCGACGGTGTAGGAGTCGGTCCAGATCTTCTGCAGGCGGACCACGTCACCGGACTCCGGCGCGGCCCACATCTGCCCGTCACCGGCGAAGATGCCCACGTGGTAGACGCTACCGCCGGAGTTGGCGAAGAAGATCAGGTCGCCGGGCTGCATGGCCGAGCGGTCCACGGTGGCCACCGCGGCGCGCTGGTCGCGCGAGGTGCGCGGCAGTTCGATGCCCAGCTTCTGGTGGACGAACTTGGTCAGCCCGGAACAGTCGAAGCTGTCCGGGCCGGTGGCGCCGTAGCTGTAGGGCTTGCCCTGCTGCTCGGCGGCGATTTCGACCAGGCTCTGCCCGGCCGGCTTCTTCTGCTCGGCTTCGGTGTGGGAGACCCCGCGGTGTTCCGGGGCCTCGACCGGAGCGGGGGCGTCCGCGGTCGGGGAGGCGGACGCCGTGCCGGGCAGGGACAGGAGCGCTCCCGCGCCGGCGACGAAAGCTGCGGTCACGGTGCCGAGCCGCCGGGAGCGGCGCGGCAGCGATGCGGTGGACACCAATCGTCCTCCAGTGGTGTTTCGTGCGTGTCGGGGACATCGGCCCAATCGGCCGATCACGGGACGATAAACACGAAGTGCCCTGGATTTCGAAATGAAAGGATTCCCGGTTCAGGTGATGGTCACTACAGATCACGTCCAGATATCGGGGCGAATTCCCAGCTCCAAGTGAACAAGACAGAGTTCTGCCGCTGGAAATCATGTGACGCAGATCACAGGATAGGCGGTGCTTTAGGTCACCCTTTCGGTTTACGGCCGGTCAGTATTCGCACCGGAACCTCCTCGGTGAACCGGCCGTCCGGTTGCGCGGCGGACAACGCCTGGCGAAGATCTTCGTCGAACAGCTTCCACTGCTCCGGGGCCAACCGGTCCCGGGGCGCGGCCGAGTAGAAGGACCCGATGAACTCGTCGATGCCGAACACTTCGCGGTAGTCCGCCCGGTGCTCACCGACCCCGGTGTACCCGGTCTTGACCAGCAGTTCCGCGTACTCCGCGCGTTCTGCCCCGCTGGTCCCGCAGGACGGGAAGCGCAGCGGGCCGAGCCACTTCGACGAGGTGTCCCGCAATGCGTCTACCCACGGGGCGTCCTGGGTCCAGACCGGCGTCCCGTTGGCGATCACCGCGATCCCGCCGCCGGGCTCGAGCAGCGGCCACAGCGCGGTGAACACCGTTTCCGCGGCCATCCAGTGCAGTGCCTGGCCGATGGTGACCAGGCGCAGGCTTTCCTCGCCGAGCAGCGCTTCCAGGTCGGGAATATCGCTGTCGTAACCGATCAGCCACGCGGTGTTGCCGATCCCGGCTTCCTTGGCTTTGCGCCGGGCGTGGGTGAGCATGTCCGCGGACGGGTCCATGCCGATAGCGCATCCCGCGTGCGCGGCCAGCGGTACGGTCAATTGCCCGGTGCCGCACCCGAGGTCGAGTACCTTCGAACGTTCTCCCAAAGCGAACTCCCCGGCCAGGAATTCGATCTCCTCCGGCCGATATCCCCGCCGGTATTCGGCGTAGTGGTCCGCGGCGTCCCCGGCGAATGTACCCGCTCTGCTCATGCGGGGGATTCTGGTCGGTGAAATCCCGCGGTGGCAACAAATTCAGCTGCGGGCGATCGGCTCGGGTGGAACCATCGCCGCCATGTCCAACGCCGTTTACCTGATCACCGGCATCTCCGCGGCCGGGAAGTCCACTGTGGCCCAGGAGCTGGCCGAGGTGCTGCCGTCGGCGGTGCACCTGCGGGGTGACCTCTTCCGCAAGATGGTGGTCACCGGCCGCCACGAGATGTCGGCCGAGCCGACGCCGGAGGCGATCGCGCAGCTGCGATTGCGGTACCGGCTGGCCGCCGCCTGCGCCGACGGGTACTTCGAGGCCGGATTCGACGTCGTCTTCCAGGACGTGATCCTCGGCGAGTACCTGCCGGAGGTGATCGGCCTGCTGCGCAGCCGCCCGTTGATCGTGGTGGTGCTCGCGCCCGATCCGGCCGTGGTGGCGGAGCGCGAGCGTGGCCGGGCCAAGAGCGCGTACGTGGGCTACACCCCGGAGATGCTCGACGACGAACTCCGCCGGAACACTCCGAAGGTGGGCCTATGGCTCGACTCCTCACGACAGACCCCGGCCGAGACGGCCGCCGAGATCCTGGCCCGAGGCTGGTCGGAAGGCCGCGTGGAGTAGTCGCTACTTGCTCCCGCCGACAACTTTGCGGTACAAAGTCCAAGTACTTTGAAACGCAAAGCTGAGGGGACGTGGTCAGGATGGCGGGAGAGAGTCCTCCGGAGCTGTCGGCGCGCGAGTCGCTGGAGCTGATCGACCGGGAGTCGGCGGCGGTGGCCAAGCGGCTGGACGGGGGCGGCGAGCACCTCCCCGGCATGTGGGCCGTGCTGTGGTTCCTGGCGTTCGCCGCCTGGCATCTCGCCGGTGAAGGCTGGCCTGGGCCGCTTTTCCCGCTCTGGGTGCCGGGCGTGGTGATGACCGTGCTGATCGCCACCGGTGTGGTGGTCTCGGCGGTCGTCGGCATGCGCTCGGGCAAGGGCGTTCGCGGATCGTCCTCGCGAGCCGGTGCGATGTACGGCTTCAGCTGGACGCTCGGCTATGCCGCGCTGGTCACGGTGAACCTGCTGCTGATGGCGAAGGGACTGCCCGAAGAACTCATCGGACCGCTGTGGGCGGGCACCACGATGGGCCTGGCAGGCGCGCTGTGCCTGGCCGGTGGCGCGCTGTTCCGCGACACCCTGTTCTACGGCACCGGGGTGGTGCTCCTGGTGACCGCGGTCGGCGCGGTGCTGGCCGGGATGGACTACCAGTCCGCGGTGGTGGCGTTCGGCGGGCTGATCGCGTTCGGCGGGTCGTGGCTGCTGGGCCGCCGGAGGTGCCGATGACCGTGGAACTGGACCCGGTCATCCACGCGCAGGCCCGGCTCCGGGTGACGGTCGCGCTCGCCGCGCTCGACGAGGGCGACTCGATCTCCTTCCCCCGCCTGCAGGACCTGCTGGGCATGACCGCCGGGAACCTGTCGACGCACCTGCGCAAGCTCGAGGACGCGGAGTACGTCGAGATCACCAAGACCCACCAGCGCCGCACCCCGGTGACCTACGTGACGCTCACCCGTCGCGGGCGACTGGCCTTCGAGGACTACACGGCGGCGTTGAAGTCGCTGCTGGACGGGAGCGAGTGATGAGACCCATCGAGGTCGGCGCGCTGGCGAAGCGCTACGGGCGCACGACCGCGCTCGACGGCATCGACCTGCACGTGGAGGCGGGGCAGGTGTACGGGCTGCTCGGCCGCAACGGCGCCGGGAAGACCACGCTGATGCGCGTGCTGCTCGGCCTGGTCAGGCCGGGCTCGGGCACGGTGCGGGTGCTCGGTCACGCCCCGGGTGATCCGGCCGTGTTCCGCCGCATCGGCGCGCTGGTCGAGGGTGCGGCGTTCTACCCGCACCTGAGCGGCCGCGACAACCTCCGCCTGCTGACCCGGTACGCCGGGCTCGCCGAGTCCGAAGTGGACAAAGCGCTGGAGCGGGTCGGGCTGAGCGGCCGGGCGGACGACCGGTACCGCGGGTACTCGCTGGGCATGAAGCAGCGGCTCGGCGTGGCGTCGGCGCTGCTGGGCTCGCCGGAACTGGTGGTGCTGGACGAACCGGCGAACGGCCTGGACCCGGCCGGCATGGCGGCGCTGCGCGAGCTGATCCGGTCGATCGGGGACGAGGGCGGCACGGTGCTGCTGTCGAGCCACCTGCTCGGCGAGGTCGAGCAGGTCTGCGACCGGGTCGGGGTGATCCACGCCGGGCGGATGGCCTTCGAGGGCACGCTGGCCGAGCTGACCGCCGGGCGTTCGCTGGAGGAGCGGTTCTTCGAGTTGACCGGAGAAGGCGACTGGGCACCGTCGCCGGAGCGGAGGACGGCATGAGCGCGGTCGCGGTAAGAGCCGAGCTGTTCGCGTTGCGCCGCCACCCGGCGGTGTTCATCGTCAGCGGGATCTGGTTCGTCCAGATACTCGGGTTCAGCTACCTGCTGGTGTACCTGATGCGCGGCGGACTGTCCTCATCGGACTCGGAGGCGCTGCTCGGGGCGCTGCTGCCCGCCGGGCTGGATCACTACATCCTCGGCGGCCTGCCCGCGTTCGGCGGCCCGATGGCGCTGATCCTCGGTGTCATACTGTCCACTTCGGACTATCGATGGGACACGCTGCGCACGCTGCTGATGCGACGGCCGTCGCGGATGTCCTTCCTTGGCGGCAAGTTCGTCACGGTGCTCGTCGCCGGCCTGGTGCTGTCGGCGGCCACGCTGCTGGCCAGTTTTGTCGGCGGCATGGGCGTGGCGGTGGCTTCGGGACGGTCCTTCGCACTGCCGGGGCCGGGTCCGGTGCTGCTGGTGTTCGCCGCGATCTGGCTGGTCCTCACGGCGTGGGCGGCGACCGGGTTCGCGATCGGCATCCTGGTGCGGGGCGTCGCCGCCGGTATCGGTGTCGGCCTGCTGGTGACCGTGCTGATCGACCAGGTCTCGGCGCCGTTCGCCTCGCTGCCGCTGATCGGTGCGCTGCGGACCGGGCTGCTCGGGGCGAACTCCGGTTCGCTGGCGACGGCGTTCGGGGTGCGGGAGGCGCCGGGCGTGGTGGAGACGACCAGCGGCCCGGTCGCCGCGCTGGTGCTGGCGGCGTACGTGGTGGTGTCGTTCGGCGTGGCCGCGGCGGTCTTCCGGCGTCGTGACGTGGGATAGCCAGCGCGACTAGAACACGTTATAGTTCTGCGCTGTGAAGTTCTCCCTCTCGATTGCCATGAGCCCGCTGGACCAGCTCACCGAGCTGGCGGTCACGGCTGAGCAGAGCGGTTTTTCCTCAGTGGTGCTGCCGGACTCGCTGTTCTACTCCGAGGAGGTGTCCGCCGACTATCCGTACACGCCGGACGGGAACAGGTTCTGGAACGAGGGGACGCCGTGGGCCGATCCGCTGGTCGCGACGGCGGCCATGGGCGCGGTCACCACGGAGATCGAGTTCTACACGTCGGTGCTGAAGCTCGGGTCGCGGAACCCGGTGCTGCTGGCCAGGCAGGTGAACTCGGTGGCCGCGCTGACGGGCGGCCGGTTCGGGCTGGGGATCGGGGTCGGCTGGACGCCGGAGGAGTTCGAGTGGTGCGGCGCGCCGTACGCGCGGCGTGGCGCGCGGGTGAACGAGGCGATCGAGGTGCTGCGCCTGATCCTCGACGGGGGGATGGTCGAGTACCACGGTGAGTTCTTCGACTTCGACAAGCTGCGCATGAGCCCGACGCCGCCGAAGCGGGTGCCGTTCTACGTGGGCGGGCACACCGAGGTCGCGCTGAAGCGGGCGGTGAAGTACGCGGACGGCTGGTCGTCGGCGATGATGAAGTTCGACGATCTGCGGTCCACCATCGAAAGGCTGCGTGTGTTGCTGGCCGAGGCCGGCCGCGCGGACGACCCGTTCGAGTACCAGGCGGTGTGCATCGACAGCTTCGGTGTGGACGGTTACCGGGCGCAGGCGGAGATCGGCGTGACGGACGTGATCACCATGCCCTGGATGTTCGACGGCATCGGTTTCGACGGTGAGCTGGGCGCGAAGAAGGACTCGATCCGGAAGTTCGGGGACGAGGTCATCGCGGTGGTGGGAGGATCATGAGCATCACGGTCAGCTGGGACACCGAGGCAGAGCAGCCGCCCGCGCGCCTGGCGGCGTGGCGGTCGATGAACGCGGTGGTGCGCGGGGCGAAGGAGGAGTGGCTGGACCTGTTCGCCGCGGACGCCACCGTCGAAGACCCGGTCGGCCCGTCCTTCTTCGACGAGGAAGGCAAGGGTCATCATGGCCGCGACGGCATCTCGGCGTTCTGGGACAAGACGATCGGCCAGGTGGAACGCTTCGAATTCACCATCCGCGACTCGCACGCCGCGGGCGATGAGGTGGCGAACGTCGGGACCATCACCACGTACCTGCCGGGCAACTACCGCGTGGACACGGATGGCGTCTTCGTCTACCGAGTCGGCTCGGATGGCCTGATCCGCTCTATGCGCGCCTTCTGGGAAACAGAACGCGCCATGGCCACGGCGAGGGAAGTCAAGGACTGACTTCGGGCGTGACGAAAGCGGCGGTCTCCCTTGGCTTGGGAGACCGCCGCTTCGTCGTGTCTGACCTGCGGTTTTGCTGTTGGAGCGGGCGACGGGAATCGAACCCGCGTAGCCAGTTTGGAAGACTGCTTGACCTGGGCTTTTGTCCTCGGTGGGCTGGCACGGCCCCGGTCCTGAGCTGCCCCGGTTGACCTTGGCTGACCGCCCCTAATGGCACGCGGCTGGCACGACTTACGGCGCCCGCCACACCCCACCCTGCTTCCCGACACGAAGCCCAGAACGCGGCCGGTGGTGCCGGGTCAAGGCGCGCTTTCCCGCCTTGACGCGGTGCGACCGGCCGTTGTCACGATCAGGCGTCGGGATGGCTGCACCGTCCGTGACCTTCGTAACGGAGCGTACCTACTGATCGACTCCCGCTGAACAGAACTCTACGGGGGTGGCTCCGATGCCGATGCGCGCCGCTGGCGGCTACCGGGCTCCGCCCGCGCGTTCGGCGGGCGCACCGCCCGGCCGCCGGGCGAAGCGGAGCGGGAGCTCGGTGTGTCGGTATGGATGCGCCCGCCGCGCGCGGGCGGCGAGCTTGAGCCGCACCAGCGCGCCGCCGTCGGCGGCGCGCCTTGATCCCATAGAGCCAAATTCGGCAGAGCGTTAATGTCATCGAAAGTTGGTAGCCTGATGCCGCCACAAGCATCGAAAGCCGCGAAAGTATCTCTATATCGGCTGCTCATCAATAAAGGCCAGAGTCTTGAACTCGGGATTCAGAAGAAGTACGTGGAGAGAGATGACTTCTCCATGGTGGAGACGGATGTAGCTGGCTGTAAGAGTTTATTCGTGTATGGGATTATTCCTAACGAGGACCCTAAGTGGGCGCAGCATGCTAGGCAGGTTGCGTCAGTGGATTTTAGTGTGAGCAATCAAACTTCTGCAGGTTTGCTAATTGTGCGACTGAATGAGGGGCGGGACTACAGCTATTGTCTTTCGTGGAGCATGGGACACATAGTCGTCAATTCGACATTTATAGACGATGGATTCGGTCTCAGGTTTGCTCTACGTAAGGGCGACTCAAAGTCAATCAGTAGCCTCACTTCGCACGCCCTGGAGACTGTCCCTAGGACTGCTCGTACATCAGTCTTTGGGGGTTCGACGCTTGACGCGTTTGGGTTGGAGGAGATTGGCGAGATAGTAAGCAGATTTGTTGGAGGTATTGAGGCGGAGGGTCTTACCTGCAGTATTCGCCCTGCTTCCAGGTCTGCCTCAAGGAGTGGGAAACCTCGGCCGTCTAGGGTGATTACGGTCCGTGGGTCGGATGCGCTTGGTATGCCGTTGGCTTTATCCCCTGTGGACCTGATATCGGATCTGAACCTTATCGACAGAGTTCTGGCAAGTGATGTGGTCAATGAAGAGTTCAAGCATTTGGAAGACACGCAGCCGCTGCGGCCAGGAAATGGAAAGATTCCGAATCTGGAGGAGCGGCTTGCTGCTGAGTTGCATCTAGGGGGAAGTGGTATCGCGCTCTGCTGGCCTGCGGAATTTGACGAAGACCCCGGGGAAATTGCGAGATACAAAATCTTGGGAACCGGCAATCGGCGAGGTGTCCTGTATGATGAATTGACGTTGGAGTACTTGACCGCACCGCTAGACGGGCTCTCTGATTCTGGGAAGGTGGCAAAACTTCGGTCGATGAGAATTCAGGGGCAATCGGAGGATGGATCCGCTCTTACGAGAGAGATACCCGCTGATAAATGGATACTTTTCCAGACGTATTTCGAGGATCGGAGGTTCGTTCTCCATCGAGGTCGCTGGTATCACATTGGTGGCGCATATCTCGATCTTCTTAAAAGTCGACTGGAGAGGATATTCAAGAATCGTTGCGATATCAAATTCCCTGCATGGCCAAAGCAGGAAAAGAAGAAAAAGGATGGCGGTGAGTATGTAGGTTGGGCGGATGAAAAAGTATACAACGATAAAATCGTTGGCGTGCAAGAAGGCTACGTGTCACTAGATCGTAAGATGATCAAAACGAAGCAGCATCCACGCGGATTCGAGTCGTGCGACTTCCTGACTCCAGATGGTCGACTGGTGCATGTTAAGCGACTGGACGACTCTGTTGCGGCAAGTCACTTGTTTAATCAGGCTGCAAACTCGGCTGAAGCGTTGGTGCATGACGATGAAGCTAGGGCGAAATTCTGCGCTAAAGTTAACGAGGTTAGCGCTGGCGCGCGTAGTCTGCCCGGAGACTTCAAGCCAACATCCGTGGTCATTGCCTTTGCTGGCAGGAAAAGCAATCCTGAAGATTTATTTACTTTCTCGCAAGTTAGCTTGAATCGCTGCGCTCGGGACATCAGCTCGCTTGGCCTAAATTTGGAGATATCGATCATTGAGGAAAGTGAAGATATTTTTACTGATTCCGACCAGGCGACTTAAGGCTGATTTGCCGATATGACTACAACGAATTCCTTAACTGAAGTGTGGATTATTGCTATCTGAAAGTGCGTGCTGCAATCGCAGTTTAGTTGAAGGATGAATGCTGAGATCTTTAACATGCTTCCCGTCGACCCAAAGGCATTCGGAGCTTTCATTGCTAGTTCGGAGCATGCCGCCTGTTGGTTTGGCGCGGAAGCAGATGGAGAATTCTTGGCGTACTTCGCCGTCGTCGTAGGCTATGACGTGGTTGGGGTTGGAGTAGATGCCGATGAGGCCGGTGACTTCGCATTCGATGCCGGTTTCTTCGCGCACCTCGCGGACGGCGGTCTCGGTCAGTGTTTCGCCGAGTTCGAGTTGTCCGCCTGGGATGGCGTAGAGGTCGTTGTCGGTGCGGCGGATCATGAGGATGCGGCCTTCGTCGTCTTGGATGAAGGCGGAGACGGCGACGGCGATGCTGTTGGCGGCTGGGGCGTTCGGGTCGTGGTAGAAGTCGCGGCGGGCCATGGTGCCTCCTAGAAGGTGGCTGGGCGGGCGGAGTTCCAGGCTGCTTCGAAGCTCTCAGAGTAGGTCTCGAACAGGTCCCCGGCGGAGAGCCTGCGCAGGTGCAGTGCGGGCGCGTGGGCGCCCTGGAAGCCGTAGACGTGGGTGTTGATGATCATCTCGTCGTCCCAGCGGAAGATCGAGTTGTAGAGCGTGGTGTTGTGGAACCGCATCTCGATGCCGTCCACGTCGGCCAGCGGCCGGTAAAAGGCCAGGGCGTTGCGGACGCGAGCGGCTAGCGTGCCCTCGCCAAGTTGTTCCTCTTCGCTGCGCAGGGCCACGCTGTCCCCGTCCGGGTCGCCGAACGCGAGGCGGACGCGGGCACCGTCGGCGGCCTTCTGGGCTAGGTCCTTCACGAAGCGCGGTCGCTCGACCAGGAACAACGCGGCGTGGACCAGGATCTCGATGGTCTGGCCGGCATCCTTGATGAGCCTGTCCCACAGGTCGGCCGGGATGGCGTTGCGGTGCGGGAACACGTTGACCACTTCGGCCGCTGCGGTCTCGGCCTTGCGTTCCGCGGCTACCGCCTGCGGCCACAGGTAGCTCTCCGACTCGCGCGCCAGAGCGGCCAGCTTGTGCCGGTACTTCGGGTACGGCGTGCGTCCCTTGGTGATCCAGCGTTCGACCGTCTTCGGGTCGACGTTGACGGCCTTGGCCACTTGTTCCGGGTCGAGTCCGTTGCGCAGGAGCGCGTCTCGAAGCCGCTCGTTTGCCATCTGCACCCCTCCGGGGACTAGTAGGGACGACTTCGACCGTACCAAGGACGTCCCCAGATGTCCCGCCATGTGGTGATCACGTCCGCCGATTTGGCGGAAATTGGGTGTCACGTTGCCGGGACAGGCCCGGTGACCAAGCCCAAGGAGGCAAGTCCATGGCGATCCCGGGTGGATACCGATTCTCAGTGCCCTTCGATGACGTGTTCCCGGAGGGCGCGTACGTGCTCGGTGTGGAGCAGGCGTTCGACTGGGACAAGAACGGCCACAAGACCCCGGCGAAGGATGTGGCGTCCGGCAAGCTGGTGTGGAACGTGCAGATCACCGACCCGTCGGCCAAGGGGAAGAACACGGGCGCGGTCGTCAAGATCTCGGCGGACGTCCAGCCGGTGCCGCCGGAGACGCTGCCCGGTCTGCCGTTTCGTCCGGTGGTGTTCGAGGGGCTGACCGCGACGGCGTACGAGCAGAACGGCCGTGTCCAGTTCAGCCTTCGCGCGAAGGGGATGCGCGCTCCGGCCAGCACGGCGCAGAAGGCCAGCGGCGGGAAGTCGGCCGCGTCGCAGCAGCAGGCAGCAGCGTAGGGGCCTGCCATGCGCGACACGGTGCAGATTCACGTGAGTGCGGACCTGCCGATTCGTGCCCGCGCGCTGACCTACGCCAACCGGGTCGAGGTCCGGTTCGGCAAGGCGTTCCCGGTGGCCCTGCTGATCGACGGTGACGCGCTGGACCACTTCTCCGCCGCACTCGCCGAGGCCCGCGCCGGACTGGAGGTCGTGGCGGCTCGCTCGGAAGGTGGGACCGATGGCGACCAATGACGCGGTCCGCGCTTGGGAAGCGGTCTACCAGCGGTACAGCGATCTCAGCAGCGGCACCCCCGCCGGGATGGATTCGGCCGAGACTGCTGCGGAGCTAGCGCGGTTGTCGAACGCCGTCGCCTATGCGTGGCGGACTCTCGCCGCTGAGGCAGTCCAGCCCTGGTGGGTCGTCGCGGCTGTCGAGACCGCCGCTCAAGCCTTCGTTGCCCAAGCGCAGCAATGGCATATCCGCTCGAAGCAGGAAGAAGCTCATGGTGTTCAACGCGACATGGCATCCGGGGCCGGAAGCGGTCGCGGGCATGCGGCAGCTTGGTTCGGCCCGGGAGCTGGCGGCGTTGGTGATCCATCTCGATCCCGACCGCATGACGATCATGCCTCCGTCCGACCCTTCCCAATGGCCCAGGTTCGTTTCTCTCCTCCGGCAAATCCGCGACGGGGCGGATGAGCTCGCGGCCCATCTCGATCGGACCGGTGTGCCGGGAAAGGACGGTGACATGACCGAATAGGACAGTCCATAAGGGAACGACTGCGATAACGCGCGACGGGTCGTGCGGCGTACAAACACGCCCTCGTGCGTTTTCCTTGTCCCATAAGGCGCAGAAGCGGAACCTGGCTACCAACCTTGCCGCTCCTGCGCTGTCAACACCTCGCGGAGTCGACAATGGAAACGCTAGACGACAACAACTTCGGCGCGCCAGTGGGGGTCACCCGGATGCGCGCCACAATCCGCCACCAGGCCGAAAGCCGGGGTGGTCGGCAATGAGCAGGAATCTTCGTTCGCACTGGGTGGACCCGGCGCCGTTGGAGGTGGCTCGTCCTCGCCTGCCGTGGTGGACCATGCTGCCCAACGGGGTCAAGCTGGCGCTCTCGCCGGTGATCCTGACGTGGCTGGTGTGCTGGGTGCTGTTCCAGCTTGGCCGGGTGGTGGTGCGCTATCCGCTGCTGGTGACAGTCGCGGTGCTGGCCGGAGTCTTGGACGCCGAACTCGGGCACTGGGGCCTCGGGATCGTGGCGGCCGGTGTGGTGGTGCTGCTGGTGTTGTGGTGGTGGCTGCACCGGGACTCGTTCCGGCGGGTGGTGGTGCCGCAGCCTCGCACGGAGTACCGCCGGTTCGCGGTCTACGCCTGTCAGTGGCGCACGGTGATGCGGCTGACCGACTTGACGAAAACCAGCCGTGGCAAGGAATTCCGGCCCAAGCTCGGGCACCTGCGCTCGGAGGGCTGGCGCGACCGGGTCCGCGTGAAGATGATCAAGGGGCAGGCGCCGGAGCAGTGGGAGTTGCGGGCCTCGGGGCTGGCGCACTCATTCAAGGCCACTGGCTGCCGGGTGCGGGTGCGCAAGCCGGGCCGTCTGGAACTGGACTTCCTGCACCATGACCCCCTGAGCAAGCCGGTTCCGGTCCCTGCACTGGGTGCGGAAGTGGACCTCAAGCGGGTCCCGGTCGGCCGTACCGAGACCGGGAAGCTCTGGCGGCTGCGGCTGCTCGGGACCCACCTGCTCACCGTCGGCGCGACCGGTGCGGGCAAGGGCTCACTGCTGTGGTCGGTGGTATGGGCACTGGCCCCGCTGATCCGTACCGGCTCGGTGCGCCTGGTGGGCATCGACCCCAAGGGCGGCATGGAACTGGGCCAGGCCCCGGAAGTCTTCGACCGGGTGGTGTTCGACAACGGCCCCGACGCGGTCGCCCTGCTGGAAGAGATCGCGGCCACAGTGAAGGAACGCGCCACCCGCTACCGGGGACGCCTGCGGTCGTGGACTCCGGCGACCGGTGACCCGTTCCTGTTGCTGGTGGTGGATGAGCTGGCGGACGTGATCGCCTACCAGCCGGACAAGCACCTGCGGGAACGTGCGGCGCGGGCGGTGCAGACCATCACCAGCCAGGGTCGCGCCCCCGGTGTCTGCGTGCTGGGCCTGCTCCAGGACCCGCGCAAGGAGATCGTGTCGTTCCGGCACCTGTTCTCCACCCGGATCGCGATGCGCCTGGATGAGCACACGCAGGTGGACATGGTGCTTGGTGATGGTGTGCGGGAGCGCGGGGCTGCGGCGCACGAGATCTCCGAGCAGACACCCGGCGTCGCCTGGGCCAAAGAGGACGGTCGTCGGGAACCGCTGCGGGTGCGTGCCTTCCACGTCACGGACGCGAACTTGGATGAGCTGGTCGAGTACGTCACGGGGAAGGCAGTGCGGCGGGCTGAGGTACTGCCGTTCCGGGGGCGGGACGCCGAGGGTGGTGCTGCGGCATGACTCGGGCGGAGCGGATGGCGTTGCCGTTGTCGGCAGAGGTCATCAAGGCCACAGCGGAGAAGCACGGGGTGTGCGTGCGGCCGTTCACGATGGAGGTGGGCGACCCGGACACCGGCGAACTCAAGTACGTCCCGGTGCCGTGCGGGTCGACGGTGGAGAGCGTGTGCCTGCCGTGTGCGCGCAAGGCCAAGGCGTTGCGTCAGGTCCAGTGCCGGGAGGGCTGGCACCTCACCGAGGAACCCGACTTCACCTCGGCGCCGCCGAGCAAGGAACAGACCGAACTAATGGAGTTCCGCGCTGACCTGGTGCGGGCGTACCAGCGCAACCGGGACAACGAGGTGGAGGCCGAAGAGCTGCGGGAGGAGGTCCGCTCGGTCGACGCGGAGCTTCGGCAACTCGGGATGCGGGGTCGGCTGCCGGTGCTGGACCCGCCGGCCAAGGCAGGCGTGAAGCGCTCGACCAAGCGTCGGCAGGATGCGCCGAACCTGCCCCGGCGGCGGGTGGCCAAGACGACGGTGGGCCGGGAGTTCGCCGGGAAGTACCGGCCTTCGATGTTTGTCACGCTCACGTGCGACACCTACGGGCGGGTTCGTGAGGACGGCTCACCGGTCGATCCGGACACCTATGACTATCGGCGGGCGGCTCGGGATGCGGTGCACTTCTCCGCGCTCGTGGATCGGTGGTGGCAGAACCTGCGCCGGGTGGTCGGGTTCGACGCGCAGTACTTCGCCACGGTCGAGCCGCAGAAACGCACGGCGCCGCATCTGCACGCGGCAATCCGCGGTTCGATCCCGCACGAGGTCATCCGCCAGGTCACCGAAGCCACCTACCACCAGGTGTGGTGGCCCAACCACGACCGGATCGTCTACGGCGACCGGATGCCGCTGTGGGACCCGCACGCCAAGGCGTTCGTGGACCCGGAGACCCGGGAGCCGCTGACTACATGGGATGAGGCGCTGGAAGAGGTCGAGCAACCGGCGCACGTGGTGATGTTCGGCCAGCAAGTCCACTCCAAGGGCATCCTCGGCGGCTCGGAGGAAGCCGGGCGGCACATCGGCTACCTGACGAAGTACCTCACCAAATCCACCGGTGAAGTGGTCGAGGCCAGCACGGCCAGGCAGCGGGATCACCATGATCGGCTGCACGCTGAACTGTCGATCACGCCGTGTTCGCCCCGGTGCGCGGTCTGGCTGCTCTACGGCGTCCAGCCGCAGGGCGTCACGTCGAAGACGATCCCGGGGCACTGCAAGGGACGGGCACACCGCCGGACCACGCTCGGGCTGCCGGGGCGTCGGGTGCTGGTCTCGCGCAAGTGGTCGGGCAAGTCGCTCGCCGATCACCGGGCCGACCGCAAGACCTTCGTGCGGGACATGCTCGCCGGAGTCGGGATCGAGAAGCCCGAGCGGGACGCGTCGCGGCTGATCTGGCGCAAAGTCGACTCCTCCGACCGTGACGTGCCGCCCCGCGCGCACCTGCTCATGCACGCCATCTCAGAGCGCATCTCCTGGCGGGCCGAGTACGACCGGGCGCTACTCGCGGCACAGGGGCCACCAGGCGACCAAGAAACTTCGGCAATTCCGCAGGCTGCCTGATCAGGGGGAGAGATGGAGAGCAAGTACCTGAACGTGACGCAGGCGGCGACCTACCTGGGGACCTCGGTGCGGTTCATCCGGCGACTGATCGCGGAGCGGCGCATCGCGTTCCACAAGGTCGGTGCGCACGTCCGGATCGCGGTCGGTGATCTGGAGTCGTTCGTCCAGTCGGGCCGGGTGGAGGCGATCACGAGGAGGGTGGCGTGATGGCGAACCAGAAGGGGCGTCGGCGGTTCGGGAGCACGCGAAAGTTGCCTTCCGGTCGCTACCAGGCGCGGTACGTCGGACCGGACAACTTGGTGCACCCTGCACCGAAAACCTTTGCCACGAAACGGGATGCCGAGCAATGGCTGTCCGTTGTGGAGTCGGAGATCATCAGCGGAGATTGGCTCGATCCTGAGTTGGGAAAGGTGTCCTTTTCGGACTATGGGGAGGCGTGGATTCGTGAGCGCAAGGTGTCGCGGCGGGTGCGGGATGAGTACGCCAGCATCTGGCGCAACCACGTCGAACCGTTCCTCGGGCGGCATCATGTGAACCGGGTCACGCCGGAGATCATCCGCCGGTGGCGGTCGAACCTGCTGGACTCAGGGCGGTCGGAGGACCGGACAGCCAAGGCGTATCGGCTTGTGCGCTCGATGTTCACCACGGCGGTGGACGACGGCCGGATCAAGCGCAACCCGTGCCGGATCAAGGGTGCCGACCAGCACCGGACCCCGGAGCGTCCGCATGCCTCGATCGACGAGGTGTACGCCCTGGCGGATGTGATGCCGGAGCGGTACCGGTTCCTGGTGCTGCTGGCGGCGTTCTCCGGCCTGCGCTGGGGCGAGCTGGTCGCGCTGCAACGGCGGGACTTCAACGTCAAGGCGATGACGGTTCGGGTGGCTCGGCGGGCGTCGCAGGCGCAGAACGGGGAGATCAGCATCGGGCCGACCAAATCCGCGGCTGGTGTTCGGACCGTGGCGCTTCCGGCGTTCCTCTCCGGCGAACTGGTCAAGCACCTCGACGCGTACGCCGAGGCCGGGCCGGACGGGCTGGTGTTCGTCGGCAAGGCCGGGGGCATCCTGCGCCGGGGCAACTTCCACCGGGAGACGAAGTGGACGACGATCGTGGTGGCGGCTGGCCTGCCCAAGGGCTTCCACTTCCACGACCTGCGGCACACCGGCAACCAGCTCGCGGCCGAGGCCGGGGCGACCACGCGGGAGCTGATGCAGCGGATGGGGCAGAGCACGGTCCGGGCGGCGTTGATCTACCAGCACGCGACCAGCGCGCGTGATCGACAGATCGCCGAGGAACTGGACGCGCGGGTCAAGAAGCAGCGTCGGAGCTAATGGCACGCTAATGGCACGGACGAACGAAGCGGCGGCCTCCCTGGACCCGGGAGACCGCCGCTTCGCTGTGTCTGACCTGCGGTTTACTGCTGGAGCGGGCGACGGGAATCGAACCCGCGTAGCCAGTTTGGAAGACTGGGGCTCTACCATTGAGCTACGCCCGCGTGCTCCCGGAGGACCGGGTGCACAGGCAGCTTACCGGTTGCCGCTAAGCTGGGTGCAAGCCACCCGGGGGTGGCCGGTTCTACGGGATGTGGCGCAGCTTGGTAGCGCATCCGCTTTGGGAGCGGAGGGTCGCAGGTTCAAATCCTGTCATCCCGACCAGATGGCCTCTGGCCAGCGAAGACGGCGGTTCGCGGACCGCAGCGAGGGAGACGCCTCGGCGTGGCCGGGCGGCGGATCATGCAGGTCATGCGCAGAACTCTTGCCTTGCTCACCGCGGCCGCCGCGACTGTGGTCCTGGCCGCGACGCCCGCGGCCGCCGGCACGGTCAGCACCGACTACGTCTGCAACAGCGGCTCGATCGTGTCCTTCCCCGCGACCTACCTGACGACGATCACCGCCCCGGCCACGGTCGTCCAGGGGGAGACCGCGACGGTCCGGATCGAATACACCGGCGTGGTGCCCTGGCACTCGGACACCCCGGCCGGCACCTACGCCGGTCACGGCGGGTTCATGCTCGGCGGTGCGGCGACCGGCTTGGTCAAGGCACCGGGGCTGGCCAACCCGGCGATCCGGGCGGGCGAGGTGATGCGCTTCGTCGGTGCGAGCGCGCAGGTGACCTTCCCCAACAAGGGGCAGGTCACCTTCACACCTGACCGCTTCTACTACCGCGCGGCCTGCATCCTCAGGGGCAGCGGTCCGGCGGGCGTCGCCGCCACGACGAACGTGCTCTGAACCAGGCTCACGGCCCGGGCCGGTCGTCAGCCAGTGTCGCGGCCATCGACGTTCGTGGTCACGAAACGAAATGACGTCGCGAATACCTGCTGCAGCGCCCCACCGGCGAGCGCGGGATGCGCGGTTTGCCGTTCATCGTGGCGTCGGACTCACGCGGTGGGTCCAGAGGTCGCGTAGCAGCGCGATTTCGGCCATGTGGTGGATGAACTCGAGGTTGACCCACCACAGCACCGCGACGAACGGCACATCAGGGTCCCAGCCGTTGGAGAAGGTGCCGAACCCGGTGATGTCGAGATCGCCGGGTTCCAGTGCGTTCACGTCGTCGCGCCATTGGGTTGCGGTCGCCCAGAAGCGGTCCACCGCTTCGGTCGCATGTGGACTGAACTCGACGTCGCGGGTGGGCCGGGTGCGGGCGCCGAAGGTCCATTCCCAGCGGCCGTCGAAGCTCCACTGGAGGTGGCACAGCCGCCAGGCGATCGTGGTCACCGGCGCCGGATCGGGGTCTTCCGGTGCGTCGTCCAGTACCCACTCACCGGTGCCGAGCGGCTTCGGGCTCACGGCTTCCCCTCGGCGGCGCAGCGACCATGCGCCGGGCACCGGTTCCCACAAGTACTCGTCGTCGGTCAGGTCGGCCAGCCGGGGTTCGTACTGCTCGCGGGCCCGGTCGAACTGGTCGACGAGCAGGCCGAGACGGTCCGTGCGCACCTGATCCATGAACGGGCAGCGTAAACCGGCTCCGCTCGGCGCACGAATGGTTTTCGAGTCCGTGCCCCGCGGTCGTGGAGGCCGCCAGGGGAGTGGAAACTTGTAGTTCCACCCGCCGATCGATGGGAGCTGACGCCAGTGGCACGTCTTCATGTCGGCTGCGCGATGTGGACCCACAAGGCGTGGCCCGGGCGGTTCCTGCCGCAGTCGCTACCGGCCACTGAGCGCCTGCGGGCCTACGCCGGCTGGTGCAACGCGGTCGAGGGCAACACCACCTTCTACGCGACCCCCGCCCGGAACACCGTCGCGACCTGGGCGCAGCAGACCGACCCCGGCTTCCGGTTCGTGGTCAAACTCCCCAAGGTCGTCACACACGAGCGCCGGTTCGCCGGGGTCGAGGTCGAGATGCGGGCGTTCCTGGACGCGATCGAACCCCTCGGCGAACGGGCGGTCCTCTGGACCCAGCTGCCCGGCTCGTTCGGCCCTTCCGACGTCGATGCCCTCGGCCGCTTCCTGCGCCGGCTCCCCGCCGACCGCCGACGAGCCGTGGAGGTCCGTCACCCCGGGTTCTTCACCGACAAAGGTGCGACATCGCTGTTGGAGGGGGCGCTCGCCGACGCGAACGCCGAGTGGGTTCCGTTCGACACCACGGTTTTCTTCCAGAGCCCACCGGTCAGCGAAGCCGAGCAGGAGACCTGGGCCAAGAAACCGCGGCTGCCGCGGCGGACGCGGGCACTGACCGACCATCCGATCGTCCGCTACCTGGGCCGGGACTCGGCAGAAGAAACAGCCGAGGGATGGCGACCGTGGACCGAGGTGGTCGCCGCCTGGCTGCGTGAGGGCCGGACGCCGACGGTCTTTGTGCACACCCCAAACAACAACGACGCGCCGGCGCTTGCCCGCCGCTTCCACGACGACGTGCGAGCGCTCGTGCCCGGCCTCGACGCGCTGCCCGAGCCGGAGCCGGTCGAGCCCGCGACGCTGTTCTGAGCGACTCCAGACCGATCCTGCTCAGCGGACGGTCGGGGCTCGTGGCGTGACTCGCCACGTCGACGATGGAGCGTGCCTCGCCGGGCGTCGAGCAGGGACGCTCACATGCGGGTCGGGGCGGCGATGCCCAGTAGGCCCAGGCCGTGTCCGAGAGTGCGGGCGGTGAGGTGGCACAGCGCCAAGCGGTTGCCGCGGACCGGGTTGGGGGCTTTGAGCACGGGGCAGACTTCGTAGAACGTGGTGAACGCGCGCGCGAGTGCGTAGAGGTAACCGCAGAGGCGATGGGGTTCCAGCGTCTGGCTGACGTCGATCAGGGTGTTGGCGTAGGCGTCCAGTTCCAGCGCCAGCGCCCGTTCCGCCGCGGTGAGGGGGACGGTCGCGTCGATCACCGGGTCGGCATCGCCGGCGTTGCGCAGGATGGAGCTGATGCGGGCATGGGCGTACTGGAGGTACACCCCGGTGTTGCCGGCGAGGGCCACCATCCGGTCGACGTCGAAGGTGTAGTCCTTGATCCGCGACGTCGACAGGTCGGCGTACTTGACCGCACCGATCCCCGCCTCCTCGGCGATGCGGTCCAGCTCGGCGGGCTCCAGCCCGGGGTTCTTCTCCGCCACGACGGCGCGTGCGCGTGCCACGGCATCATCGAGCAGGTCCATCAGCCGGACGGTGCCGCCCGCGCGGGTCTTGAAGGGGCGCCCGTCCGAGCCGAGAACGGTGCCGTACGGCACGTGCGCGGCCTCGATCTCCTCGGTCAGCCAACCCGCGCGGCGGGCGGCTTCGAAGATGAGCCGGAAGTGCAGTGCCTGACGGGAATCCGTGACGTAGAGCAGGCGATCCGCCCGGAGAACACGGATGCGGTAGCGGATCGTGGCCAGATCCGTGGTGTCGTAACCGAAGCCACCGTCGCGCTTGCGGAGCATGAGCGGCACCGGCTTGCCGTCCGGACCGGTCACCTCCGCCGAGAAGATCACCACCGCGCCTTCGCTTTCGACCGCGATCCCGGCGTCCTTCAACGCCGCGACGGTCTCGGCGAGCAGCGGGTTGTAGAAGGATTCGCCGACCGAGTCCTCCGGGGTGAGCAGAACACCGAGCCGGTCGTAGATGACGCGGAACGCCTTCTCGGACTCGGCGACGATTTCGCGCCAGCGGGCCACCGTATCGGGTTCCCCCGACTGGAGCGCCACCACGCGCGTCCGTGAGCGGTCCGCGAAAGCCGCGTCCGCCTCGAACTCCGCCCGCGCTGCCCGGTACATTTCGTCCAAAGTGGACGTTGCTGACGGGTGCTCGTCGAGGTACTGGATGAGCATCCCGAACTGCGTGCCCCAGTCGCCGAGGTGGTTCTGGCGGATCACCTCCGCGCCGAGAAAGCCGAGCACGCGGGCGAGGCTGTCCCCGATGATCGTCGTGCGCAGGTGGCCGACGTGCATTTCCTTGGCGATGTTGGGTGCCGAATAGTCGACCACCGTGCGGCGGCCCAGCTCCGGCGTGCCCATGCCGAGCCGCGGACTCGCCAGCCGGGCCGAGATCTGTTGCCACACCGCATGATCGGACACCGTGATGTTCAGGAAACCGGGCCCGGAAAGTGCGGTTCCTTCACACAACGCGGTATCCACCGCATCGCGCACTTCGACGGCGAGTTCGCGTGGTGAGGTGCCGACGCGCTTCGCGAGCGAGAGGGCGGAGTTGGACTGGAAGTCGGCGTGCTCGGATCGGCTCACCACGGGGTCGGCTCCCGCCAGTTCGGGGCGCGCGCGGCCGATCGCGGTGGCGATCGCGGCGGTGACCTGGTCCAGCAGCGGCGGTACCTCGTTCACGGCATCTGCCCTTCCGGTGGTGATGCCGACCAGTGTTCCAGCCGTGGCCAGCGGTTTTCCGCCGCGACCGGGGTGTGCCCGCCCCGCTTCGACCGTCACCTGATCAGGTGAGAGACTGCGGGGTGTGACCCAAGCCACGCTGCACATGCACCAGAAGGTCACCTTCGCGGTGAACCGCTACGAGATCTTCGCCGACAACGGCGGCGAGCCCGGTCAGCTGATCGCGTTCGTCGAGCAGAAACGGTTGAAGTTCAAGGAAGAGGTGACGATCTACACCGACTCCTCGAAGAGCACCGTGCTGGCCAGGTTCAAAGCCCGCAAGGTGATCGATCTCGGCAGCGGTTACGACGTCACCGACGGCGGTGGCCAGTCGATCGGGCTGTTCCGCAAGGACTTCGGCAAGTCGCTGGTCAACTCGACCTGGCACCTCGACCAGCCGGGCAGGCCCACCGTCACCGGCCGCGAGCGCAACGGCGGCATCGCGGTGCTGCGGCGGCTGTGGAACGTGCTGCCGATCATCGAGAACATCCCGTTCCCGTTCCGCTACCACTTCGACTTCGCCAGCGACGGCACGCCGGTGTTCAGCGTGGACAAGAAGACCTGGCTGCGCGACCACTACCGGATCGACATCGCCGACGCGGCGATCGACCAGCGGCTGGTGATCGCGCAGGCGGTGGCGGTGGACGCGCTGCAGGCCAGGTAGGCCGCACGCTGGTCGGCCGCGCCCTCCGGCTGGAACCAGTTCGTCCTGCATCTGCTGCTGATCCAGGTAGGACTGCTCGATGGTCTCCCATTCCGAGGTGTCCATCTTCCCGGCCATCATCACGCCCTCGCCGAGAATGGTCGACGTGGCCGCGGCGAAGGTGCCCAGTGCGGCGACGGCGGTCAGGCCGCCGGTCGCGACCGCGCCGACGATCGCCGCGGCGGAGGCGATCAGGAACTCGAACACGGCGTCGTCGTCGGCCTCTTCCTTCTGACGGCAGGCCTCGCTGCCGGAGGCCATCAGCTTGATCGCGGTGAACAGCAGCTGGCCGGGGACCCCGGACAGCAGGCCGCCCCCGCCGCTCATCACCCGGGGATCGGCCTCCGCCGCGCCGGTCAGTTCCCGGCCGACCCGGTCGGCGTTCTCGATCATCGGATCCACCGCCTGGATCGCCGTGCGCAGCGCCTCCAGCTCGCCCCGGTATCCCTCGGGCACGATGCCCCACCCCCACCGGCGTCCCCCGGATGGGCGTGACCCCGGTCACCTCCGGAGTGTGGCCCGTTCGCGGCGGTGTGAGCCCGTCCGCGTACACTCCGTGTTCGCGCACGCCTGGCTCGGCGACCGCCAACCCTGATCAGAACGCGGCGATTTGGTTACTCGCTCGCAACCCACGTGGTGGACGTTCGTTCTGTCCTGCGCGTGCGCCCGACGAAAGGACCCATCGATGAGGCTGCCGAGACGGCTCGCCGCGATCGCGGCCTGCCTGCTCCTGGCCGCGTGTGGCGCCGAGCCGACGCCCGAACCCCCCGCGAGACCCATCGAGATCGCCTTTGTGCCCAAGGTGCAGTCCATCGCCTACTTCGACGCGATGAACGAGGGCGGCAGGCGCGCGGCGCAGGTGCTCGGCGTGAACTGGACCTACCGCGGCCCGCTCACCGCGGACGCCGCCGAGCAGGCGGCCATCGTGCGCGAGTTCATCGGCCGCGGGGTGAACGTGGTGGTGGTCGCCCCCAACGACCCGGACTCCATCGCCCCGGTGGTCGCCGAAGCCAAGGCCAAGGGCATCCGGGTGCTGACCACCGACACCGACGCCCCCAACTCCGGCCGCGAACTCTTCGTCAACCAGGCGGGCGCGGAGAGCATCGGCCGGGCGCTCACCGACGCGCTGATGCAGAAGACCGCCGGCGCCGGGCAGTACGCGATCGTCTCCTGCGGCCCGGCCGCGGCCAATCTCAACGCCTGGATCGCCGTGCAGAAGGCCTACACCGCGCAGAACTACCCCCAGGCGCAGATCGTCGACATCGTCTACGTCGGCGAGGACCAGAACGCCGCGGCCGCCAAGGCCAAGGAGCTGATGACCACCCACCCCCAGCTCACCGGGCTGGTCGGCGAGTGCACCACCTCCGCGCCGGGCGTGGCGAAGGCGGTCCGGGAAGCCGGGCGCATCGGCCAGGTCTTCACCGTGGGCGTCGGCACCCCGCAGACGATGAAGGAGTACCTGCGCGACGGCTCGTCCTCGGCGTCGGTGCTGTGGGACGTGGAGAACCTGGGCTATCTGACCGCGTGGGCGGCGAAGCAGGCCGCCGACGGCAAGGTGCCCGAGCCGATGAACAACGTCAGCCCGGAGCTGCCCGCCGTGCGCTACACCGGCGCCGACAAGACCCTCGTGCTCGGCGACCCCCTGCTGATCACCAACGACAACGTCGACCAGTTCGATTACTGAGCGTAAGCCGGATCTCGCGCCAGCATCGCCTCGCAGCTGCGCAAGACCACCTCGGCGGCTCGCCGGGCGACACCGCTCAGCGCCGGGTTGACCGCCTGCTCCCGCCAGTGCCACAGCGCGTCCTGGATGGCCTCCTGCACCTCGGCCGGGGAGACCTCCTCCTCGATGCCGAGCCGTTCCAGCAGGCCGACGCCCTGGCCGCCGGTCAGCCGGATGGCGTCCTCGGCCAGTTCCTCCGGCAGCTCGGTCCGGCCACCGCGCAACGCCGCGAGTACGCGCAGCTCGGCGAACGCGTGGGCGCCCGAGACCAGCCGGTCCAGTTCGGCGGCCAGCTGCTCGCTGCCGGGCCGGGGTTCGCGGCGCAACAGCACTTCCAGGCCGAGCAGGGCCGCGCGCGCCTTCAGCACGTCCTCGCGCGCGGTGAACTGCTGCGCGATCGCGTCCCGCAGTTCACCGAGCCCGCTGCGCTGCACCAGCTGACCGGCCAGTGCCGGCACCGTGTTCGCGCCGCGGCGGATCAGCGTGGTCGCCAGCCGGAGCCCGAACAGCCCGAACCGGCCGAGCAGCCATTCGCGGGCGCCGGGTTTCAGCGGCAGTGGCGCGTCGGCGCGGACGAACCGGTCCGCCGAGAGCAGACGGCTCTCCAGCTCCGGGCGCGGTACCTGTGCCAGCGCGGACAGCGCGGCGAACTCCGGTTCACCCAGCGTCCGGCCCGCGCTCGCCACCAGCCCGGCGACCGCGACCACGTCCTGGCTCAGGTCCTGCACCTCGTCGGTACGCCGGTAGCGCCGGGCGACCTGCCGGGCGGAGATCAGCGCGTCGACCCGGCCGGCACCGAGTTCGTCGGCCCTGGACAGCACCACCATCGTGTGCACCGGCGGGGCCCAGCCGCTCGGCGGTCCGTGCAGCGTGCGCAGGACGTCCAGCTCGGGTCCGTGCGGCCGCCGCACCAGGTACAGCAGGGCGTCGGCGTCGGTGAGCCCACCGGCCAGCGCCTGCGGGCCGGCCTCGGGATCCAGCGCCGGCGTGTCCATCAGCACCACGTCGCGGAGCTGCCGGCTGGGCCAGTCGACCACCAGCCGGTCCACCTGCTGCCCGCCCAGCGGCGCCAGGTCCACGCGCAGCCGCCGTTCGGCGCGCTCGGCACCCATTTCCCACGGCGCGGCCCCGCCCGGCGGATACGCCAGCGCCCGCGGCGCCGAACCGCCCTGGTACCAGGTCACCACCTGGCGGTCACCGATCTTCAGCGGGGCCACCTCGTCCCCGGCCAGCGCGTTGAGCAGGCTGGACTTGCCGGTCTCCGCCGGACCCGCCACAGCCAGCCGCAGCGGTTCGGCGAAGCGCGCCAGATGCCGGTCCAGCCAGCTCGTCGCGCGGGCGCTGTCCTGGTAGAGCGAGAGGGCGCGCTGCAGCAGTTCGCCGGCGGCCTCGGCGATCACGCGATCAACCCGCGCGGGGAACTGGGCGCGACCTTCGCCGCCGCCATCGCCTTGACCCGCTGGCGGATCGCGGCCAGCTCGTTCACCGCGGTCCTGATCTCCTGCGCGCGCTGCTTGCGCCGCGCGGCCTCGGCGTCGATGACCTGCTTGATCGCCTTGGCCGACGCGGTGATCTCCTGCCGCTGCTGCTGGGCGTAGGCGGTGAACCGGTCGCGCAGCGCCCGCTGCAGCAGCCGCGCGGCGTCCTTGCTCTCCTTGCCGTAGGCCAGGAAGAAGTCGTCGACGTGGCGCTGGGCGGCGGTCTTCGCGGTGGCCTGCCGCCGCTTGAGCCGGTTGCCGCGTTCCTCGAACACGCTCTTCGCGCCGAACGCGGCACCGGCACCCAGCGAGATCGGGTTGATCAGCGGCATGCCGGCCACCGTGGTCGCCAGGCCGAACATCAGCAGGCCGGTGTAGGACCCGCGCATGCCGACAAAAAGCTTCTGGCCGACGGTGAACCGCTCGACGCGGGGTTTGCGCATCCCGCTCGCGTGATCCGGCGGGGCGTCCGCGACCAGCAGTTCGTGCAGCAGGTCCTGGTCGCCCGGCGCGACCTGGCGGGCCAGCTTGTGCGCGATCCAGTCGAACCGCTCGAGCAGCCAGTTGAAGTTCGTCTCGGCGACGGTGGCCAGGTTGTCCTGCAGCCAGTCCTCGAAGGTGTCCCAGTCGCGCGAGGGGTCGGCGGCGTCGAAGTACTCGTCGACCTCGCGCAGGATCTGGCGGGTGCGGTCGCGCAGGTCGTACTCGAGGTCCGCGATCAGGTCGGCGATCTCGTCGCCGAGCAGCGTCTGCCAGCGGGCGGAGTCCTGCTGGAGCTGCTCCAGCTTGCGCCCGGCGGCCTGCCAGCGGGCCACCACCTCCGGCGCGTCCCCGCGCTGGGTGGTGGCGAACTCCTCGTGCAGCGGCGGCACCAGCTGGTCCACCGTCATCCCGGCCAGCGCCGCCACCGACCTGGTGTGCAGCACGTCGGCCTGGTCGAGCCACTCGTGCTTGAGCCGGTGCATCAGCTCCTCGAAACCGGATTCGGCGTTGAGGTCGCGATCGCCCGTCTTCGCCGCGGCCAGTCGCAGCGCGGCCGAAACCGGCACCACGGTGGCGCTCACCCCGGCCCTGGCCAGCCGTGCGCGGTTGCGCTCGGCGACCACCCGCCAGCCCGGCACGATGTCGATCTTGGTCAGCGCGACCATCACCGTCGGGCACACCCGCGCGACCTGGCCGAGCAGCTCCAGCTCGCTCGGGGAGAACTCGCTCGTCGCGTCGGTGGCCATCAGCACGGCGTCGGCCTGCAGGATCTCCGAGAGCGCGGTCGCCGTGCGGACGGCGTCCCCGGCGGGCGGGGTGTCGATCAGCACCAGGCCGGTGGCGAGCAGCGCCCGCGGCAGGCCGATGTGCGCGCGGGCGATCTCGGTGCCCGGCTGCGCGGCCTCGCGGTTGGCGTCCGCGGTCACCGAGTCGACCGCGGCGGGCACCAGCTGGTTCGACGGCCCGCTCTCGATCATCCGGTCGTCACGCGCGGCCGAGTTCAGCACCACCGCCGCGGTGGGCGCCTCGGCGTACTCCACCACCGCGGGCACGGTGGTGGTCAGATCGTCGCCCGTGGCGCACACCGGCGCGTTGACCAGCGCGTTCACCAGCTGGCTCTTGCCCTGCCCGGTCTCGCCGATGACCAGGATGCGCAGCTTCGGATCGATCAGCTGCGCGCGTCTTTCACGCAGGCGACGGAGCAGATCCGGGGTCCCGTGCGCGGCGCAGGCCCGGATGGTGTCGTCCATCAGCTGGAGCCAGGGCGGAGCCATCACCCGAAGGAGTGTGCCGTGTCCGAATCGAAATGCAAAAGTGGCCCGGCCCGTTCAGGTGAACGGACCGGGCCACGGGGAGGCGACCGCCGAGCGGGTGTAGCTGGCGCGGGCTCGACAGGGGAGGTAGTCGCCGTGGTCTAGAAGTCGAGCAGGCCGCCGGTGATGTCACCCACGTCCGGCAGCGAGTGGCCGGGGTTCAGCTGGCCGAGCGGGCTTTCCGAGGCGCCGCCGGTGCTGCCGCCGGGCAGCGGGTTGGCCACCGGCAGCTCGGGCAGCTCCGGCAGGTCGACCGGGAGCTGGCTGGGCAGGTCGGTAGGCACGTCGACCGGGAGGTCCGTGGGCAGCTCGGCCGGGAGGTCGGCCGGGGCGTCCGCCGGGAGGTCGGCGGGCAGTTCGGCGTCCGGCACCTCGATCGGCATGTTCTCCAGCTGACCGGCGAGCTGGCCGGTGCCGGTGGCGATCTGGTCGGCCAGCGTGCCGGCGCCGTCGGTGACCACCTGGTCGGCCGGGGCCGCACCGGTCAGGTAACCGCTGAGGGTGGTGCCACCGGTCTCGACGCCGTCGCCCAGCCACTCGCCGCCGGTGGAGACGTAACCGGCGAGCGTGCCGGAGGTGGCCGAAGCGGCTTCCTCACCGCCGCGCGGGAGCACCGCGGAGTCGACGCCGGAGGTGTCGCCGAGGCCGGCGAGGTGGTTGCCGCCGAGGTCGCCGAGCGAGTCGCTGTCGACCGAGTACTGCTGGCCGGCGATGTTCAGCGAACCGGCGAAGCCGTCGGTGGAGGCGAACAGGTCGCCGCCGAAGTCACCGGCGGGGGAGTCACCGGCGAACGCGGTGCTGACGCCGTCGAGGCCGGCCGCACCCGCGGCACCGGCGGACAGCGGCTCGCTGGCGACGCCACCGGCGGCCGCGGCGCCCTGCGTGGTGCCGGAGACGGAGCCGGCCAGGTCGGCCTCCTCGGTCTCGGCGGCGAGCGAACCGGCGGCGCCTTCGGCACCGGCCGAACCGCTGGCGGAACCGTCGAGCTGCTCACCGGCGAAGGCGCCGGTGGCGGCGAGGCCGTCGGGGGAGACCTCGTGCGCGCCGGCGACCGAGCCGAGCGGGGTGTCCTCGGCGAACGAGGAACCGGTCAGGTCGCCGAGGCCGGGCAGACCGGACAAGCCGGAAAGCTCGGGCACGGTGCCGCCGTCCGCGACCTGCGCCAGCGCCTGGAGTTGCTGGATCGCGCTGTCGGCGCCACCGAGATCACCGGCGGGCAGCGAGGCCAGACCCGACTCGAGCGACTCCGGCGAAACACCGCCTGGCGCGTAGTCGAGTACCAGCGGGACGACTTCCTGGACGTCCTGCGCGGTGATGTCCTGCAGGCCCGCGCCGGACAGGGCCGCGGCCGGGTCGGTGCCGAAGGCGGACCGGGCGGCGTCGTCGGTGAGCAGGTTGAGCACGAACTCGTGCAGGGTCTGGCCGGTGGGGGACAACTCGTTACTCCTAGGGCGGGGGGTTCTGCCTGGATAACGCTAGGTAAGGGGGGACGGTTGCCGCATCGGGGATGGCACCGGTCGCACCGCCCTAACGTGCACGTGGGGAGCCCGCGCGGCGGTTAGGGGATTAGGGGGCGTTTCACTCTTTCGCATGGGGGACCCCTGCACACGGTGTGTTCTTGGTAGGAAGAACTACTGTCCGCGCAAGCTCGCCGAGGGATCTGCCCGCCTATGCCGTACGTCTTGGGGATCGACCTCGGGCACACCCGCACCACCGCCGCGGTCTGCCGCCGGGTGGGCGCGTCCTGGGGGGAGCCCCAGGTGGTGGCGCTCGACGGGGATGCCCGCTGGGTCGAGTCGGTGCTGCACGTGGCCCCGGACGGCTCGGTGGTGTTCGGCCAGGAGGCGGCCAGGCGCGCGCTCGCCGAACCGCAGAGCGCGGCCCGAGGCTTCCTCGGCCGCACGGGCGACGCGGTGCCGCTGGTGCTCGGCCCGCACCTCTACACCGCCGAGGTGCTCACGGCCTCGCTCGCCGGCTGGGTGGCCGACCAGGTGGCCGAGTCCTTCGGCGGTCCGGCCGACCGGATCGTGGTGGCGCACCCGGCGGGCTGGGGCCCGCACCGGCGTGCGGCGCTGCGGACCGGGCTCGAGGCGGCCGGGCTGCCCGGGGTGCTGCTGCTGCCGAAACCGGTCGCCGCGGCGGAGAACCACGCGGCCGGTGAAGCCGGGGACGAGCTGGAGACCGGTTCGGTGCTCGCGGTCTGCCGGATCGGCGGTGAACACGTCGAGTCGGCGCTGGTCCGCCGCACGCCCACCGGGTTCGACCTGCTCGCGCACACCGGCAGCACGGGCGGCCGAGGAAGCGCGCGGATCGACGAACTGCTCGCCGAGCACGTGCTCGCCCGCTCCGGGGCCAAGGTGCCCGACCACGCCGACCCGGCCCTGCGCGGCCCGATGACCGGCTTCCGGATCGCGAGCGTGCTGGCCAAGGAACGGCTTTCGGTGGCGCCGTCGGCTTCGCTTACCGTGCCGCTGCCGGACGTCAGTGTGGAAGCCGGCGAAGTGCACATCACCAGGACCGAGCTGGAGGAGCTGGCCAGGCCGGTGCTGTCCGCCGCGGTGGCGCAGCTGAACCGGCTGGTCGAACCGGTGCCCGACGGGGAACTGGCCGCCGCCCTGCTGGTCGGCGGCGGCGCGCGGATACCCTTGGTCACCTTCCTCGCCGAATCGGCACTGAGCTGTCCGGTGCTGGTCGACCCGGATCCGGCCGCGGCGGTCTGCCGCGGCGCGGCGCTGGTCGCCCGGCCGCGCCTGGCGGGCGAGGGCCGCAAGCCGTCACCGCGGCCGAGGGGAGCGGTGCGGGTGGAGGAGTCGACCGCGCTGATCCCGCGGGCGTTCGAGCCGCCGCTGCTGGCCGGTGAGGACGACGACGAACTGGGCCCGCCACCGCCGCGACCGCCGGTGGAGGTCACCCCGCTGGAAGCGCCGAAGCGGTTCACCAACCCGCTGCTGCGCCGGCGGTCCGAGCGAGAACCCGAGCGAGAGGACAGCCGTTGACCCGACCCGCGTCGACCCGGGGCGCCGAACCGGTGCTGGACGAGCCGACCCGGCAGTTGTGCGCCGCGATCGCCGAGCGCAGGCTCACCCAGGTGCGCCTGGCCGTGGTCGCGGCCGGGGAACACGGCAAGACGGCACTGCTGGAGCACCTGCGCGCGTTGTGCTCGGCCGCCGGGCTGAGCGTGGCGCGGTTCGACCCGGCGCGGGCCGGCGAACCGGTCGACCTGGTGCTCGCCGACGACGCGCACACCTACGGCGAAGCGGAACTGGCCGTGCTCGCGCGGTTGACCGGGGACGAGCGGACCGGGCTGGTGGTGGCCGCGCGCCCGCGGCCGCGCCCGGCCGGGCTGAACGCGGTGCTGGGCCGGTTGCGCGGGCAGATCCTGTTGCGCCCGCTCGAGAAGTCGCAGGTCGCCGAGCACCTGTCCGCGCACGGTGTGTCCACCGAGCTGGCCGAGTTCGTCCGCGCGCAGACCGGCGGCGTGCCGGGGCACGTGCACCGGGTGGTGACCGCGCTGGCCGCGGTGCCGCCGTCCGAGCGCGGGGAGCTGCCGCTGGCCGCGTTCGGCGGCATCCGGCAGGAACTCGACCGGACCGAGCCGGGGGTGCTGCGCTTCCTGCTCGCCGTGGAGGCGGGAGCCGGGCCGGACATCGATCTGCTCGGAGGGCTGCTCGGGCGCGATCCGGAGGGTGTCAGCGCGGTGATCGACCTCGCGCGCGCGACCGGGTTGTTCGGGGCCGACGGCGGTCTGCTGCCGGTCACCCTGGCGGCGTTGCGCGCGCTGGTGCCCGCCGAACGGCACGCCGAGGTGCGCCAGCGGCTGGTCGAACTCCAGCTGGAGCGTGGCGCGCCGGTGCTGCGGCTGGTGCGGCCGTGGCTGGGGAAGCCGATCGCGGGACCGAGCGTGGCCAAGGCGTTCGAAGCGGCGGCCGAGGAGGCACTGGGCTCGGACCCGGCGCTCGCGGCGCGGCTGCTGGAAGCCGCCGTCGCGGCCGGGCGCCCGGCCGCTGAACTGGGCGCGCGGCGGGCCGAGGCGGTCGCGCTGGCCGGGGACCTGGACGGCGCGCTGCGGCTGGCCGACGAGGTCATCGCCTCGTCGGAGGCCACCGGGCGCGCGGAGGGTGCCAGGGTCGCGGCGACCGCGCTGACCCACCGCGGTCAGCTCGGCCGCAGCGCGGAACTGCTGCAGTGGTCGGGAACCCGGCGTTCGCGCGCGTTCGCGGCGATCAGCCTGATCGCCACCGGTCGTCGTGCCGAGGCCGAGCGGGAACTGGAGAAGGCCGCCGAGGGCGGTGGCGACGAGCCGCCGACGCTGCTCTCGGGCGCGCTGTCGTCGGTGGCGCGCGGGGTGGTGGAGTCGGTCGGCGGCGCGCCGACCGCCGCACTGTCCACTTTGGTCAGCTCGGCGGAGATGCTGGAACCGGTCGGCCGGGCGGTGCTGCTGCCGGACAGCCCGGCCGCGCTCGGCGCGCTGGTCGCACTGCACAGCGGTGAGCTGACCATCGCCGAACCGCTGCTGGAACGCGCGATCGCCGCGCGCACCGGTGGTGTGACGCTCCAGGCGCGGCATCAGCTGCTGCTGGCGTGGATCGCGATGGTGCGCGGGGACGCGACGCTGGCCGCGGAACGGCTCAACGCGGCCGAGGAGGTCCGGCAGCCGCGCGACTGGCTGTTCGCGGTCGGCTTGGAGGTCGGGCTCGCCCGGCGCACCAGCGATCTGACCGCGTTGCGCCGGATCTGGGGCGTGGCCTGCGAAGCGGTGATCCGGCACCCGGTGGACCTGTTCTCGTTCCTGCCCTTCGGCGAGTTCGCCATGGCCGCGGCGCGGCTGGGCGAGCGCGATCGGCTCGCCCCGCACCTGGCGCAGGCGCACTCCGTCCTCAGCGGACTCGGCGATCCGCCGCTGTGGGCGGCTTCCCTGCACTGGAGCGAACTCCACGCGGCGATCATCGCCGAGCGCGCGGGCGAGGCGAAGGACCACGCCGCCGCACTGGCCGCCTGCGCCGGGAACGGCGCGTACTTCACCGCGGTGTCCGACGCGGCCGCGTGCTGGCTGAAGGTGCTCGACGGCGACATCGACGCCGAAGAGGTCGAGGCTGCCGCGCACGCCCTGCGCGGCAGCGGCCTCTGGTGGGACGGCGCGCGACTGGCCGGTCAGGCGGCGATCCGAACGACGGACCGCAAGGCGATGGTCGCGTTGCTCGACTGCGCGCGGTTGTTGCAGGGCGCGGTCTCGGCGCCGGTCCCGGCCACCGAGGGCGCCACGGCCGACGACACCCCCGGCTCGGCGCGGCTGAGCGATCGCGAGCTGCAGGTGGCCGAGCTGGTGCTGGGCGGCATGACCTACAAGGAGGTCGGCGCGCGGCTGTTCATCTCGGCGAAGACGGTCGAGCACCACATGGCCCGCATGCGGCAGCGACTGGGCGCGGGGAACCGAGCGGAACTACTGGCCCACCTACGCGAAATGCTCGGCGACCGCTGACGGATGCCCGGTGCGCTACTGCTGGCGAAGTCCTTGCCCGGCACCGAAAACGCCCCGCGGGTCGTGCAGCCGACGCGCGGTTTCCAGTGCTTCCCAGGCCGGTCCGAACTGCTCCGCCCAGTCCGCGGGCGACATCGGCAGCGCGTTCGACGGGTACACCGTGCCGCCCAGCGCCTTCGACCGACGGTACAGCTGGATGTTCAGTTCCGTCAGCCGCGCGTTCTCCACCGGGTCGGCCGGTTTTCCGGTGCGCAGCAAGGAGAACAACCACACCAGCTCGCCGGAGGGAACGTGCAGCAGCGGCGTGCCCAGCGCGCTCGCGCGCACCGGGTAGAGCATCACCAAGCCGGTGCCGCCGAGGTCCTCGCGCCGTGTTCTCGCCAGCGTTCCGGCAACCACCGGACCCACCACCTCGTCCGGCAGGAAGACGTTCAGCCACGGGTGCGGGTGGAACCAGCTGCCTTCCGCCCGCAGCGCCGCCTCGCCCTCTTCCATGCGGTTCAGGAAATCGAAATAGGAGGTGTCCTCGACCTCCATCCGGTCGAAACGCAGATCCGCCAAAGAGGCGGTCGAATAGGTGACCGCCTCGAGCATGTGCGTCCATTCGCCGTTCTCGAGGATCAGCTGGCCTTCCACGTAGTCGAAGCGGCCGTCGCGCACGACCGTGCGCTGGTCGGCCAGGAAGACTTCGAGCGACTGGTAGTACAGCTTCCAGCGGCGCGCGGTCGGCGGCGCGGGCACCAGGCGCAGCTTCACCCTGGTGATCACCCCGCACAGGCCGAGCCCGCCGCGGACCGCGTCGAACAGTTCGTCACCGGGGCGGCAGGTGCGGACCTCTCCGGTGCCGGTGACGACCTCCAGCTCGGTGACGTTGTCGGTCTGCGTGCCGTGGTGGTGCGCGGCGCCGCCGATGCCGCCGACCACCAGCGTGCCGCCGACGGTCAGCTCAAGGTAGTCGGTGAGCACCGGCGGGGTCAGCCCCAGCGGCAGCGTCAGGTCGAGGACCTCCCGCCAGCGCGCGCCCGCGTCGACGACGGCCTCGGTGCCGGAGACCTCGCGCACCGGCGGCAGGCTCCCCATGTCCAGCACGATGCCGCCTTCCGCCTGCTCTTGGCCGAACGGCGAATGACCGGCGCCCCTGGCGGACACCGGCAGCCCGTGCTCGGCGGCGAAGGTGATCGCGGCCGAGATGTCGGCGAGAGAAGCCGGGCGCACCACGGCGGCCGGGCGGGAGTGCACCAGATGGCCGAAGTCCTGGGCGGCGGTGACGAGCGCGCACTCACCGCGGTCGACCTCGCCGTCCGGGACGGACAGCCAGGTGGTGATCGGCCCCGAACCGTGCTCGCCACCTGGCTGTCCTGGCTTCATACCGGGAAGATTACTCCTCGATCTCCCCTTCGATCGCGTCGAGCGTCTCGCGTGCCTGCTGTCGAATTCCTTCCAGCACCAACGGATTGAGGTTCTTGTTCTCGAACGTGCGGACCAGTTGGCGCAGCACGTCGCGTGCCTGGTCGGGGTGGCCGGACTTCGCCTCGGCCTTGGCCTGCGTGCGCATGGCCAGGTTCAGCGTCACGTTGTCGACACCGTCCTCGTCGGCGATCGAGGCCTCGGCGACCTGGCCGAGCAGGCTGGCCGCCTCGATGCCGTTCGCCTCGCGGATCCGGAGCGTCTTGTCGCCGGTCAGCTCCTTGAAATCGCGTTGCTGGTTGACCCCCTTGACCAGCCGGCCGTACACCGCCAGCGGGTGGTCGGGGAAGGTGTCGAGCAGCGTGTCGATCGCCGAAACGCCCTTGCCGAGCTGACTCGCGTCGGACCCGAGCAGCGCGAGCAACTGGCCCTGCTCGTCGCCGAGCAGCAGTTCGGCCGCGGCTTCGTCGGCGCGGCTGGCCGGCGGGCGCACGCGCACCCGGAGCACCGGCGAGAGCACCCGGGAGCCGTCACCGGCGATGTAGGTGGCGCGCAGCCGGTAGGTGCCCGGTGCCTCGAACAGGAAGCCGTCGGCGCCGAACCCGATGTACGCGCTTTCGTACAGCGCGGGCTTGTCCACGCCCACCTGCACCGCGCGGTCCTCGTCCACGCAGTGCCGCAGCATCGGGCGGTACAGCACGGTCCGGCCCGACGGCTGCTGCACGGCGATCGAGACCAGGTCGTCGTTCGGGTGCAGGTACCCGTGGGTGGCCCGGCCGCGCAGCTCGGTGCCCGCCAGCTTCAGCTCGACCACCACCGGCTCCCCGTAGGCGAACCCGGGCTTCGGCGAGCGCAGTTCGAGCGCCAGGCCCGAGTTGTCCACCAGCGGCTCGTCGAACAGGTCGGGGTCGACGTCGGCGGCCCCGGTGCCGAAGGCGTTCGCGCCCATGACCACGTTGCGGTAGAAGCCGTGGCGCAGGTGCGCCAGCTCGTTCTCGGTGAACTCGAACGGGAACGCCGCCCAGTAGGCCGCCGCGCCGCCGGGCCCGCTCGCCGACTGCTGGTACTTCCAGTCGTAGTTCATCCACGACAGGTCGCCGAGGCCGCCGTTCGGGCCGAGCGGGGCGGGCGGGTTCGCCAGGTTCTTCTGCCACGAGTGCAGCAGGTTGAACGCGTGGCCCAGTTCGTGCACGTAGGTGCGCAGCTGCGAGCGCTGGGTGGCCGCGTCGGTGCCGCCGATGGCATCGTGGAACACCGCCGCGCCCTGGCGCTGGAAGGCGTCGCCGTAGTCGAACATGATGCCGCGGTAACCGCCGTCGTGGGAGGTGGCCACCAGCATCCACACCTGCCAGCGCGGGGCGTTGGTGAACGCGCTGAAGTGGTTGACCATGGCCGCGTGCAGTTCGGCGTCGCTCCACTTGGCGTTCGCGCCCGCGTCGGACACCGGGATGACGTTCGTGCCACCGGTGGTCAGCAGTTCGATGCCGGCTTCGGCGAACGCGCCGGGCACCGAGAGCACCCGCGCCGGGCTGCCGTCCGGTTGCGGCAGGCTGCCGGTGTTGTACGCCAGGAACGGAACCGCGCCGGCCACCGAATCCTGTTCGTAGGAAACGGTGCGGAAGAAACCGGATTCGAACGGGCAGTAATAGCTCGCGCCCGCGGTGTTCGAGGTGGTGAGGAATTCCAGCGTGCCCGGTTTCGGCGGTTCGAACAGGGACGCGCGCGCGATGGTCAGCCGGATCTTCGGCGCACCCGCGGCCCAGGTGAACGTGCCGAGTCCCTCGACCCGTACTTGCGTCGCGGTGGTGGTCACCGTCGGCGAATGCACGGCGAACGAACCGAAATAGGCGGTGGTCGACCCGGAAACGGTGAAGAAGTCGCCGCTGATCCGGCGCGTCGGCCGGTGGCCGTCGACGTCCACCCGCAGCGTCAGCAGCCAGCCCTCGCTCGCGCTCCGGTATCGCCCGCGCACCAGGCGCTTGCGCACGATGATCGGCGGGACCGGCCGGATCGGCAGCGGTGGCGCCGTGATGCTCTCGGTGCCCTCGAATCCGGTCGCCGGGGCGCGGGTTCCGGCCTCCGCCGCGGCGCCGTTGCCGTTGGTCGTGACCGCCTCCGGCTCGGCTTCCACCGGCCGGTCGAGGGTGTCGGCGCCGGTGTTGCCACCGCCCACCGTGGGATCGGAGATACCCAGCATGGTGTGCCCCTTCCTGGGCGGGATGAGCAGGATCGCCACTGCGTAGAACAATTGCGCGCCGACTTGGCGGAACGAGGCTACGACTGTTTCGGCGGGGCGGCGGCCGAAACAGTCGCAATGCACCCGGATGGCCCAGTTGACCAGGGCTTTTTCGTGTCTTGGCGGTTATCTTGGTCATTCACCACACGGAATGCGCGGGCGGTATTGATTCACCTGTTTCCATTCGCCGAAAGGGAATTCGGCAACCATTCAGGCGAGCCGGATGGGCGGGTCGGCGCGGCGGCCGAGCAGTTCGGCGGCCGGTGCCGGTTCGGTGTCCACATCGAACGGTTCGTGGTGGACGCACTCCGCGGGCACGTCGTGCTCGGCCAGCATCCGCAGCGTGTGCTCGGCCAGCGTCCGCGGCGCGCAGACGTACCACTCGTCCACCTTCGCCGGGTGCAGCCGCCCGTCCAGCAGCGCCGAGAGCCGCGCGGTGTCCAGCCGTCCCCGCACGAACTGCTCGTGGGTCACCGCGAGCACCTCGCTGATCGTGTCCACCGGCTGGAAGTCGCGCCCCCTGCGCAGTTCGGGATCCTGCTCGTCGGTGCGGTAGTGCACCACCCGCAGCCTGCCGTCGAATCGCTTCGCCAATGCCGAAAGCTCGTCGGCCAGCATGGTCGTCGAGCCACTGCGGTTGACGTAGAGCAGCGTGGCGCGGCTGTGCGGTTCGGTGTCCAGCGCGGTGGCGAACATGGTCAGGATCGGCGGCAGCCCGCTGCCCGCGGCCAGCCCGACGTAGTGCCGCGACCGCCGCGGGTCCGGTTCGAGGGTGAACTCACCGGCGGGCGGCAGCACGTCGAGCCGGTCGCCCGGCCGCAGCGTGTTCGTCACCACCGTGGAGAACGGCCCGCGCTCGACCCGCTTCACCGCGATCCGGAGTTCCCCGCGCGGCGCCGGGCACAACGCGTAACTGCGGCGCAACGGCACCCCGTCGACCAGCGCGCGCACGGTCACGTGCTGCCCGGCCACGTAGTCGAAGGTGCCGTCGAGTTCCTCCGGCACGGCGAACCGGACCGCCGCCGCGTCCGCGCCGACCCGTTCGACCTCGGTGACCAGCAGCGAGTGGAAGACGCGCAACCGCCGTGGTGGCGGCTCGGCCGGTGGTTCGGCGGCGGGCCGCGGCGGGAACCAGCGCGAGGCCCGGTACTCGTCGGCACCCAGCTCCCGCCCGCCCAGCACGCGCACCGGCGCGCCGAGTTCGAGATAGGCCTCCACGTTCCGCCGCCACACCCGCCGGTACCGGTAGAACGGGATCGCCGGGTGCAGGTGGTGCACCAGGTGGTAGTTCTGGCCGAGGGTGAGCGGCCCGGCCAGGCGCTCCAGCCCGACGTGCACCCACGCCACCCGCAGCCGGTCGGGGCCGGGGCAACCGGGCAGTCCCCGGTGCGGGAACCAGTCGAACAGCACGACCACCAGCGCCAGCCCGATCCGCTGCGGGATCAGGTACACCGCCAGCAGTTCCCAGCCGTACCCGCCGGCGATCGCGGTGGACATCGCGCCGAAGGCCAGCGTGGCGACCGCGGTGGTCTCGTGGACCTCGCGTGCCGGGCGGTGGTGCATCCGGCCGAGGTAGTGCCGCGCGAACCAGAAGTCGACGGTCAGCCACCGAAGCGGCAGCTGCCAGGCGGGGGCGCGGGCGGTCCAGCCGGCGACGTCGGTGCGACCGCCGGGGCCGCGGTGGTGCTCCAGGTGGAGGTGGCGCACCGGCGCGAACGCGCCGTACGCGGCGACGAACGGCATGGCCAGCCGTCCGAGCAGCGCGTTGACCATGGTCAGCCGACCGGCCGCGTGGTGCATCGCCTCGTGCGCGACGGTGAACATCGTCACCGTGGCGAGCGCCTGGAGCGCCACGGTCACCCACAGCGGGGCCAGCCCCTCCAGCGCCAGCCAGGCGCCGAGGGCCCAGACCGCGGCGCCACCGGCGAACAGCGCGACCGTCGGCACGGCGACCAACGGCAGGCTGACCCCGGGGGCGGGCAGCTCACGCACCGTGCCCGTAGCGCCCACACTCCACCCCCTTGCCACCCGCACAGCGGTACAACAGCGTTACGACACCGCTAACTGTGACCCGAATGGGTGACGTCGGACAAGGGTGAGTTACCGGGTAGGTCCCGCCCGCCCACAGCGGCGGCCGGACGCTGGCCTAGACTCGGGCGTCCCGGTCCACCTGTGACCTGGGGGCATCCGTCAAGGATCGTGCAACACCCAGTCCTAACACCGTCACGGCTCGAGGAGAAGAAGTTGAAGAGCACCGTCGAGCAGCTCAGCCCGACGCGAGTCAAGATCAATGTCGAGGTGCCGTTCGACGAACTCAAGCCGAACTTCGACCGCGCCTACAAGAAGATCGCGCAGCAGGTTCGGATCCCCGGCTTCCGGCCGGGCAAGGTGCCCGCCCGCGTGCTGGAGAGCCGGATCGGCCGCGCGCCGGTGCTCGACGAGGTCGTCAACGAGGTCATCCCGGCGAAGTACCTGGAGGCCGTGCAGGCCGGTGAGGTGCGCACGCTGGGCCGTCCCGACTTCGAGGTGACCAAGCTCGAGGACCGCGACGTGCTGGAGTTCACCGCCGAGGTCGACGTCCGGCCCGAGATCGAGCTGCCCGACTACAGCGGCATCTCGGTCACCGTGGACGACGTCGAGCTGGACGACGCCGAGGTCGACGCCGAGCTGGACCAGCTCCGCGCCCGCTTCGGCACGCTGACCGGCGTCGAGCGGCCCGCGGAGAACGGCGACTTCGTCTCGATCGACCTGTCGGCCACCGTCGACGGTGAAGAGGTGCCAGACGCCTCCACCACCGGCCTGTCCTACGAGATCGGCTCCGGCCAGCTCGTCGACGGCATCGACGACGCGATCATCGGCGCGAGCGCCGGCGAGACCAAGACGTTCACCACGCAGCTGGTGGCCGGCGAGCACGCCGGCAAGGACGCCGAGGTCAGCGTGGTCGTGCAGTCGGTCAAGCAGCGCGAGCTGCCCGAGGCCGACGACGAGTTCGCCCAGCTGGCCAGCGAGTTCGACACCCTCGACGAGCTGAAGGCCGACCTGCGTGAGCGCCTGTCCAGGATGAAGCGCATGCAGCAGGGCGTGCAGGCCCGCGACAAGGTGCTCGAAGCGCTGCTCGAGACCACCGAGGTGCCGATCCCGGAGAAGGTGCTCGAGGGCGAGATCGAGAGCCGCAAGCACGACGCGATCCACCCGTTCGACCACGACGAGGCCGCCTGGGCGCAGTCGCTGGAGGCGCAGGGCACCACGGTCGAGCAGTTCGAGACCGAGGCGCGCGAGGAGTCGGAGAAGGCGGTCCGCACGCAGCTGCTGCTGGACACCATCGCCGAGAAGGAGGGCGTCGACGTCAACGACGGCGAGCTCACCGAGCGCATCATCTACCAGGCCCAGCGCTTCGGCGTCAGCCCGGACGAGTACGTGCAGCGCGCCCAGCAGTCCGGCCAGCTCGGCGCGATCTACGCCGACGTGCGCCGCGGCAAGGCGCTGGCCACCGTCGTGCGCGGGGCCACCGTCACCGGTGCGGACGGGGCCGAGCTGGACTTGAGCGATCTGTTCGGTGGTGCGGAGGAGACTGCGGAGGCCGCCGAGAGCGCGGAGTCCGCCGAGGCTCCCGTGGCGGAAGAGACCGCAAACCAGAAGTAATGCTCTGAGCGAACTTGGGCGGTGTCGGGCATTCCGACCCGCCCGAGTTCGTTAGGGTCGATTACAAGATCTGAACCGGCGAAAAGGCAGGCACACGTGACGCACCACTTGCCCGAGGGGCGGACCAGCACCGCGGGACTCAACCTGACCGACTCGGTGTTCGAGCGTTTGCTCGCCGAGCGCATCGTCGTGCTCGGCTCCGAGGTCAACGACGAGGTCGCGAACCGGATCACCGCGCAGCTGCTGCTGCTGTCGGCGGAGGACGCCGAGTCCGACATCCGGTTCTACATCAACTCGCCCGGCGGCTCGGTGACCGCGGGCTTCGCCATCTACGACACCATGCAGCTGATCAAGCCCGACGTGCAGACCTACGCGATGGGCCTGGCCGCCTCCATGGGGCAGTTCCTGCTCTCCTCCGGCGCGCCCGGCAAGCGCTTCGCGCTGCAGCACGCCCGCATCCTGATGCACCAGCCCTCGGCCGGCGTCGGCGGCACCGCCTCCGACATCGCCATCCAGGCCGAGGTGTTCGGCAAGTGGAAGCAGGAGCTGGCCAAGATCACCGCGGAGCAGACCGGGCAGACCTTCGAGCAGATCACCAAGGACGCCGACAGGGACCGCTGGTTCACTGCCGAGGAAGCCAGGGAGTACGGCTTCGTCGACCAGGTGCTCACCCGGGAGAACCCGCTGCCGGGTTCGAACAGCTGACCGGGAAGGTAGAGGAGAGATCGAGATGAGCAACTTGCACCTTCCCCAGTCCCGGTACGTGCTGCCCTCCTACGTGGAGCGGACCAGCTACGGGATCAAGGAGTCGAACCCGTACAACAAGCTGTACGAAGAGCGTCAGATCATGCTCGGCGTGCAGGTCGACGACGCTTCGGCCAACGACGTGATGGTCCAGCTGCTGCACCTGGAGCACGAGGACCCGGACCGCGACATCACCATCTACATCAACTCGCCCGGTGGCTCGTTCACCGCGCTGATGGCGATCTACGACACCATGCAGTACGTCCGGCCGGACATCGTCACCATGTGCATCGGCCAGGCCGCCTCGGCCGCCGCGGTGCTGCTCGCCGCGGGCACCCCCGGCAAGCGGTTCTCGCTGCCGAACTCGCGCGTGCTGATCCACCAGCCGGCCACCGAGGGCACCTACGGGCAGGTCTCGGACCTGGAGATCCAGGCCGCGGAGATCCAGCGCGTGCGGCGCCTGATGGAGACCACGCTGGCCAAGCACACGAACAAGTCGCTGGAAGAAGTCCGCGACGACGTCGAGCGGGACAAGATCCTCACCGCCGACCAGGCCAAGGAGTACGGCATCATCGACGAGGTGCTGCCCTACCGCAAGGCCTCGGCGGAGAACTGAGCCCGATGGCCGGGGCACCGGTTGGCACGCGAGCGCGTGATCGTACCGGTGTTCCGGCCGATGGCCTCTTCCGGCGCGCCTAGTACCGCTCAGGTCCTCCCGTAGGACGCGCCGGGCGGGTACCGTCTGTGGAATACGCGTCAGAGTCCCGTCGCGACGGGCAGGCTAGAGAAGTCAGGTGCACCCGAGCGCACCGGAGGGGACGAGGTCCACGGTCATGGCACGGATCGGTGACGGCGGAGACCTGCTGAAGTGTTCTTTCTGCGGGAAGAGCCAGAAACAGGTGAAGAAGCTCATCGCCGGACCCGGCGTGTACATCTGTGATGAGTGCATCGATCTCTGCAACGAGATCATCGAGGAGGAACTGGCCGAAGCGGGTGACGTCAAGCTCGACGAGCTGCCCAAACCGGCTGAGATCCACGACTTCCTCGAGCGCTACATCATCGGCCAGGACGAGGCCAAGCGCACGCTCGCGGTAGCGGTCTACAACCACTACAAGCGCATCCAGTCCGACGACAAGACCGGGCCGAAGGACTCCAAGGACGAGCCGGTCGAGCTGGCCAAGTCCAACATCCTGATGCTCGGGCCGACCGGATGCGGCAAGACCTACCTGGCCCAGACGCTGGCGAAGCTGCTGAACGTGCCGTTCGCCATCGCCGACGCGACCGCGCTGACCGAGGCCGGGTACGTGGGCGAGGACGTCGAGAACATCCTGCTCAAGCTGATCCAGGCGGCCGACTACGACGTCAAGCGCGCCGAGACCGGCATCATCTACATCGACGAGGTCGACAAGATCGCCCGCAAGTCGGAGAACCCCTCGATCACCAGGGACGTCTCGGGCGAGGGCGTGCAGCAGGCGCTGCTGAAGATCCTCGAGGGCACCACCGCCTCGGTGCCGCCGCAGGGCGGCCGCAAGCACCCGCACCAGGAGTTCATCCAGATCGACACGACGAACGTGCTGTTCATCGTGGCCGGCGCGTTCGCCGGGCTGGAGAAGATCATCAACGAGCGGGTCGGCAAGCGCGGCCTCGGCTTCGGCGCGGAGATCCGCACCAAGTCCGAGATCGAGAACAGCGACATCTTCTCCGACACCATGCCGGAGGACCTGATCAAGTTCGGGCTCATCCCCGAGTTCATCGGCCGGTTGCCGGTGGTGGCCAGCGTGACCAACCTGGACAAGGAGTCCCTGGTCTCGATCCTGACCACGCCGCGGAACGCGCTGATCAAGCAGTACAAGAAGCTCTTCGAGATGGACAACGTCGAGCTGGAGTTCACCAAGACGGCGCTGGAGGCCATCGCCGACCAGGCGATGCTGCGTGGCACGGGTGCCCGCGGCCTGCGCGCCATCATGGAGGAGGTGCTCCAGCCGGTGATGTACGACATCCCCAGCCGCGACGACGTGGCCAAGGTCGTGATCACCGAGCAGACCGTCCGCGAGAACGTGAACCCGACCATCGTCTCCCGCCAGCCGTCGCGGCGGCAGCGTAGCGAGCGCGGGGAGAAGTCGGCCTGACCAGCCCGGAAAGACCTCAGTTCGGCGACCTGCCGCGGCGACTGGTGACCGTCGGCAGGCTCGCCCACCCGCTGAACCACCGGATCTTCGCCGGTGTGCTGGTGCTGCTCGTGGTGCTGTGCGTGATCGCCACCACCACGCGGCAGTCCCTGCTGACGCTGGCCCCGGTGCCGCTGTACCTGCTGGGCGCGTTCGGCCTGTGGCAGGTGCGGCGGACCGAGGCGCCGCCGCGGCTGCTGGCGTGGTGGGTGGTGCTGCTGAGTGGAACTCTCGGCGGTTTCTGGCTGATGGGCTTCGTAGCCAACGCATTAGACCGGTAGCGCCCGGCAATCCACGGGCTAAGCTGGACAATCGCCGTCCAACAAAGTTCCCACTGGTGGAAGCGTTGTGAATGTGTTCACCCATCCGGCCCTGTTCTACCGCGGCCGCGACGAGTTCCTGTCCGGCACCGTTCCCTTTGTCACCGAAGGGCTGGCCGCGGGCGAGCCGGTGGCGGTCGCGCTGCCCGGCGAGCACCTGAGCTGGCTCAGCGAGGAACTGGACGAGGGCGCGCGGCAGCGCGTGCGGTTCGTCGACATGGCTGAGGCCGGTCGCAATCCCGGGCGCATCATTCCCGGCGTGCTGCGTGACTTCGCCGATCGGCACGAGGGCCCGGTGCGGTTGGTCGGCGAGCCGATCTGGCCGGGCCGGTCGCCGGTGGAGTACCCGGCGTGTGCCCAGCACGAGGCACTGATCAACTTCGCCTTCGCCGGACGGCCGGTCACCGTGCTGTGCCCGTACGACGCCGAGGGCCTGGAGTCGTGGATCCTCGACGAGGCCGCGTGCACGCACCCGGAGCTGAGTGATCACTACGGCACCTGGGCGAGCAAGTCGTTCTCGCCGGAGCAGGTGATCGAGCGCTACAACCAGCCGTTCCCGGCGCCGGGGGACATCCCGTGGGTGCTCTCGTTCGACCGGACCGGGCTGAGCGGCGTGCGCCGGTTCGCCGGGGAACGCGCCGCCGCGTACGGCCTCGGCAAGGAGCGCGTGCTCGACCTGACACTGGTGGTCGGGGAGCTGTGCGCGAACAGCCTGCGGCACGGGCGGGGTTCCGGCGTGCTGCGGGTGTGGTGCGAGGAGGGCACGGTGATCTGTGAGATCCGCGACTCCGGGCACATCACCGACCCACTGGCCGGCCGGCGGCCCGCTTCACCGACCCAGCCGGGCGGCCGGGGACTGCTGATGGTCAACTTCCTGTCCGACCTGGTCCGCGTGCACACCGCCCCGGAGGGCACGCAGACCCGGATCTACTTCCACCTCACCCCGCAGGACGCCCGGGTACCCGCTTCCTGAGCCGGGCTCAGGCCGGGCGGGCCGGTGCCAGGACGTGTTTGCCGAGGAAGCTGACCAGGCCCGGTACCACGCTCCGGAAGAAAGCCTCGCCGTGCTTGCCTCGGGCGGTGTGGCCCACCTTCGGCTTGGCCTCGGCGATGAACTGCCGCACACCGCCGATGAAAGCGTCCTCGGTGCCACACCAGACACCGGTGGGGATGCCCTGGATGTCCCCGAGGTGCTTCAGCGGGTCCATCGAGGCCCAGTCGGCGGCATCGCGGAAGGCGTTCCGCTTGCTCATCTCGGCCCACGAGGTGATCAGCGCGGGGGAGACGGCCGCGACCGCGGCGGGTGGCCGCCGCTGCTGGGCCCGACGCCTCGCGTAGAGCAGTGCGCCGAAGCCGCCCATCGAGGTGCCCGCGCAGGCGAACGGCACCCCGTCGGCACCGCCGAGGCCGCGCTGGGCCAGCCAGACCGGGACCTCTTCGAGCAGCATCCGCATCGGGTCGTCGCCGGACACGACCTCGTGCCAGTAGTTGTCGGGACCACCGTCGACGGCGAGAAAACCGTAGGCCGGGATCGCCCGCCGGGCGACCTCGCCGCTGAGCTGGTTGACCAGGCCACCGGGCGCCGACCGGCGCCCCGAGCCACCCCGGCCGTGCAGGTAGAGCGAGATGGGCAGGCCGCGCTGCGGGTTCTTCGACGGCAGCATGAACACCAGGTCGACCTCGCGACCCCGCGCCGCCGAGTAGACCCGCTCGACCCTGGTCACGCCCAGTTCGGTGGCCGGGTTGGAGGAGGCGACGCCCAGCGCGCGCTGCATCGCCTCGCTGAACGGCAGGACGCCGGTGGCACCCGCGGCGGCCACCCCGGCGACTCCGAGCGCGGAGCCGCCGGCCAGCAGCACCGAACGGCGGCTGAACCGGCGCCTCCCGCGCCGCTCGCCGTCGCTGTGCTCAGCCGGCCCTCGCCCGGTTGAGCCTTCCCCGCCGTCCACTCGCCGTCCTGCCGTTTCCTGCCCCCAGCCGGGCGCCAGGACGCGGGTGCGTCATGTGCGAAACCGACCTCGACTTCCACATCGTCGCAGGTGCCGAGAGTGTTTCGCCCCGAAATCCGCCGGTTTCAGTGACGTAGGACGCGCTCGTCGCGGGTGTAGATGTTCATGCTCTCGCCGCGCAGGAAACCCACCAGCGTGATGCCGTTTTCCTCGGCCAGTTCGACCGCCAGCGAGGAGGGCGCGGAAACCGCGGCGAGCATCGGCAGCCCGGCCATCGCGGCCTTCTGCACCAGCTCGAACGACGCCCGCCCGGACACCAGCAGCCCGGCGCCCGGCAGCGGCACCCGGCCTTCCAGCAGTGCCCAGCCGAGCACCTTGTCGACCGCGTTGTGCCTGCCCACGTCCTCGCGCACGACCAGCAGCTCACCATTCGAGTCGAACAACGCGGCGCCGTGCAGCCCGCCGGTGGCGTCGAACACCTTCTGCCGGGCGCGCAACTGGTCCGGGAGCTTCGCCAGCAGGTCGGCCGTCACCGCGAAGTCGCTGTCGCCCGGCGCGAACCGGGTGCGCAGCTTGACCGCGTCGAGCGCGGCCTTGCCGCAGACTCCGCAGGAGGAGGTGGTGTAGAAGTTCCGCTCGACGCCGGTGTCCGGCGCGGGCACGCCCTCGGCGAGCGCCAGGTCCAGCACGTTGTAGGTGTTGCGCCCCTGGTCGTCGACGCTGTCGCAGTAGCGGGCGGTGCGGACGTCCTCACGGCTGCCGAGCACGCCCTCGGACAGCAGGAAGCCGTGCGCCAGCTCCACGTCGTGGCCGGGTGTGCGCATGGTCACCGCGAGCGCGCGCCCGCCCACCCTGAGCTCCAGCGGCTCCTCGGCGGCTAGTGCGTCCGGCCGGGTTCGTTCACCACGGGTGGTCAACTTCAGCACGGGCTTACGCACGGTCACGCGTCCCATTTCTGCCTCCCGCGTTCGGTGGAAACCAATAGTGCGCTCGGCGCCGATCGGTAATACATTGCGGCGGCTAAGTAACAGTCTAGGGAGGCTCCCCCCATGCCCGTCGGCTTCCTCGACCGCTCCCGCATCATCGCGCCACCCGGCTGGAGCCGCTGGCTCATCCCGCCCGCCGCGTTGTCCGTGCACCTGTCTATCGGCCAAGCGTACGCGTGGAGCGTGTTCAAACCGCCGCTGGAGAAGTCGCTCGACCTGACCGGCACGCAGAGCGCGCTGCCGTTCCAGCTGGGCATCGTGATGCTCGGGCTGTCCGCGGCCTTCGGCGGCACGCTGGTGGAGAAGAACGGCCCGCGCTGGGCGATGTTCGTCTCGATGGTCTGCTTCTCGTCCGGCTTCCTGATCTCCGCGCTCGGCGTGGCCACGTCGCAGTACTGGCTGGTCGTGCTCGGCTACGGCGGGCTCGGCGGCATCGGGCTCGGCATCGGCTACATCTCGCCGGTGTCCACTTTGATCAAGTGGTTCCCGGACCGGCCCGGCATGGCCACCGGCATCGCCATCATGGGTTTCGGCGGCGGTGCGCTGATCGCCTCGCCGTGGTCCAGCCAGATGCTGCGCACCTTCGGCGGTGACACCGGCGGCATCGCCACCACCTTCGCCGTGCACGGGGTGGTCTACGCGTTGTTCATGACCCTGGGCGTACTGCTGGTCCGGGTACCCGCCGACGACTGGAAGCCAGACGGTTACCAGCCCAAGGCGGCCGCGGCCGGGCGGATGATCACCACCGCGAACGTGTCGGCCAAGAACGCGATCAAGACGCCGCAGTTCTGGCTGCTGTGGGTGATCCTGTGCTTCAACGTCACCGCGGGCATCGGCATCCTGGAGAAGGCGGCGCCGATGATCATGGACTTCTTCGAGTCCACCGCGACGCCGATCGCGGCGGCGTCGGCCGCCGGGTTCGTGGCGCTGCTGTCGCTGACCAACATGCTCGGCCGGTTCGTCTGGTCGTCCACTTCGGACCTGGTCGGCCGACGCAACATCTACCGGCTCTACCTCGGCGTCGGCGCGCTGATGTACTTGGTGATCGCGCTGACCACGAACAGCTCGAAGCTGTTGTTCGTGCTCTGCGCGCTGGTCATCCTGTCCTTCTACGGTGGCGGGTTCGCCACCATCCCGGCGTACCTGAAGGACCTGTTCGGCACCTTCCAGGTCGGCGCGATCCACGGCAGGCTGCTCACCGCCTGGTCCACCGCGGGCGTGCTCGGGCCGCTGATCGTGAACGCGATCGCCGACGGCCAGAAGTCGGCGGGCAAGGACGGGCCGGCGCTGTACAGCACCTCGCTCTACATCATGATGGGCCTGCTCATCCTCGGCTTCGTCGCCAACGAGCTGGTGCGCCCGGTCAGTGAGAAGTACCACGAACCGGTCGCCGCCCCGGCGGGCGCCGGCAAGGAGGCGTGATGAACTCGAAGCGCACCGGGCTGATGATCTTCGCCTGGATCTGGGTGGGCCTGCCCTTCCTCTACGGCGTGGTGGAGCTCTTCCGAAAGGTGGTCCAGCTCTTCGGCGGCTGACAAAAGAGTCTTGCCAACTCCTTAGCGAGCCGAAAGACTGACCGCACTTTCCGCTCGTGGAGGTGGCCTGTGTCGTTTTCGCGTTCCGCTCGTGGGCTGGTACTGGCTGTGGTCGCCGGTCTGATGATCAGCACGGTGACCACCGGCCCGGCGCTGGCCGCGCCCGAGCCGCCACCGGGGCAGTCCCATCGCGAGCCCGGGTACGGCCCGGAGCGCAACGCGGTCGCCGCGACCGATGCCCCGCCGCAGCTGCGTGCGGCGGCGGCCGGGGAGAACAAGCCGCGCGGGGACCGCGGCGGTTACCCGCGTCAGACCGAGCTGCGCACCTACCCGGCCGACCCGGCGGACAAGTCGATCAAGCTCGGGCTCTCGCCGTACCACGCGCTGGCGCCGAAGTTGAACGAACTGCAGCAGCGCAGCAACCGGATCTCGGTGGAGGTCGCCGGGCAGTCCGGCCTCGGGCGCGACCTGTACCTGGTCACGCTGACCGCACCGGAGAACTCGGCGCAGAGCTGGATGCAGGAGCACTGGCGCGACAAGATCGAGAACGACCCCGGCCGCGCGGCCCGCGACGCCGCGTTGCGCGCCGGCTACAAGACCCCGGTGTGGATCAACAACAACATCCACGGCAACGAGTGGGAAGGCACCGACGGCGCACTGCGCGTGATCGAGTACCTCGCCACCACGAACGACAAGGCCGCGCTGGATCTGCTCAAGCGCAGCCGGATCTACCTCAACCTCACCGCCAATCCGGACGGCCGCGTCGCCGGTACCCGCGCGAACGCGAGCGGGTTCGACATGAACCGCGACTTCGTCACCGCGTCGCAGCCGGAAACCCGGGCGATGCGTGAGATCGTCATGGGCAAGCAGCCGGTGATGATGCTCGACGAGCACGGGTACGTGGAGAACACGCTGATCGAGCCGACCACCCCGCCGCACGGCCAGAACTACGACTTCGACCTCTACATCAAGCACGGCTACGAAAACGGCCTGGCGATGGAGAAGGCGGTGCAGGCGCTCGGGCACCCCGAGGCGGCCAAGCCGGAGATCCCGTTCCGCGACTACGAGCCGGGCGTGTGGGACGGCTGGGCGCCGATCTACACCGCGCAGTACTCGATGTACCACGGCGCCGTGTCCTACACGATCGAGGTCCCGCAGCGCGTCAACAACGACGCCTACAACCTGCCCGCCGAAGAACTGCAGCGCCGGTCGAAGATCAACACCGACGTGGTGGAGGCGACCATCCGCACCACCATCGACTACGCCGACACCCACCGCACCGAGCTGATCGACAACCAGATCGAGATCTTCCGCCGCGGTGCCGCCGGTGAACCGCAGCGCCAGCTGCCGGACGGTTTTGTGCCCGGCTTCGGCCCGGAAGACCGCTACACCACCGAGTTCCCGCGTGCCTACGTGATCCCGGCGGGTACCGGCCAGCGCTCGGCGCCCGCGGCGGCACGGCTGGTCGACCACCTGGTGGCCAACGACGTGCGTGTGCAGCGGGCGGACGCGGACTTCCAGCTGGCAGGCAAGAGCTACCCGGCCGGTTCGTACATTGTGGACATGCATCAGCCCAAGCGGGCACTGGCGAACGTGATGCTGGAGACCGGCGCCGACATCTCCGGCAAGGTCGAGGTGATGTACGACATCTCGGGCTGGAGCCACCGCCTGCTCTGGGGCGCGTCGGTGGACATCTCCAAGGCCGGGGCACCGAACGTGCGCACCAGCCCGGTGACCATCGCCGCGCCGACCGGCGGGGTGGACGCCGCGCCCGGCCAGGATCTGGCGCTGAACATCGCCGACGGCAAGGACGTGCTGGCGGTGAACACCCTGCTGGGGCAGGGCCGTCCGGTGCACCAGCAGGCCGACGGCACGGTGGTGGTGCCCGCTTCGGAACGCGTCGCCGTGCTGGAGGTGGCGAAGAACCTCGGGGTGCGGTTCACCGCGGCGCCCGCCGGTGAGCGTGGCCCGCTGATGCGCAAGCCGGTGATCGCCGGTGCGGTGGCCGCCGACGAACTGCTGGTGCTGCGCGAACTCGGCTTCGAGGTCCGCCCGGTTTCCACGCAGGTGCTCAACAACGGATTCGATCTGAGCCGGGTGGACGCGTTGTTCGTCTCCTCCGGGCTGGACTACCGCGGGCTGAACGCGGCGGCGAAGAACTCGGTCAAGCGGCTGTTCAACCGCGGTGGCGTGATCACCCGCGGGGCGACCGGCGCGGCGTTCAACACCGAGGCCGGACTGCTGCCGGTGACCGCGGTGACCGGCCGCGAGGACGCCAACGGCGTGGTCTCGGTGACCAACGGGACCGGGCCGATCGGCACCGGTGCGCCGGAGAGTTCGTTCGTGTACTCGCCGTTGTGGTTCACCGGCCTCGGCGCGGGCGTGACCGCCGAACAGCGCTACGCGGAGCAGAACCCGCTCGCCGCGGGGCACTGGCTGCCGAACGAGGACGGCCAGGGCCCGGCGCAGGCGGCCGGTGCCGCCGCCGTGGTGTCCGGTGTGGACGAAAGCGGGGCGAAGACGGTCATGTTCGGCACCGAGCCGTTGTTCCGCGCGCATCCCAAGGGCTTGTACGCGCAGGTGGGCAAGGCCGTGTTCTGGGCGACCACCCGATGAGCCGCGGCGTGCTGGTGACCGGTGCGTCCAGCGGGATCGGCCGGGCGGTGGCCACCGCCTTCGCCGGGCTCGGCGATCGGGTGGCCGTCCACTATGGATCGAACCGGACGGCCGCCGAGAAGACGCTCGCCGAGCTGCCCGGTTCCGGCCACGTGCTGGTGACCGGTGACCTCGCCGATCCGGTTGCCGCGCAAGGACTCGCCGACGAGGCCGAAGAGAAGCTCGGCGGTGTCGACGTGCTGGTGAACAACGCGGCCGTGGCGACCGGCCCGGAGAACGCGCACGCCGTGGCGGAAGTGTCCTATGCGGACTGGCAGGCCGCCTGGCAGCGCATGGTCGGCGTGAACGTCTTCGGCACGGCCAACCTCACCTACTGCGTGACCCGGCACATGATCGATCGCGGTGCGCCCGGCCGGGTGGTCAACATCGGCTCGCGCGGGGCGTACCGCGGCGAGCCGGACCACCCGGCCTACGGCGCCACCAAGGCGGCGATGCACGCGTTCGGGCAGTCGCTCGCGGTTTCCCTGGCACCGCACGGCATCGCGGTCGCTTCGGTGGCACCCGGCTTCACCGCCACCAGCCGCGTCGCCGACCGGCTGGACGGGCAGCAGGGCGAGCAGTTGCGCGGGCAGAGCCCGTTCGGCCGCGTGGGTTCGCCGGAGGAGGTGGCCGCGGCGGTGGTCTATCTCGCCTCCGCCGACGCGGCCTGGGCCTCCGGTGCCGTGCTCGACCTGAACGGCGCCTCACACCTGCGCTGAGCGTTTACCGGGGTTCCCGCCACATCGGGTAGATCTCGGGTCCGTCCGGGAAGCGGATCGGGTCTCCGCTGGGTTCGAAGCCGTGACGGAGGTACAGCGCGCGGTTGCGGGTCGAGCTGGCCTCCAGGTACACGGGCGTTTTCCCGGCGTCGGCCCGGCCCAGTTTGTCGCGCAGCAGCGCGCTGCCGAGGCCGTGGCCCCGGTGGTCAGGCAGCACGCCCATGCAGGACAGATAGACGTGCGCGGTGTGCGTCGGATGCCGGGCCTCGGTCAGTTGCGAGACGAGCATGCCGCGCCGCGCGATTTCGGCGAACGCCGGAGGTATTTCGAAATCGTCCGGGAGCCCCTCCTCCTCGGTTTCCCCGGCTTCGCGGTCCAGCCAGACGGAAATGGCGCCGAAGTCCGCGGCGGTGAGCACCTCACCCCGTTCCAGCGCCTTGCTCACCACCCCACCGAGCTGATCCGGCAGGATCTGCTTGCGCAGCGCGGGATCCGGGATCACCCACGCGCTCACCACCTCGTCGAAGAAGGCCGCGCCCATCGCCTCGGCGGCCCGGTCCAGTTCCCCCGGCTGTACCCGGTGCACGATCGTCTGCGTCATACCGGCTCAACGCGGGACCGGCGCCGGACGTGCCCGGTGGTTAGGGTGGAGCGCATGCTCATCGCGGAAGACCTGGTACTGCTCGTGTTCGACGACGAGTCCGGCAAGCCGGACAGCATGGTGACCAACCTGCCGTACGCACTGGCCGGCGCGTTGCTGATCGAGCTGGGCATCGAGAACCGGATCGGCGTCGACGAGGAGAACAAGGGGCGCCTGGTTCTGCTCGACCGCACCCCGCCCGCGCACCCGGTGCTCGCCGACGCGCTGGTCAAACTGGAGAAGTTCGACGGGCGCAAGCCCAAGGACGCGATTTCGCCGCTCTCCGGGCAGAAGCTCACCGAACGACTGCTCGAAGGCCTCGCCGACCGCGGCGTGCTGCGGCGTGAAGAGGGCAAGGTGCTCAAGCTGTTCCCGGTGACCCGTTGGCCGGCCGAGGATTCCGCGCACGAGGTGGAGTTGCGGAAGACGCTGAACGCGGTGCTGGTGGACGGTCAGGACCCGGACGAGCGCACCGCCGCGCTGGTCGCCGTGCTCGCCGCGATCAAGGCCGCGAGCAAGGTGCTCGACCTGCCGGAGCGCTCTGACCGCAAGCTGGTCGACCAGCGTGCCAAGGACATCGCCGAGGGCAACTGGGGCTCGGTGGCCACCCGCAAGGCGATCGAGGAACTCACCGCGGCCGTGATGACCGCGGTGATGATCCCCGCCATCGTCACTACATCGACGACCTGACAGTCACTACGAGCTGACCGGCTCCAGACGTACCACGATGGACTTCGACACCGGGGTGTTCGACTCGTCGGCCACGGAATCCAGTGCCACCAGTGCGTTCGCCTCGGGGAAGTACGCTGCCGCGCAACCGCGTGCGGTCGGATAGGCGACCACGCGGAAGCTCGGTGCCCGCCGCTCGCTGTCCGTCCACTCCGAAACCAGGTCGACCAGGGCACCGTCGGCCACGCCGAGCCGGGTCAGGTCTTCGGGGTTGACGAAGACCACCCGGCGGCCGTCCTCCACGCCGCGGTAGCGGTCGGACAGGCCGTAGATCGTGGTGTTGTACTGGTCGTGGCTGCGCAGGGTCTGCAACAGCAACCTGCCTTCGGGCACCGACGGGTACTCCAGCTCGCTGGCGGTGAAGTTCGCCTTGCCGTTGCGGGTGCCGTTGAACTCCCTGGCGTCGCGCGGCGCGTGCGGCAGCACGAACCCGTCCGGCTGGCGCACCCGCTTGTTGTACTCGTGACACCCGGGCACCACGTTCGCGATGTGGTCACGGATGCGGTCGTAGTCGTCGATGAACTCCAGCCACGGCACCGGGTGTTCCTCGCCGAGCAAGGTGTTCGCCAGGCGGCACAGGATGGCCACTTCGGACAGCAGGTGCTCACTCGCCGGTTCCAGCCGGCCACGCGAGGTGTGCACCGCCGACATCGAGTCCTCGACCGTGACCACCTGCTCGCCGCTCACCTGGACGTCGCGTTCGGTCCGGCCCAGCGTGGGCAGGATCAGCGCGGTCCGGCCGTGCACCACGTGCGACCGGTTCAGCTTGGTGGACACCTGCACGGTCAGCTCGCACGAGCGCAGCGCGCGTTCGGTCAGCTCGGTGTCCGGGGTCGCGGCCGCGAAGTTGCCGCCCACCCCGAAGAACACCTTCGCCCGGCCGTCGCGCATCGCGCGGATCGAGTCCACCGTGTCCCAGCCGTGCTTGCGCGGCACCGGGATGCCGAACTCGCGCTCCAGCGCGGACAGGAAGGACTCCGGCATCTTCTCCCAGATGCCCATGGTGCGATCGCCCTGCACGTTCGAGTGGCCGCGGACCGGGCAGAGCCCGGCGCCCGGCTTGCCGATCATCCCCCGCAGCAGCGCGACGTTCGCGATCTCCTTGATCGTCGGCACCGCGTGCTTGTGCTGGGTCAGGCCCATCGCCCAGCAGTAGATGGTCCGCTCGGACTCGGCGATCATCCTGGCGATCTTGACGATCTGCTCGCGCGGCAGCCCGGTCGCCTCGTCGATGCGGTCCCAGTCCAGTTCGCCGACGCGCTCGCGGTACTCGGCGAAGCCCTCGGTCCAGCCGTCGATGAACTCCCGGTCCAGCACGGTGCCGGGAGCCGCTTCCTCCCAGGCCAGCAGCAGGTGCCCGATCGCCTGGAAGAAGGCCAGATCACCACCGAGCCGGATCTGCGCGAACTCGTCGGCCAGCGGGCTGCCCTTGCCGACCAGGCCGCGCACGTTCTGCGGGTTCTTGAACCGCATCAGCCCGGCCTCGGGCAGCGGGTTCACCGCGACCACCTTCGCCCCGCGCGACTTGGCCTCCTCCAGCGCGGAGAGCATGCGCGGGTGGTTGGTGCCGGGGTTCTGCCCGACCACCACGATCAGGTCGGACTTGTGGATGTCGGCCAGGCTCACCGAGCCCTTGCCGATGCCGGTGGTGGCCGAGAGCGCCGCGCCGGAGGACTCGTGGCACATGTTCGAGCAGTCCGGCAGGTTGTTCGTGCCGAACGAGCGCACCATCAGCTGGTACACGAACGCGGCCTCGTTGCTGGTGCGGCCGGAGGTGTAGAACAGCGCCTCGTCCGGGCTGGCCAGCCCGCGCAGATGGCTCGCGACCAGGTCGAACGCGTCGTCCCAGCTGATCGGCTCGTAGTGCGTGCCGCCATCGCGCAGCACCATCGGCTCGGTCAGCCTGCCCTGCTGCCCGAGCCAGTACTCGGTGCGGCCGTCCAGTTCCTCGAGTGAATGCGCGGCGAAGAACTCGCGCCCGACCCGGCGCTTGGTGGCCTCCTCCGCGACGGCTTTCGCGCCGTTCTCGCAGAATTCGGCCAGCTTCCGGTGCTCGCCGTCGGCCTCGCGCGGCTCGGGCCACGCGCACCCCGGGCAGTCGAAGCCCTCGCGCTGGTTGAGCACGCGCAGCGCGCGGACGGTCCGTCCGGCGCCCATCTGCTCCTGGCCCCGTTTGAGCGAAACCAGCACGCCGGGAAGACCCGCCGCCCAGCTCTTCGGCTTGCCGACGGCCAGCTTGCTCTCGTCGATGTCCTGCTGTGGTGCCTTGTCCGTCACCCCTCCATCGTGCGCCCTGCCCCGCGGCCTCGCGACCTCGGCCGGTTCGTAGACTTGACAGGTGACCGAGAACGCCTTGAGCCAGCCTGACCTGCCCAACGCTTGGAACCCGGCCGACGAAGAGGCCGCGATGTACCAGCGCTGGGTAGACGCCGGCTACTTCAAGGCCGACTCCAGCTCGGAGAAGCCGCCGTTCACCATCGTGCTGCCGCCGCCGAACGTCACCGGCAGCCTGCACATGGGCCACGCGCTCAACCACACGGTGATGGACGCGCTCACCCGCCGCCGCCGGATGCAGGGCTTCGAAGTGCTCTGGCTGCCCGGCATGGACCACGCCGGCATCGCCACCCAGAACGTGGTGGAGCGCGAGCTGGCCGGTCAGGGGGTGTCCCGCCACGACCTGGGCCGCGAGAAGTTCGTCGAGCGCGTCTGGGAGTGGAAGGAGGAGTACGGCGGCAAGATCCTCGGCCAGATGCGCCGCCTCGGTGACGGCGTGGACTGGAGCCGCGAGCGGTTCACCATGGACCCCGGGCTCTCGCGCGCGGTGCAGACGGTGTTCAAGCGCCTGTTCGAGGACGGGCTGATCTACCGCGCCGAGCGCATCATCAACTGGTGCCCGCGCTGCCGCACCGCGCTGTCGGACATCGAGGTGGAGCACTCCGAGGACGAGGGCGAGCTGGTCTCGATCCGCTACGGCGACGGCGAGAACGCCATCGTGGTGGCCACCACGCGTGCGGAGACCATGCTCGGTGACACCGCGGTCGCGGTGCACCCCGACGACGAGCGCTACCGGCACCTGATCGGCACCGAGGTCGAGCTGCCGCTGACCGGGCGGATGATCCCGATCGTGGCCGACGAGCACGTCGACCCGGAGTTCGGCACCGGCGCGGTCAAGGTGACCCCGGCGCACGACCCGAACGACTTCGAGATCGGCCGCCGCCACGACCTGCCGATGCTGACGATCATGGACGAGCGCGCGGTGATCACCGCGGCCGGTCCGTTCGAGGGCCTCGACCGGTTCGAGGCGCGGCCCGCGGTGGTCGCGGCGCTGCGCGAGCAGGGCCGGATCGTCGCGGAGAAGCGGCCGTACCTGCACTCGGTCGGGCACTGCTCGCGCTGCAACACCGTGGTCGAGCCGCGCCTGTCGCTGCAGTGGTGGGTCAAGGTCGAGCCGCTGGCCAAGGCCGCCGCCGAGGCGGTGCGCGACGGCCGCACCAAGATCCACCCGCCGGAGCTGGCCAAGCGCTACTTCGACTGGGTCGACAACATGCACGACTGGACGATCTCGCGCCAGCTGTGGTGGGGGCACCGGATCCCGGTCTGGTACGGCCCCAACGACAAGGTGGTCTGCGTCGGACCGGACGAGGAGCCGCCCTCGGGCGAGGGCTGGACCCAGGACCCCGACGTGCTGGACACCTGGTTCTCGTCGGGCCTGTGGCCGATCTCCACGCTCGGCTGGCCGGACGAGACGCTGGACCTGCGCAAGTTCTATCCGACCAGCGTGCTGTCCACCGGCTACGACATCCTGTTCTTCTGGGTGGTCCGGATGATGATGTTCGGGCTGTACGCGATGGACGGCAAGCAGCCGTTCGACCACGTGTACCTGCACGGGCTGATCCGCGACGCGCAGGGCAAGAAGATGTCGAAGTCGCGCGGCAACGTGATCGACCCGCTGGACTGGCTGGACAAGTTCGGCGCGGACGCCACCCGGTTCACCCTGGCCCGCGGTGCCAACCCGGGCAACGACATGGCCATCGCCGAGGAGTGGGCGGCCGGTTCGCGCAGCTTCGGCACGAAGCTGTGGAACGCCACCAGGTTCGCGTTGATGAACGGCGCGAACGTGTCGGCGCCGCTGCCGCCCGCGGCGGAGCTGACCGAGGCCGACCGCTGGATCCTCGGCAGGCTCGGCGCTGTGGTGTCCGAAGTGGACGAACTGTTCGACGGCTTCCAGTTCGCGAAGCTGTCCGGTGTGCTCTACCAGTTCGTCTGGAACGAGCTGTGCGACTGGTACGTGGAACTGGCGAAGGTGCAGTTCTCCGGTGCCGCCGCGGAGAACACCCGGCTGGTGCTCGGGCACGTGCTCGACTCGGTGCTGCGGTTGCTGCACCCGATCATGCCGTTTGTCACCGAGCGGCTGTGGAAGGCGCTGACCGGCGGGGAGTCGCTGGTGATCGCGTCGTGGCCGTCCCCGGACACCGCTTCGTACGCCGACGAGGTCGCCGACCGGCGGATCGCCGACGTGCAGAAGCTGGTCACCGAGGTGCGGCGGTTCCGCTCCGAGCAGGGCCTGAAGCCGGGCCAGAAGGTGGCCGCGCGGGTCTCCGGCGCCGGTTTCGACGCGCTGTCCGCGCACGACGCGGCGGTCCGCTCGCTGGTCCGCCTGACCGAGGCCGGGGACGAGTTCACCGCCAGCGTGTCGCTGGAGGTCGCGCTCTCGGAGGGCGTCGCCGAGGTGGCGCTGGACCTGTCCGGCGCGGTCGACGTGGTGGCCGAGCGCAAGCGGCTGGAGAAGGACCTCGGGCTGGCGCAGAAGGAGCTGAAGCAGACCGAGGGCAAGCTGGGCAACCAGGCCTTCCTCGACAAGGCCCCGGACGCGGTGGTCGACAAGATCAGGGCACGCCGGGACACCGCGGTCAGCGACATCGAGCGCATCAACGCCCGGCTGGCCGCCCTGCCCACCGCCTGACCTTCACCCTGCTCTCCGCCCGGAGGTTTGGCCGCGCCGGTCGCGGGCAAACCCTCCGGGCGGAGATCAAGGAGGCGAAGTGCTCAGACTCGGTTTCCCGACCATCGGGGTGACGGATGTGGAGCGCGCGGTCCGGTTCTGGACCTCGGCGCTGGACTTGACGGACAGTCCCGAATGGGCCACAGAGCGCTGGCGGACGCTGGTGGACTCCGGCGGCTCCCGGGTGATCGGGCTGATGCGCAGCGAGTCGCCGGTGGAGCGGCGGCCGCGGGTGCACCTGGATCTGGTGGTCGACACCACCGCCGAGCAGGAAGCCGAGGTGGCCAGGCTGATCGGCCTCGGTGCCACCAGGATCGACTGGGACGACTACCCGCCGAAGCCGGACTTCGTGGTGCTGGCTGATCCGGACGGCAACCCGTTCTGCGTGGTCGACCTCAGCCGGGCGCCCTCGGGTTCAGCGGAGGCGCCCGGCTGAGTCGGGTGGGCTAACCCCTTCGCAGGTGGTCGAATATCACCCCCGAAACGCCCTGCATCCCGGCCGGCACCGGGTGGTAGCGGGCGGCGTCGTCGCGGCTCAGATCGCCGTTGACCCAGGCGGAACCGGGCTGGGCGCACGCGTCGTGGCCGAGTGAGGGGCCGTGTACGTCCACATAGGACGATCCGCTGTCGGCCGCCGCGTCGGCGATGGCGTCGTTGAGCGCCTGCTCCAGCTCGGCGACCCAGGCGTAGTCACCGTCGGCGAACGGCAGGATCGAGCCGCAGAAGCCGGACGACGGCACCACGCGAGGATAGCCGACCGCGAGCACCTTGGCCCTCGGTGCGCGTTCGCGGACCTGCCGCAGGCCGTCGGTCAGGTTCTGCTCGGTCTGCGTGATGATGCCGCGCAGCGTGTCCGTGCCGTTGACGGTGAAGTACGCCCGGCACGGCGCCCCGGTCGGGTGCTGCGGCCGCAGCGCCGGGCAGGTGTCGACGATGCGCTGGAACAGGTTGTAGTCGTTCACGCCGAGGCCGACGGTGACCAGATCGGTTTCCGGCCGCAGCGCGTCCAGCTGCGGCCGGTTGCTCCCGTCGGCCAGCTCCTGCGGCTGGGTCAGGTGGGTGGTGTCCGCGCCGCTGCAGCTGGCGTCCACGGCGGACCGCGTCACCAGCAGGCCGGCCAGCAGCGAGCTGTAGTTCGCCGAGGACCGGCGGCAGCCCGCCGGATCGGCGCGTTGCTCCGGGATCAGCGGTCCGGCGGTGAACGAGTCGCCGAGCGCCACGTAGTTCTGGTACGCGGGCAGGGCCTGTGCCGGGACCGCGGGCACCACGGCGGCCAGCGCGACCGCGAGCCCCGCGCAGAGTGCGTTCCTCAAGTCATTCCCCTCGGCGCAGGTGGTCGTAGACAACACCGGAGATGCCGTGCATCCCGGCGGCGAACGGGTGGTAGGGCGCGGCGTACGAGCGCAGCCGCTTGCCGTTGATCCAAGCCGCGTCCCCGGCGCAGGCGTCGTGCCCGAGCGACGGGCTCCAGGTGTCCACATAGGACGCACCGCCGGCGGCGGCGGCCGCGGCGATGGCCCCGTTGAGCGCCTGTTCGACGCTGTTCAGCCAGGCGTAGTCGCCGTCGGCGAACGGCAGCACGGACGGGCAGTACCCGGTCTCCGGTGCGATCCGCGGATAACCGATGGCCAGCACCTTCGCCCGTGGCGCGTAGGCCCGCACGGTCTGGAAGGCGACCCGGAGATTCCCCTCGATCTTCGAGGTGGCCAGCTTCAGCGTGTCGATGCCGTCGACGGCGAAGTGCTCCCGGCACGGTGACCCGTTCGGATCCAGCTTCCGCAGCCCGGGACAGGTGTCGACGATCCGGCCGAACAGGTTGAAATCGTTGCCCCCGATGCCGATCGTGACCAGGTCCGTCTCCGGCCGCAGCGCGTTGAACTGCGGTGGGTGGTAGCCGATGGCCAGCCGCTGCGGTGCGGTCAGGTGGGTGGTGTCCGCGCCACTGCAACTGCCGTCCACATAGGACCGGACGCCGAGCTTGATCGCCAGCAGCGCCGGGTAGTTGCCGGTCGAGCGCAGGCAGCCCGCCGGATCCGCGCGCTGCCAGGGGATCAGCGGCCCGGCGGTGTAGGAGTCGCCGAGTGCCACGTAGTTCTGGAACGCGGTTGCCGCACCCGCCGCGGGTGCCGTGGCCAGGGCCGCTGCCGCCGTGATGGCTGCCAGCAGCCCGGTACTTCGTCGCCGTCTCATCTGTCGAGGTGTCCCTTCGCGCCGTGAAATCCGAACCTTGTTCATCTGCTTAGTCGGGGGTTTCGCGGCGGGGAGCCTCCAAAGGAGTGCAGGCACCCGGTGAACTTAGGTGACCTCACGCTCACCCAGGGTCACCACTTCGGCGTAGTGGCTTGACGACGCTCGGTTGCGGAAAGCGCTGTCAAGTCTGCCAACTGGTGGACATCTGGACACAGGTACTCAAATTGAGATCATTCGGGACATACTTCTGCTTGCTATGAACGTAAGTTCTCCGTAGTGTCCCGAAACATGGCTGTGACCGACCTCTCCGCAGAGGCCTCGTCGATGACCCCCTCCGCTGTTCCCCGGCCCAGGGTGGCCGTGGTGGGCAGCGGCTTCATGGGCCGCGTGCACGCCGAGGCGGCGCGTCGCGCGGGCGCCGAGATCGTCGGCGCGGTGGGTTCCAGCGCGGAGCGCGCGGCCGGTGCCGCCGAGGCGGTCGGTGCTGCTCAGGGCTATTCCGATCTGCACGCGATGCTCACCGACGCCGCCCCGGACGTGGTGCACGTGTGCACCCCCAACGCGGTGCACGCGACGGCCGCCGAGACCGCGCTCGCCGCGGGCGCCCACGTGATCTGTGAGAAGCCGCTGGCCACCTCCGCCGAGGACGCGGCGCGGCTGGCGGCCGCCGCGCTCGACGGCGGCCGGGTGGCCACCGTCCCGTTCGTGTACCGCTTTCACCCGATGGCGCGGGAAATGCGGGCGCGGATCGCGGCGGGGGAGCCGGGCGCGGTGTCCGTTGTGCACGGTGGATACCTGCAGGACTGGCTCTCCCGCCCCGATGACGACAACTGGCGCGTGAACGCCGCGGTCGGCGGGCTCTCGCGAGCCTTCGCCGACATCGGCTCGCACTGGTGCGACTTCCTGGAGTTCGTGCTCGGCGAGCGCATCCTCGCGCTGTCCGCGCAGAGCGCCACCGTGCGCGAGCGCCGCGGCGACGTGCCGGTGTCCACTGAGGACCTGGTGACCCTGCACCTGCGCACCGCGAGCGGGGTGCTCGGCACCGGCGTCATCTGCCAGGTCGCGGCCGGGCGCAAGAACCGGCTGCACCTCGAAGTCTCCGGCACCGACGCCAGCCTCGGCTTCGACCAGGAACTGCCCGAACAGCTGTGGCTCGGCCGCCGCGACGGCAGCACATTGCTGGTCCGCGACCCGGAAACGCTGTCACCGGGGGCGTTGCGCTACTCGCGGCTGCCCGCCGGCCACGCGCAGGGCTACCAGGACTGCTTCGACGCGTTCATCGCCGACACCTACGCGGCCGTGCGCGGGGAGCCGGTCGCCGACGGCCTGCCCACCTTCGCCGACGGCCTCCGCGCGGCCCGGCTGACCGAAGCCGTGCTGACCTCGGCCGCGGCGGGCGGGCAGTGGACGGAGGTCCCCGAATGACCGTGTCGCCCAAGGTGAAGCTGACCGGCATCACCAAGCGCTTCTTCGGTGTGCCCGTGCTCAAGGACGTCGACCTCGAACTGTACGAGGGCGAGGTGCACGCGCTCGTCGGCGAGAACGGGGCCGGAAAGTCCACCCTGATGAAGGTGCTGGCCGGGGTGCACCGCCCGGACGAGGGCAAGGTCGAGGTCGACGGCACCGAGGTGCACTTCGGCTCGCCGCGTGACGCGCAGGCCGCCGGGGTGTCGATCGTGCACCAGGAGTTCAACCTGCTCGGCGACCGCACAGTGGCGGAGAACGTGTTCCTCGGCCGTGAGCCGACCCGCCGCGGCCAGGTGGACCGCCGCAAGATGGAGGCCGACACCGCCGAGCTGCTCGACGGCATCGGCGTCAGGAACATCTCGCCGCGCACCGCCGTGCGCCGCCTGCCGGTGGCGTTGCAGCAGGTGGTCGAGATCGTGAAGGTGCTCTCCACCGACGCGCGGGTGATCGCGATGGACGAGCCGACCGCCGCGCTCGCCGGGCACGAGGTGGAGCTGCTGTACAGCCTGATCGGGCGCCTGCGTGAACGCGGGATCGCGGTGCTCTACGTCTCGCACCGGATGCGCGAGGTGTTCGACCTGAGCCAGCGCATCACCGTGCTCAAGGACGGCGCGCTGGTCACCTCGGCGAACACCGCGGACCTGACCAGCGACCAGCTGGTGCGGCACATGGTCGGCCGCCCGCTCGACGCGCTGTTCCCCGACCGCGCCGAAGAAGCCGACCTCGGCGAAGTCCGGCTGGCCGTGCGGGGTGCGGGGAACGAGAGGCTTCGCGGCATCGACTTCGAGGTGCGTGCCGGTGAGATCGTCGGACTGGCCGGGCTGCAGGGCGCCGGGCGCTCGGCGGTGGCCAGGGCCGTCTGCGGGATCGACCCGTTCACCAGTGGCACGGTCGAGATCGACGGCAAGGCCGCGCGCCTGCGCTCGCCGCGGGATTCGGTGCGGCGCGGGATCGCGCACGTCACCGAGGACCGCAAGGGCGAAGGACTCGCGCTGCGGCAGTCGGTCAAGGACAACGCGCTGCTCGTCCGCCGGTCCGCGTTCGGTCGCGGGCTGGGCAAGCTGGACCTGCCCGCGCTGCTGAAGTCGGTCACCGTGGTGGCCCGCAACGAGGACCAGGAAGTGCGCTTCCTCTCCGGCGGTAACCAGCAGAAGGTCGTGCTGGCGAAGTGGCTGGCCGTCGAGCCCAAGGTGCTCGTGGTCGACGAGCCGACCCGCGGCATCGACGTCGGCGCCAAGCGAGCCGTCTACGACCTGCTCCGGGAACTGGCCGGGCGCGGGGTCGCCATCCTGATGATCTCCTCCGAACTCCCCGAGCTGATCGGGATGAGCGATCGCGTGCTGGTCATGCACGAAGGCCGCCTGGCCGGGGAACTGCCCGCCGGGCCTACCGAGGAAGCCGTGATGTCACTGGCCACCGGACACGAACTGGCGGGTACGGCATGACCGCGCTCGCCGAACGCCCGGCCGCGTCGAAGCCGCCGGAACGCAAACGTCCGCAGTGGACGAGCAGGCTGACCCCCGTGGTGTCGGTCTACCTGGCGCTGGTGGTCCTGCTCGTGGTGGGCAGCGTGCTGGTCGCGGTGGACGGCGGCACGCTGCTCGACCAGGGCGGCATCCTGAACATCCTGACCCGCAGCACCACGCTCGGCCTGGTCGCGATCGGGCAGACGCTGGTCATCCTGACCGGCAAGCTGGACCTGTCGGTGGCCTACCTGATCGGGCTGTGCTCGCTGATCGCCGCCGAGACGATGGCGGGCGACCCCGGCAACATCGTCTTCGCCGTGCTGCTCACCCTGGCCGTGGCCGCGGTGGTCGGCCTGGTCAACGGCCTGGTGATCACCCGGCTCAAGGTGAACGCGTTCATCGCCACCCTTGGCACCGCGCTGATCATCCGCGGTTACCTGGAAAACGGTTACGAGGGCCCGGCCGGTGAGGTGCCGAGGGCCTTCCAGCACCTGGGCTACGACCGGATCGGGCCGATCCCGATCTCCACCCTGCTGATGCTCGCGCTGGCCGGGCTGGCCTGGTGGTACCTCGGCCGCACGCGCGGTGGTTACCACATCTACGCGGTCGGCGGCGACGAGGAAGTGGCGCGGCTGTCGGGGGTCCGCACGCAGCGCACCATCGTCAAGGCACACGTGCTGTGCTCCATCGCGGCCGGGCTCGCCGGGATCTTCCTGGCCAGCAGGCTCGGCTCCGGCGCACCGTACGTCGGCACCGACGCCGGGTACGACCTGGAGTCCATCGCGGCCGTGGTGCTCGGCGGCACGCTGCTCGCCGGTGGCCGCGGCGGTGTCGCCGGAACCATCGGCGGTGTGCTGATCCTGGCCACCCTGGACACGATCTTCGACGACCTCGGTGTCACGCCGTTCTTCAAGGACGTGGTCCGCGGTGTGGTGCTCATCGTGGCCGTGGCGCTCTACGCCCGCCGACAGCTTTCCAGGAGGGGCAAGTGACGCGACGGCTCAAGCTCACCGAGGGCACGCTGCCGGTCCTCGTGGTGCTCGCGATCCTGTTGGTGGCACTGGCTTTCGCCGGTCCCGCGTACAGCGAACCGGCCGGCTACCTCGCGCTGCTCAAGCGCGCGGCGCCGCTGATGATTCTCGCCATCGGGCAGTACTTCGTCATCGTCAGCGGCGGTTTCGACCTCTCGGTCGGCTCGCTGGTCACCGCGGAGGTGGTGATCGCCGCGCGGCTGATCGACGGGGACGAGTCGGCCACCGCGTGGGTGCTGCTGTTCATGCTCGGCTTCGGCGCGCTGGTCGGCCTGGTCAACGGGCTGATCACCACGCGGCTGCTGGTGCCGTCGTTCATCGTGACCCTGGGAATGTTGCTGGTGCTCGACGGCGCGGTGTTCCTGTGGACCGGTGGTGCGCCACGCGGCGCGCTCTCGGACGCCTTCCGCACGGTCGGCCGCGCCGGGTTCGAGGTGCCGCTGCTCGGCCAGGTGCCCTGGTCGGTGCTGCTGCTCGCGGCGATCGTGGTGGCGGCCGTGTTGTTCATGCGTGGTGGTACCGGCCGGACCCTGGTCGCGGTCGGCGACAACGAGACCGCGGTCCGGCTGGGCGGTGGCCGGGTGGAGCGGCTGCGCACCCTCGCGTTCGTCCTTTCCGGACTGTCCGCCGCGGTGGCCGCGGTGCTGCTCGGCGGATTCGCCGGGGTGTCCGCGCAGGTCGGTGACGGCCTGGAGTTCCGCGTGATCACCGCGGTGGTGCTCGGCGGCGTGGTGCTCGGCGGCGGCCGCGGTTCGGTGGTCGCGGCGATGGCCGGCGCGCTCACCCTGGAGTCCCTGTTCTCCCTGCTCAACCTGCTCGGTGTCTCCGGTGGCCTGGAGTCCGCGGTGCAGGGCGTGATCATCATCGCCGCCGTGGCCTACGCCTCGGTCGGCAGCAACCTTTTCCGGCACAAAGCGGTGAACCAGGAGAAAACGAATGTCAAAGAAGAAACTGCTGCGCAGCAGTAGCTTCGCTCTCGCGGCCGCGGGCGTGCTCGCCCTGTCCGCGTGTTCGAGCGATCTGCCTGCCGACACCGGCGGTACCACCGGCGCCTCGCCGTCGGCGGGTGCTCCGGCCAACTCGGAGTTCTTCGACCAGGCCGAGTACGACCGCCAGCTGGCCCTGCGGTCCGCCACTCCGCAGGGGCCCGCGGACAAGCCGTGGGAGCAGGCGCTCGAACCCGTCATGACGGACACCGCCAAGTACAAGAAGGACGGTCCGTACAACATCTGCTTCTCCAACGCCTCGGTGGACAACCCGTGGCGACAGGTCGGCTGGAAGACCATGCAGGCCGAGGCCGAGCTGCACCCGGAGATCGCGAAGTTCACCACGCTGGACGCCGAAGCCAAGGACGACAAGCAGATCAGTGACATCCAGTCGCTGACCTCGCAGGGCTGCAACGCGCTGATCGTCTCGCCGAACACCACCGCCACGCTGACCCCGGCGGTGGAGCAGGCCTGCGCCACCGGCATCCCGGTGATCACCTTCGACCGCGGCGTCAACACCGAGTGCCCGGTCACCGCGATCCACCCGATCGGCGGCTACGCCTTCGGTGCCAGCGCGGCGGAGTTCCTGGCCAAGTCGATCCCGGCCGGCGGCAAGGTGCTCGGCCTGCGCGTGCTGCCCGGCGTGGACGTGCTCGAGCACCGCTGGGCCGCGGCGGAGAAGATCTTCGCCGCCAACGGCGTGAAGGTGGTCGGTGCCGAGTTCACCGGCAACGACAGCGCCAAGGCCAAGAGCATCGTCTCGGACTACCTCCAGCGCGAGGGCAAGATCGACGGCATCTGGATGGACGACGGCACCGCCGCGGTCCCGGTGCTGGAGGCCTTCGAGGACGCCGGTGCCGAGGCGCCCGCGATCTCCGGTGAGGACCAGCAGCAGTTCCTGGAGAAGTGGAAGAAGGAGAACCTCAAGGCCTTCGCCCCCACCTATCCGACCTACCAGTGGCGCACCCCGGTGATCGCCGCGCTGAAGATCCTCAAGGGCGAGCAGGTGCCCAAGGAGTGGATCCTGCCGCAGCCGGTGATCGAAACCTCCACTTTGGACCAGTACCTGACCGCGGGCATGCCGCCGCTGCACTACGGCCTGTGCGGCTGCAAGGAGATGCCCGGATTCCCGGACAAGTGGAAGTAGGCTGATGCACGCTATCGGTGTCAACACCTGGGTCTGGGCGTCCCCGCTGGACGACAAGGCGCTGGCCGAACTGGCACCCAAGGTGGCCGCGGCCGGGTTCGACTGCATCGAGCTGCCCGTCGAGAACCTCGGCGACTGGCAGCCCGGTGCGGCGGCCCGGCTGCTGGCCGGCCTCGGCCTGACCGCCTCGGTGGCGCTGGTCATGCCGCCGGGTCGCGAGCTGGTGGGTGCCGACGACGCGACGGTCAGGTCCACACAGGACTATCTCCGCGCGGTGGCCGACGTCGCCGCGGAGGTGGGCTCGCCGGTGATCGCCGGGCCCGCCTACAGCTCGGTCGGGCGCACCTGGAAGATGTCCGTCGCCGAGCGGGCGGCGGCCATCGAACAGTTGCGGGAGAACCTGTCGCCGGTGGCCGAGCACGCTCGGTCGGTCGGGGTGCGGGTGGCCGTCGAACCGCTCAACAGGTACGAAACCAGCCTGCTGAACACGGTCGCGCAGACTCTGGAAGCGCTTTCTGAGTTGGCCGGCTGCGGCGTGGCGATCGACGTCTACCACCAGAACATCGAGGAGACCGACATTCCCGCCGCGATCCGGTCGGCCACCGGCCGGATCGCCCACGTGCAGGTCTGCGCGAACGACCGCGGCACACCGGGAACCGACCACCTGGACTGGCCGGGCATCCTGGCCGCGATCGCGGACGCCGGGTACACCGGCCCGCTGTGCATCGAGTCCTTCACCGCGCACAACGCGAGCATCGCCACCGCGGCGTCGATCTGGCGTCCGCTCGCGGAAAGCCAGGACGCGTTGGCCGCCGACGGCCTCGCGTTCCTGCGGAAGATCCAGAAGGGGGGCTAGTTCCCAGTTCCAGTCCGCGGCGCCGGCACGCCGCAGCACGTTTTCCTCTCCCAACACCCCGAACCGTGAGGAATCCATGAGTATTCGACGAAGAATACTGCCGAAGGTAGGCGGGACCCTGCTGGCCGCGCTGCTCGGCCTGGGCCTGGTGCCCGCGGCCGTGCAGGCGCATCCCGGGCACGAGCAGGATCCGGAGTTCCGGGCCCTGCTGTTCACCAAGACCGCTGGTTACCGGCACGACTCCATTCCCGCCGGTGTGGCGATGTTCGAGCAACTCGCCACGGACAACCACTTCGAAATCGACCACACCGAGGACTCGACCGTCTTCAACGACGCCGCGCTCGCCACCTACGACGTGGTGATCATGTTCCAGACCTCGGGCATGGTGTGGCAGAACGACGCCGAGCGCGCGGCGATCCAGAAGTACGTCGAAAACGGCGGCGGTATCGCGGCCGTGCACAACGCCACGGACATGGGGATCGAGAACGAGTTCCCGTGGTGGGACGAACTGGTCAACGCCGGTACGCACATGCCGTCGCACTCGCCGGGCGTGCTGCCGGGCACGGCGAAGGTGGTGGACAAGAACCACCCGTCCACGGCCGGGCTGCCGGAACGCTGGAACCGCTCCGAAGAGTGGTACAACTTCGACAAGAGCATCCGCGGCAAGGCCCACGTGCTGGTCTCCGCGGACGAGAAGACCTACAACCCCGGGCCGGACGCGATGGGTGCCGACCACCCGATCTCCTGGTGCCGCGACGTGGGCGCCTCGCGGGTGTGGGCGACCGCGATGGGGCATCCGACCGGGGCCTACAGCGAGCCGGACTTCGTCAAGCACCTGCTGGGCGGTGTGCGGACCGCGGCCAAGGTGGTTCCCGCGGACTGCGCGGCCACGGTGGACACCGCGTTCGAAAAGGTGCCGCTGGACACCGACACCAAGGCGCCGACCGCGATCGACATCGCGCCGGACGGCCGGGTGTTCTACACCGAGATCCTCGGCCAGGTGAAGCTGCACAACCCGGCCACCGGCGCCAACACCGTCGCGCTGGACCTGCCGGTCTACTCCGGTGGCGAGGACGGTCTGGTCGGGTTGACCCTGGACCCGAACTTCGCCGACAACGGGTGGATCTACCTGTACTACTCGCCGCCGGGCACCGCGGAGATCAACCGCGTTTCGCGGTTCACCGTCGAGGGTGACGTGATCGTGCCGGGTTCGGAGAGCAAGCTGATCGACATCCCCGCGTCCCGGCGCGAGGAACCGGGTCACACCGGTGGTTACCTGACCTTCGGGCCGAACGGGAACCTCTACATCGGCGTCGGTGACGACACCAACCCGTTCGCGTCGAGCGGCTACTCGCCGATCGACGAGCGTCCCGGTCGCGACCTGTTCGACGCGCAGAAGACCTCGGCCAACACCAACGACCTCCGCGGCAAGATCCTGCGGATCACGCCGAAGGCCGAGGGCGGCTACACCGTGCCCGAGGGCAACATGTTCGCCCCCGGCACGGAGAAGACGCTGCCGGAGATCTACGCGATGGGCTTCCGGAACTCGTTCCGGTTCACCGTGGACACCGACGGCACCATCTACGCCGCCGACTACGGTCCCGACGCCCGCACCGCCGACCCGAACCGCGGGCCGGACGGTCAGGTCGAGTGGAACGTGGTCAAGGAGCCGGGCTTCTACGGCTGGCCGTACTGCACCGCCAACAACATCCCGTACAACGACTTCGACTTCGCGACGAGCACCTCGGGGCCGAAGTTCGACTGCGCCAACGTGGTCAACACCTCGCCGAACAACACCGGCCTGACCCAGCTGCCGCCGTCGAAGGTGGCCGAGGTCTGGTACGGCTACGGCCCGTCGGCCGAGTTCCCGGAACTCGGTGAAGGCGGTTCGGCGCCGATGGGCGGCCCGGTCTACCGGTTCGACCCGAACCTGGCTTCGGAGAAGAAGTTCCCGCAGTACTACGACGGGAAGGCGTTCTTCTACGAGTGGGCGCGGAACAAGATCTACACCTTCTCGTCGGACAGCGCGGGCAAGATCCTGGAGATCGACCCGTGGTTCCAGAGTCAGACCACGCTGGCGCCGATGGACATGCGCTTCGGTCCGGACGGCGCGATGTACCTGCTCGAGTGGGGTGGCGGTTACGGCCGCGACAACCCTGATTCGGGGCTGTACCGGATCGAGCACACACAGGGCAACCGTTCCCCGCTGGCCAAGGCGACGGCGACGCCGACCTCGGGTAACCCGCCGCTGGAGGTTTCCTTCTCCAGTGCTGGTTCGGTGGACCCGGAGGGCACCGATATCACCTTCTCGTGGAACTTCGGTGACGGTGCCACTTCCACCGAGGCGAACCCCAAGCACACCTACGCGGCGAAGGGTGCCTACAACGCCCAGCTGACCGTCACCGACGCCACCGGCAAGACCGGCGTCACGAACATCACCGTGACGGTCGGCAACACCGCGCCGACGGTGGACGTGGCTTGGCCGGTGGATGGCGGCATGTTCGACTTCGGCGACACGGTGGCGTTCGACGTGAACGTGACCGATCCGGAGGACGGCACGATCGACTGCTCCAAGGTCGTGGTGCAGCCCGCGCTCGGGCACGATTCGCACCCGCACCCGATGGACCCGATCAACGCCTGCGAAGGTCAGTTCCAGACCATTGTGGACGAGGGGCACGCGGACGCGAACATCCTGTACCTGGTCGACGCCAGCTACACCGACAAGGGTGCCGAGGGCGTTCCCGCGCTGCACGGCCGGGACCTCGCGGTCCTGCAGCCCAAGCACAAGCAGGCGGAGTTCTTCAACGGGTCATCGGGCATTCGCGTCGTTTCGCAGGCGGGTGCCGAGTCCGGCCGTCGCATCGGTGACATCAACGGTGGTGACTGGATCTCCTTCAAGCCGGTCAACTTCACCGGGATCGACCAGATCTCGCTGCGGGCTTCGGCCCCGGCCGGGGCGGGCGGTTCGGTCGAGGTGCGGGCCGGTGCGGTCGACGGCGCGCTGCTGGCCGACGTGCCGGTGCCGAGCACCGGTGGCTGGGACAACTACGTCCAGCTGCCGCCGGTGGACCTGGCCGACTTCGAGGGCACCACGGAGCTGTTCCTGGTGTTCCGCGGTGGGGTCGGCCCGTTCGACCTGGACTCGATGAAGTTCATCGGGGACGGTGTCGCGGTGGTCGACGCGCAGGCGCCGAAGACCACGGCGGCGTTCACCGCGTCCGACGGCGCCAACGGGTGGTACCGCACCGCGCCGACGGTCACCCTGACCGCCGACGACGGCACCGGTTCCGGCGTGGCGAGCACGGAGTACCGCATCGGTGGCGGTGCGTGGACCCCGTACACCGGTCCGTTCACCGTGCCGGGTGAAGGTGAGCAGGTCATCGCGTACCGGTCCACCGACAAGAAGGGCAACGTCGAGGCCGAAGGCAGCTCGGTGCTGAAGATCGACGCGGGCGCGCCCGCGCTGACCGTCGGCGGCGTGCAGGCCGGTGGCAGCTACGGCGACTCCGAGGTGCTCGGCTTCATCTGGGAGGCCGGGGACGCGGTGTCCGGTTTGGACAGTGCGGTGGCGTTGCTCGACGGCAAGCCGGTGGTGAACGGGGCGCCGGTGGCTTTGCATGGGCTCAGCCTTGGCGCGCACGAACTGGTCGTGACCGCGAAGGACAAGGCGGGCAACGTGGTGGAGCAGAAGTTCGGCTTCACCGTGACGACCTCGCTGACCGATGTGCGGGCGCTGGTGGACCAGTTCACCGAGGCGGGCAAGGTCGACCAGTTCACCTCGGCGCAGCTGAAGCTCACCCTGACCACGGCGAAGTTCTTGCTGGACAAGGACTCCCCGCAGGGCGCGGCGGCGGTGCTCTCGCTGTTCAAGCACACGGTGGAGCGGAAGGTGCAGGATCCGGCCGTTCGCTCGGTGCTGGTGCGTGACGCGCAGGCCCTGATCGACGGGCTGCGTAGCTGATGGGATCCCCCAAGACGCGGGGGCGATTGCCGGATCGCTCCCCGCGCCGGCCCCACACCTCTCCGGGGGTGTGGGGTTCCGGCGGGATCCTGATCGGGCTGGTCCTGGGCGTGCTCGGGGCGTTGGTGGTACCGGGCTGGTTCGATTCGCCTTCGCGGGTGGAGGAGCTGGAGCGGGAGTATGCGGCTCGGGATGTTTCGCTGACTCGGGACCTGGTTGCTTTGGCGGAGCAGGCCCGTACTGATGTCACGGAGATGGTTTCCGCTACTACTGCGCCCACGTCGGAGCAGCTGGTTTCGTGGAAGTCTGCTGTGGATCGGGCCGCGGCTCGGTTTGCCGAACGTCCTTCCGGTGGGACTGAGGTGAACCTGGCTCGGTCCGGGTTCGCTGGCGCGGTTTCGTTGCTGGACCGGGCGCTGGCGGCTTATCCGGTTTCGGTGCCGCTCGGGGAGTCGTTGCGGAAGGACGCCGTGGTGGCTTGGTCGGTGGCGGCCAATCAGTTGGATTTGGCGGGCATCAAGGGTGGGTTGGGGCATGTGCACGTGTTCCTGCCTACGCAGGGGTTGCCCGGGGAGATGGAGGAACACGGGCATCCGTAGGTGGTCGTGGGTGGCCGCCCCGCTTTTTTAGTGTGACTACAGAAAAGAACCCGATGTCAAGGCGGGAAAGATGCCTTGACATCGGGTTCTTTCTGTGTTTTTGGCTGTGGATCGGGGGCGGGGAGGGTTTGGGCTGGTTTGTTGGCGGGTTGCGTTTGTCGCGTGCTTCTTCGGAGGGTGCCCCTGCGGGGGAGGGTGCGACGGCTTGCTTGTCTTGCATTGTTCGCCTGTATGGGCTAGTGAATTGGGCTGTTTGTCGTACGGGTGTTTGATAGAAGTGGCGTATGGAATCCCTTGTGTTGGAGGAGATTCTCCTCGAGTTGAAATCTGATTATGCGGAGATCGCCCGGTTCGAGGCTCGGGCGGCTCGGCGAGTGGTTTCCTTTGTTCGCGCGTCGTCGGTGCGGCGTGGGGTGGCGGAGGAGTTGGTGATGGCGTTGTGCCTGACCAAGTTCAAGGCACATGCCCTGATCGGTCACGCCGAAGGGCTGGTCGAGCGGTTTCCGTTGGTGCTGGGGCTGGTGGAGGAAGGCCGGGTGCCGATGGCCTCGGCGGTCGCGGTGAATGATGCTGCCGCTTGGCTGGATGATGAGAAGGCGCCGGTGGTGGATGAGGTGATGGCCGGTCGGCTGGTGGGCAAGAACCCGACGGCGGCTCGCCGGTCGGCGACCGCGGCGGTGGCCCGTGCTGATCCTGAAGGGTTTGAGGAGCGTGTCCGCAAGCAGCGCCAGGCGAGCGGTTTCTATCTGCACCACGGTGACTCTGGGGTGGCTGGTCTGTCGCTGGAGAACGCCCCCGTGGAGAAGGCCACGGCGGCTTATGTGTGCGTGGATCGCCAGGCCCGCCTGCTGAAGACTCCGGGCGAGACCCGGACGTTGGATGAGCTTCGCGCCGACGTTGCCTTGGATATGTTGCTGGGCAAGCAATTCGGCGGCGAGGTGAAGGCTCATGTGTATCTGTATCTTGGTGCGCTGACGTATGCGGGTCTTCGTGATCACCCGGCCGAGGTGGCGGGGCATGGGCCGATCCCCGCGTCGCTCGCCCGTCACATCGCTGCCGGGACCAAGACCGTCTTTCAGCGGATCATCACCGATCCCGTCACTGGGCAGGTCGTCGAGTTGGGGCGCCGAAGGTATCGGCCCAAGGCTGGGCTGGATGAGTTGGTGCGGGTTCGTGATCGCGAGTGTCGTCGTCCGGGGTGTACGCGGCCTGCGCAGTTCGCCGACCTTGATCACTGCGACAGCAAAGGCAAAGGCTGGAAGGACGGGTGTCCGACTGGAGCGGCGACGTTGGTCGGGCTGTGCCGGGCCGACCACAAGTTGCGTGATCTGCCGGGGTGGCAGCACACCGTCACCGCCGATGGCACCTTGACCATCACCACCCCGGCCAACCAGAACTACACCAGCCGACCCGAGCCGTTGGGGTGGTGAGCCGGCGTCACGGGTGGTGGTAGAGCAGGACGTACCGCCAGAACGGGACCACGCGGACGGTGCTTCCCGGCAGCAACTCGGCCGACTCCCGGCGGACGTCGGCCATGGTGGTGGTCCAGTCCCGGATGGGGGCCGTGGGTAGCGGGTCGACGCCCCCGTTCAGTCGTTCCCCGGCGTACACCACGGCCCGTGCGACCAGGTTCAGCGGCACCGCCGCCAGCCACGGCAGCCAATCCCGCGGGGCGCTCGGGTGCGCGCAGCCGAGTACGGCCAGTACCCCGCCCGGGGCGAGGGCGTCGCGCAGTCGGGTGACCGTGGAGAAAGGCATGTGGTGCAGCGAAGCCAGGCACGAGATGAAGTCGTACTCCTGGGGTGGCAGGTCGCAGGTGGTCACGTCGGCGTGACGGTAGGTTATCCGCTCGCCACCGAGTGCGGTGGCGACGCCGATCGCTTCGGCGGACGGGTCGATTCCGTCGACTTCGAGGCCGCGCGCGGCCAGGCGGCGGGCGAAGCGCCCGGTACCGCAGCCGACGTCCAGTGCGCGCCGAGCGGTCGGCGGCACCTGGCGCAGCAGGTATGGGTGGTAGTGGTCGTTGTGGTTGAACGGCACGCCCCCAACCTGCCAGAAACGCCGGTCGTAGACTCGTGGACGCACATAGCAGGACAAGTTGGGAGCACGGGTGCCGCACGGCGAAGAAGAGTCCCCGAAGCGGCCTGAGCTGGGTGATCTCGACAGTTTCGCCGGGATCGACGAGCTGGGCGCGATCGACGACCCGGACAACACCGATCCGGACAATCCGGACGGCACGTTCCACACCACCGACCACGCCTTCGAGGCGGGCGGCGGTTCCGGCGCCGGGGTCGGCGGGGTCGGCCAGCTGGGCGACAACCTTGCCCTCGGGCCGGTGCCCGATCTCGCGCCCACCGACGAGACGCACGAGCTGGACGACCAGGGCACCGAAGAGCTGCCCGCGGAGAACGGCCCCGAGGCGCGGTACGAGCTGCGCGCGGTCGAAGCCGAGCTGAACGAGCGCTGGCCCGAGACCAAGATCGAGCCCTCGCTCGACCGGGTGAACACGCTGCTCAACCTGCTCGGCGACCCGCAGAAGACCTACCCGGTGCTGCACGTGGCGGGCACCAACGGCAAGGGCTCCACCGCCCGGATGATCGACGCCCTGCTCACCCGGATGGGCGTGCGCGTCGGCCGCTACACCAGCCCGCACCTGCAGCTGGTCACCGAGCGCATCAGCATCGACGGCGTGCCGATCTCGGCCGCGAAGTACGTCGACACCTACCGTGACATCGCGCCGTTCGTGACCATGGTCGACAACGCGAGCGAGATCCGGATGAGCAAGTTCGAGGTGCTCACCGGCATGGCCTTCGCCGCCTTCGCCGACGCCCCGGCCGAGGCAGTGGTGCTCGAGGTCGGCATGGGTGGCACCTGGGATGCCACCAACGTGGCCGACGCGCAGGTCGCGGCCATCACGCCGATCTCCATCGACCACACCGACTACCTCGGCACCGACGTCCGCGACATCGCCAGGGAGAAGGCCGGGGTGATCAAGCCCGGCAGCGTGGCGGTCATCGCCGAGCAGGATCCCGAGGTGCAGCGCGTGCTGCTGGAGCGCGCCATCGAGGTGGACGCCTCGGTGGCCAGGGCGGGCAGCGAGTTCGCCGTGCTCGAACGCGAGATCGCGGTCGGCGGCCAGCTGCTCAAGCTCCAGGGCCTCGGCGGGATCTACGACCAGATCTTCCTGCCGCTGCACGGCAAGCACCAGGCCGACAACGCGGTGCTCGCGCTGGCCGCGGTCGAGGCGTTCTTCGGCGCGGGCAAGGAGCGCCAGCTGGTGGTCGAGGCCGTGCGCGAGGCCTTCGCCGAGGTGCAGAACCCCGGCAGGCTGGAGCGCGTGCGGGCGGCCCCGGCGGTGATGCTCGACGCCGCGCACAACCCGCACGGCGCTCGTGCGCTCGCCGCCACGGTCACCGACGAATTCGCCTTCCGCCGCCTGGTCGCGGTGGTCGGCGTGATGTCCGACAAGGACGCCCACGGCATTCTCGAAGCCCTCGAGCCGGTCGTTTCCGACGTGGTCGTCACGCAGAACAGCTCACCTCGCGCGATGCCGCTGGAGGAACTGGACGAGCTGGCGAAGTCGGTGTTCGGCGAGGACAGGGTGTACGCGGCACCGCGGCTGGACGGCGCGGTGGAGACCGCGGTCGCGCTGGCCGAGGAATCCGAGGACCCGGAGGAGCCGCTGGCCGGTGGCGGGGTGCTGATCACCGGATCGGTGTTCACCGCGGGTGAGGCCCGCACCCTGTTCGGGAAGGAACCGGCATGACCGAGCAGCCGAAACCGCCGGCGAAGGATCCGCTGAAGTCCTTCCGCGGGGTGATGGCGGGCACGCTGATCATGGAGGCGATCGTGGTGGCGCTGGCGCTGCCGGTGGTCGCCCAGCTCGGCGGCGGGCTGACCAGCGGCACCGGCTGGGCGGTGATCACCATCGCGGTGGTGATGGGCGTGCTGTGCGGGTTCCTGTCGAAGCCGTGGGCGGTGCCCGCGATCCTGGTGCTGCAGGGCGTGTTGATCCTGTTCTTCTTCGCGCTGCCCGCGATCGCCGTGATCGGGTTCGTGTTCCTGGCGCTGTGGCTGTGGTTGCTCTGGCTGCGGCGTGATGTGGCCCGCCGGATGGCCGAAGGCCGGTTGCCCAGTCAACAGGAAGCCGCAGACTAAGCTTTTCGGGTGCGCGAACTCACTTACTACATCGGTTCCAGTCTCGACGGTTTCATCGCGGGGCCGGCCGGCCAGGCCGATTTCTACCTGTACGAAGGCGATCACCCGCAGGCGATCAACGAGGTCTACCCGGAGACCGTGCCGACGGCGTGGCGTGAGCCCGCCGGGATTTCGGGGCCGCCCAAGCAGTTCGACACGGTGCTGATGGGGCGCGGCACGTACGAGGCAGGGGTGGCCACGGGCGCGCCGAGCCCGTACTCGCACCTGCGCCAGTTCGTCGTCTCGCGCAGCATGACCGAGGCGCCGCACCCGGATGTGGAGCTGATCGGTGAGAACGCGCTGGAGCGAGTGCGCGAGCTGAAGGCGGAGGACGGGCTCGGCATCTGGCTGTGCGGTGGCGGCGGGCTCGCCGAGGAACTGCTGCCGGAGATCGACCGGCTGGTGGTGAAGATCCACCCGGTCATCGCGCGGGCGGGCATTCCGCTGTTCACCGGCGAGTTCGCGCCCGCGCGGTTCTACCTGACGGACAGCCGGGTGTTCGACAGCGGTGTCGCGCTGATGACCTACCGCACCCGGCCGCCCGCCTGAATTTCAGCGAAGGGCGACGATCCTCAGCTCAGGTGAGCTGAGGATGTCGCCCTCGCAGAACCGGCCGCGCACCCATTCACCGCGTGAGTACAGCTCGGTCTGGTCGGCGAAGTGCGGGGACGTCGGGTCGGCGGACTGCGAGTAGGTCATCAGCGTGGACGTGTCCGGACACGCCTTGCCGCTCAGGCCGACCACCTGGATGAAGCTCGACCCGTGCACGAAGTCGACGTTGCCCGCCTTGGGATCCCACACCGGCGCCATGGCGTTGAGAATGCCCAGCTGCCCTGGGCCGCTGTGCATCGGGATCCGCTTTCCGTTGCGGGTGACCGACTGGTGGTCGCCGAGCTTCGCGTCCAGCGGGATGCCCGCCGCGGTCAGCTCGGCCACCGCGTCGTCGAACGCCTTGCGCACCACGGGATTCTGCGTGTCGAGCGTGTTCGGCGTGTGCAGCGGATCGGCCGGGTCGAAACCGACCTTCCAGATCGGGCCCGGTCCGAGCCGCATCGCGAACCGTTCGAACAGCAGCGAGCCCCGGCTTTCCAGGGTGTAGGTGCGGTCCCACGACCTGAGCGCGTCGCAGGCCGGGCCGGTGCCGCACACCTCGGCCGCGGCGTCGGCGGCCAGCAGTGCGAGCCTGCTCCGGTCGCCGAAGAGCAGTTCCTTCATCGATGCCGTGGTGAACTCGCCGAGCTGTTCTTCCGTGCTGATCAAGGCTTCCCTGGTGCGGGGCGAGCGCGTGGTGCCGGTGTCGCCGACGATCCACGGGTAGCCGGTGAGCGGTGCGCCGGCGTTCGCCAGCCACGGGCTGTCGTTCGCGTTCAGCTCGTAGTCGTCGCGGATCTGGTGCGGCAGCCTGCCGGGGCCGAGCAGCCCGGGCTCCACCGCGTCGGCGTCCGATCCCCACGCGCAGGTCCCTTGTGAACCGTCCAGAACGGACACCTGGGCGGCCTGGAAGAGCTGGCGCCCCAACGGGGTCGAGCAGCGGTCGGCCAGTTCGTCGGTGACGTGCGGGACCACCTGGACGTCCGAGTAGAGCGCCTTGCCGTGCCGGTCGGTGGCGATCGTGTTCACCCATGGCACGCCGAGGGTGGACTTCAGCGCCTTCGAGATGTCCTCGACGTCCTGCGCCTGGTTCAGGTCGAACCACGAGTTCAGCGCGCGCAGATTGGTCGCGTTGCCGTCGCGGAGCGTGTAGGCCGAGGTGGTGGTCCACGGCAGCGGGATGTCCCCGACGCCGGTGATGACCGGGCCGTAGCGGGTCGAGTACAGCGTCCTGGTGTCGGTGGCCAGCGAACCGTCCGGCTGCTTCACCTCGACGGAAACCTTCTGCGCGCTCATCTTCTCCGGCTGTCCGTCGACCACATAGGACAGTTGATCGCCCGGCGTCAGCTTCACCTCGAAGAGGCCGAAGGTGCGGGCGGTGGAGAAGGTGTGCGTCCACGCGGTGTCGCGCGTGTGGCCGATCTGGATCAGCGGCATGCCGAGCAGGCTGGCGCCGGAAGCGTTGAACCGCCCGGGAATGGTCAGCTGCGCCTGCCAGAACCGCCGTCCGCCCTGCCACGGGAAGTGCGGGTTGCCGAGCAGCACGCTGTCCTGCTCCGCCGCGGTGCCCGCCTTGCCGACCGCGATCCCGTTGCTGCCGATCGTGCCCTCCTCGGCGAGCGCGGTGCTGATGCGCGCGGCGGCGTCCTCGGGCAGCACGCCACCCGACGGCTGCGCGCCGACCAGCCCGTTCACCAGCTCACCCTGCCCGGAAATGCCCGCGATCGCGTACAGGTGGCGGTAGACGTCGATGTCGGTGATCGGCCGCACCCAGCCCGCGTCACGGCAGGCGGGATCCTGCGTACCGTGTTCCTTCAGGTACTTGTTGTAACCGTCGACGTATCCACCGACGATCTCCTTGACCTCGCGGCGGGGCTGGTGCAGCAAGCTCTCCACCACGCCGGAATCGTTGATCCGCTGGAAGTGCACGTCGCTGGCGAGGTTGGAATCGGCGCCGCTGAGCGCGGAGTTGCCGCTGCCGCCCGGCCCGAGGTACTTCGACCGCTTCGCGTCCACGGTCAGGTACCCGTTGGCCAGTTCGCACAGGTTGTCCTTGGCGGCGGCGAACCCGTAGCCGTAGCCGAGGCCGTCGAACGACTTCGCGGAGATGTGGGGGATGCCGTGCTCCGTGTACCGGATCAGCGCGCGCGTGCCGTGCGTGTCCGCCAGTGCCGGAGCGGTGAGCACCGCCGACGCGACCAGCGCGACCGCGGTGACCCGACCGAAGATCCTGCCGCGTCCCCCCATGAGACCGCCTTCCGTGTGCGACCGGTGATTCTCTGTCAACCTAGGGCGTCGTTCATCCGTCGGAAAGGCCCAGTTGGCCCCGCGGTCCGGAACAGCGGATAGAACACCGGAATGACCGAACCCACCCACCACGACCGGCGATCGCTGCTGCGCGCCGGTGTGCTCGGCGCCGGTGTGCTGGCCGCCGGCTCCCTCGGCACGCCCGCATTCGCCCGCGGCAAGAGCCGCCCGGTGCTCACCCACGGTGTGCAGTCCGGCGACGTCACCTCGCATTCGGCGATCGTCTGGACCAGGGCCGACCGCCCCTCCCGCATGCTCGTCGAAGTGGCGCGCGACCCGTCGTTCCGGCACGCCCGCCGGATCACCGGCCCGGTGCTGAGCCCGGAGACCGGCGGTACCGGCAAGGTGCGCGTCGCCGGACTGGTGCCCGGCACCGAACTGCACTACCGCGTACGGGCCGAGGACCTCGACGGCCGCGCCGCCAGCGAGCCGCTGACCGGGCGGTTCGCCACCGCGCCGATCGGCCGCGAGAGCGTGCGCTTCGTCTGGTCCGGCGACACCGTCGGCCAGGGCTGGGGCATCAACCCCGATCGCGGCGGCATGCCGATCTACCGGGCGATGGCCGACCGGCGGCCGGACTTCTTCCTGCACAGCGGCGACACCGTCTACGCCGACGGCCCGCTGCAGGAGCACGTCACCCTGCCCGACGGCCGGGCCTGGCGGAACGTGGTCACGCCGGAGAAGTCGAAGGTGGCCGAAACGCTCGACGAGTACCGCGGGCAGTTCGCCTACAACCTGCTCGACGACAAGCTGCGCGGGTTCGCCGCCGAAGTGCCCGCCTACGTGCAGTGGGACGACCACGAGGTGGTCAACAACTGGTACCCGGGCGAGATCCTGGACCTGCCGCAGTACACCGAGAAGCGGGTCGACGTGCTGGCGAAGCGCGCGTTCCAGGCGTTCCACGAGTGGCAGCCGATCGACGCGCGCCAGGCCGTGGACGGCCGGGTTTACCGCAGCTTCCGCTACGGCAGCCACGTCGAGATCTTCGTGCTCGACATGCGCACCTACAAGGACGCGAACAACGCCGACCCGAACGGCGTCGGCCACATTCTCGGCGAGCAGCAGGCGCAGTGGCTGGTGCGCGGGCTCGACCGCAGCGCGGCGACCTGGAAGATCGTCGCCGCGGACATGCCGATCGGCCTCACCGTGCCGGACGGCACCGCGATCGAGGGCGTGGCCAACGGCCTGCCCGGTGCGCCCGGCGGGCGTGAGCACGAACTTGCCTGGGTGCTGCGCGAGATCTCGCGGCGGCGCGTGCGCAACGTGGTCTGGCTGACCGCGGACGTGCACTACACCGCGGCGCACCACTACTCGCCGGACCGCGCGGCCGTCGGTGATTTCGACCCGTTCTGGGAGTTCGTCTCCGGCCCGCTCAACGCCGGTGGGTTCGGGCCTAACGCGCTGGACCCGACCTTCGGCCCCGAGGCGGTTTTCGTGCACGCGCCGCCCGCGGCGAACAGCTCACCGCTGGACGGTTTCCAGCACTTCGGCGAGGTCAACGTGAACGGCGCGAGCGGAGAACTGACCGTCGACCTGCGGGACGCGGCCGGTGTTTCACTGTGGTCGAAGACCCTGCGGCCGCAGCGGCGCTGACCAGGTCGCTACAGTTCGCGTCAAGTAACACGCAATTAAAGGAGATTCCCCCGTGAGTGAGCGCACCCTTGTTCTGGTCAAGCCCGACGGCGTCAAGCGCGGACTGGTCGGCGAGGTCATCTCCCGGATCGAGCGCAAGGGCCTGACCCTGGCTCAGCTGGAGCTGCGCACCGTCGAGCGGTCGGTGGCCGAGGAGCACTACGCCGAGCACAAGGACAAGCCGTTCTTCGGTGACCTGGTCGACTTCATCACCTCCGGCCCGCTGGTCGCCATCGCGGTCGAGGGCACCCGCGCGATCTCGGCGTTCCGTCAGCTCGCCGGTGGCACCGACCCGGTGGAGAAGGCCACCCCGGGCACCATCCGCGGCGACTTCGCCCTGGAGGTCCAGTTCAACCTGGTGCACGGCTCCGACTCCGCCGAGTCCGCCGAGCGCGAGCTGAAGCTCTGGTTCCCGAACTGAGCCCAATGCCGGGAGCGGGGCATTACTCGCGTCGATTGCGAGTAATGCCCCGCTCATGGCGTTCCAGCCGCGCCGGGACGTTGAAGCCGACCAGCGCGGCCACCGCCAGCGTCAGCACCACGGCCAGCAGGGTGAGCGCGTTCCCCAGCCCGGCCCGTTCCGCGATCGCCGCCCCGGCCAGCGGCGCCACCGCCCCGCCCAGCGCGCCGACGTTGTAGGTGAAGCCCAGCCCGGCCGCGCGCACGCGGGTCGGGAAGTGGTCGGCGATGTACTTCGGCAGCAGCCCCGAGATGCCCTGGCTGGTGGCCTGCATGCCGAACAGCAGCACCCACAGCAGCACCACGTTGCCCGCTGGCAGGGCGAACACCGGGAACACGAACGCGAGCGACGCGAAGAGCCCGAGCACGTAGGCCCGTCGCGTCCCCAGCCGGTCCCCGAGCATCCCGGCCAGGCACGAACCAGCCGCGTAACCCAGCCCCGCCCAGGTCAGCGCGGTCGCCACGGCGCCGGGATCGTAGCCTAGCCCGGTCTTCAGATAGGTCGGCAGCAGCGACTGGATCGGCCACGAGTACAGGAACGCGCAGAACACCGTGGCGATCAGCGCCAGCACCACCGGCCACCGCCGCCCGGCCAGTTGCACGGTCAGCGCGACCAGGCCGAGCACCACCAGCACGAGCAGCGGCCACCCGGTGGCGGTCCGGCTGAAGACCAGCACCAGCGCGGTGGTCAGCACCAGCGCGAGCAGCGCGTTCGCCAGCCGCCGCCCCGGGGCGAACAGCACCGACGAGCCGCCGCCGTCGTTTTCCCATTCGACCGCCTCCGGCAGCGATCGCCGCAGGTAGAGGGTCAGTGCGATGGGCACCAGCCCGGCGTAGAACAGCCACCGCCACCCGGCCGCGGGCACGATCAGCTCGTAGCTCAGCGCGGCCAGCACCGTGCCGACCGGGTAGGCCGAGAGCAGGAAGCCGGTGGCGCGGTTGCGCATGTGCTTCGGCCAGGTCTCCAGCACGTAGGTGGCGCTGGAGCCGTACTCCCCGGCCATGCCGATGCCGACCACCGCGCGGAAGGCGAACAGCGACCAGTAGTCCCAGGCGAACCCGCAGAGCCCGCTGCCGATCGAGAAGGCGAGAATGGCCAGGATCATCGCGGGCTTGCGGCCGTACCGGTCGGCGATCGCGCCGAGCACCAGCCCGCCCAGCCAGCGCGAGACGAAGGCCGCCGACACCAGCGTCGCCGCCTGGGGCAGGCTCAGCCCGAACTCGGCGGCGATCTCGGTGAGCACCAGGGTGATCAGGATGAAGTCGAAGCCGTCGAGCAGGTAACCGAGCCAGGCGGCGAAGAAGGCCCGGCGCTGGGCCCGTGCGACCGCCATCCCGACCCCCGTTAGACATAGGATGTCCTATCTCTGGGGTAAGGTAGTGGCACGGCGGGAGGAGGGCAAATGTCGGCGAACCAGCAGGCGCTGCGCGAGTCGGTCAAGCGGCTGATCGTGGAGCGCGGACTGCCACCGGGCGCGCTGCTGCCCACCGAACTGGAGCTGATGCGCGAGCTGGACGTCGGCCGCAATCCGTTGCGCGAGGCGATGAAGGCGCTCGAAGCCCAGGGCATCGTGGACATCCGGCACGGTTACGGCACCTACGTCGGCGGAGTCTCGCTGTCCGGTTTGGAGGCAGGGCTCGCGTTCCGCGGCGCGCTTTCGGTACGCGGCGACCTCACCGAAATCCAGGAACTGCTCGAAGTCCGGGAGGTGCTCGAAGCCGGGCTGACCGGCCGGGTGCTCGCCGCCGGTGACGCGGTCGACCTCGACGTGCTGGAGTCCGCGGTCCAGACCATGGAGGACCGCGCGCGGGACGGGGAGTACGCGCCCGAGGCCGACTGGCTGTTCCACGAGACGCTCTACCGCCCGCTCGGCAACGCGCTGGTGCTCGAGCTGCTGCGTGTGTTCTGGCGGGTGTTCCGCTCGCTCGACGGCGACCTGCCCCGCGGTGAGGAGGAGACACCCGCGCTGGTGGCGAGCTGGCACCGGGACATTCTCGAAGCGTTGCGGGCACGGGACGAACCCGCCCTGCACACCGCCGTCGAGGCGCATTTCCGCGGGATCAGGGCCAGGGTGTCCGGTTCGGTTGCGCGGTTCGGCTGACGTTCACCTCCCCGTCTTCCCCTGGCGATTTCCATGCGCTGAGCTGAGGTCTGGACCTTCGGACCGGGGAGCGGCAAGTGGGCAAGTCTCGTTCAGGTGCGGTGCTGGTGCTCGCCGGGCTGCTGGCGATGCCGCCGGTGGTGGCGGCGGCCGATCCGCTGGCCGCGCCGCTCGGCCCGGTACCGGTCGAATCGGCACCGGCGGCTTCGTCGTCCGGGGAGGCGGCGGTCCGTGCCGCCGCCGCGGTGCCGGACGACGGCATGGTCACCGGTTCGACCACCAGCGAGGTGGCGCCGGGGCTCAGCCTCACCGAGTTCGACCGCTTCGACCCGCTCGGCTGGATCCGGGGCGACACGCTGGAGGTCGACCTGGCCACCGGCTCGCTGAGACCGGCGTACCTGAATCCGGGCTCGGTCTCCGCCCGCGCGCCGCTGTCCGAGCAGATCGCGAACGCGGGCGCGGTCGCCGGGGTGAACGGCGACTTCTTCGACATCAACGCCACCGGCGCCCCGCTCGGCGTCGGCATCGGTGACGGGCAGCTGCACACCGCGCCCGCGCAGGGCCACAATCTCACCGCGGCGATCACCGCCGAGGGCAAGGCGCGCCTGGCTTCGGTGTTCCTCGACGCCACGATCACGCTGCCCGGCGGATCGGTCAAGGCGACCAACTTCAACGGCGCGGTGCTGCCGTCGAACGGCATCGGCGTCTACACCCCGTTGTGGGGCAGCGCTTCCCGCAAGACCTCGGTGGCCGGTGCGGCCAAGGTGCTCGAAGTCGAGGTGCGCGACGGCGCGGTCACGCAGCTGCGTCCGGAGCCGGTGGACGGCCCGATCGCCGCGGGCAGCACGGTCCTGCTCGCCCGCGATGCCGGAGTGGACGCGCTGGCCGGACTCGCCGTGGGCGCCCCGGTTTCGGTCGCCTACGCACCCCGCAGCGACGCCGGGGAAGTCGCGGTGGCGGTCGGCGGCAACAAGATCCTGCTGGCCGACGGTCGGCTCCAGCCGGTCGACGCGGCGGTCATGCACCCGCGCACGGCGGTCGGCTTCTCCGCCGACGGCAGCCGGATGTGGTTGTCCACAGTGGATGGACGGCAGGCGGACAGCCGCGGCATGACCGAACTCGAACTCGCGCGGCACATGCAGTCGCTCGGCGCGGACGACGTGATCAATCTCGACGGCGGTGGTTCGTCCACCCTGCTCGCGCGGGAGCGGGGTGACGTGGCCGCGTCGGTGCGCAACTCCCCGTCCGACGGTGGGGAGCGGACCGTGCCGAACGGCCTCGGTTTCGCGACGGCTCCCGGCAGCGGCAAGCTGACCGGATTCGCCCCGCATCCCGAGCAGGAGACCGAAAACGCCGATCGGGTGCTGCCCGGTCTGTCCCGCCGGATGGTCGCGGGCGCACACGACGAATCCGGTGCCGCGGTGCCGGTGAAGCCGATCTGGCGGAGTTCCCGCGGCATCGTGCGGGACGGCGTTTTCCTCGCCACGCCGGGGGAGCGCACCACGGTCGAGGTGGAAGCCAGCTATCGGGGGACACGCGGCAGTACCGAGCTGACCGTGCTCGGCGAACCCGTCCGGCTGGGCACGAGCACCGAGCAGGTCGCGTTGTCCGGCGCCGGGGTGACCGGGAACTTCCAGGTCTACGGTTACGACGCCGACGGTTACGGCACCTGGCTCGAACCCGCCGACGTCCAGCTGGAGTTCGACCCGGCCGTGGTGAAGGTCGAGCCGGACGGCGACCGGTTCTCGGTGACCGCGCTGGTGCCCGCCGGGGCGACCGTGGTGACCGCGAAGGCCGCCGGCCTGGTCACCCACTTCGTCATCTCGGTGGGCAGCGAGCCGCAGGCACTGTCGCCTTTGGACGGATCGGCCGGATGGTTCGCCTCGGTACACCCCGCCGTGGTCGGTGCGGCGCTGAGCGAGGCCCCGGGCCGCGACGGTGGCCGCGGCCTGGCACTGGACTACCGCCTCACCGGCACCACCGCGACCCGTGCCGCCTACGTGAACGCGAGCACGCCGTACTCACTGCCCGCCGGGACGCAGAAGGTCGGCGTCTGGGTCAACGGGGACGGCAAGGGCGCCTGGTTGCGCGCCGAACTCCGGGATGCGTCGAATGTCGCGTCCATTGTGGACCTGACGCTGGCGGTGGACTGGACCGGCTGGCGCTACGTCGAAGGCAGCCTGCCCGCCGGACTGCCGTCCGGGCAGCGGCTGACCCGGTTCTACGCCGTGGAGAACGTGCCGGACCAGCAGTACGAGGGCAAGCTGGTGTTCGACGACCTGACGCTGCAGGTGTCGCCGTCGGCCGAGGTGCCCGGTGACCCGGCCGAACGCGATCCCGCGGTGCTCACCGACGGTTCCCTCGGCGACGGCGGGCTCAAGGTGGCCGTGGTCAGCGACGCGCAGTTCACCGCGGACGCGCCCACCGGCCCGCTGGTCGCGCAGGCCCGCCGCACGCTGCGCGAGGCCGTGGCGGCGAAGCCCGACGTGGTGGTGATCAACGGCGACTTCGTCGACCGCGGCCTGGCCGCCGACTTCGACCTGGCCCGCCAGATCATCACCGAGGAACTGGACGGGCGGGTGCCCTGGTACTACGTGCCGGGCAATCACGAGGCCGAAGGCGGCAAGGGACTGGCCGAGTTCCAGGCGGAGTTCGGGGCGCCACAACGGGTCGTCGACCTGAACGGGGTCCGGCTGGTGCTGCTGGACTCCTCGCGCGGCAGCCTGCGCGCCGGCGGGTTCGACCAGGTGCGGATGCTGCGGGAAGCGCTCGACGGCGCGGAGACCGATGGCGCGGTGCGCGGGGTCGTGGTGGCCATGCACCACCCGACGCGCGATCCGAGCCCGACCGGTAACTCGCAGCTGGCCGACGGCAAGGAGGCCGACCTGCTGCGCACCTGGCTGACCGCGTTCGAGGAGCGCTCCGGCAAGCCGGCCGCGGCGATCGCCTCGCACGCCGGCGTGTTCAACGTGTCCAGAGTGGACGGTGTGCCGTTCCTGATCAACGGCAACGCGGGCAAGGCACCCGCCGCGGCACCCGGCGACGGCGGCTTCACCGGCTGGACCCTGCTGCGGCTGGATTCCGACGTGACCATCCAGACCCGGCCGCATGTGGACTCGCTCGCGCTGACCGCGCCCGCGTCGATCGGGATCGGCACCAAGGCGGCGGTTTTCGGTACGGTGAACCAGGGTGGGCGGGCCATTCCGGTGGCCTACCCGGTGAGCGCCGACTGGACCGGCGGCATCGGCACCCACGTCGGCGGCGGCCCGGCCGGAGACGCGATCGCCACCTTCGATCCGTCGACCGGGCTGCTCACCGGGCTGCGCCCGGGGCCGGCGGAACTGACGCTGGAGGTCAACGGGGGGCGCCGCACGGTCACCATCCCGGTGACCCTTTGACCCGAGGAGCTGGATGGCCGTCGAACTCGTGCCGATGACCGAGGAGGAGTTCGCGGCCTACCGCGCGCACGTGATCGTGGCCTACGCCGAGGCGAAGGTGAAGGCCGGGAACTGGCCCGCCGAAGGTGCGGAACAGCGGTCCGTGGAAGTGCACGAGAAGCTGCTGCCCGCCGGTCTGGCGACCTCGGCCAACCACGTCTACACCGCGCGCGACGACGGCCGGGTGGTCGGCACGCTGTGGTTCGCCGAGCGCGACGGGGAGAACGGGCGGCTGGCGTACCTCTACAACATCGAGGTCGCCGGCGCGGAGCGTGGGAAGGGCTACGGCAAGGCGATGATGGCCGCGCTGGAGCACGAGGTGCTGGCGGTGGGGCTGGACGCCATCCAGCTCCACGTCTTCGGCGACAACACCACCGCGCGCTCGCTCTACCAGGGCGCCGGATACGCCGAAACCAACGTGGTGATGAACAAGCGCCTGCGATAACCGGTCGAAACTGTCGGTGCCGCGTGGCACAGTGCGTGATGTGGGAGAAAGCACTTTCGACGAGCCGATGGTCCAGGCCAAGGCGCTGGTGAAGCGCTTCGGCGAGTTCGAGGCCGTCCGGGGGATCGACGTCGAGGTCCGGCGCGGGGAGGCGTTCGGCTTCCTCGGGCCGAACGGGGCGGGCAAGTCTTCCACCATGCGGATGATCGCCAGCGTGTCGCCGCGCTCGGACGGGGAGCTGAAGGTGCTCGGCCTCGACCCGGACGCCGAGGGCCCGCGCATCCGCGCGCGGATCGGCGTGGTGCCGCAGCTGGACAACCTGGACGCCGAACTCACCGTCCGGCAGAACCTCCAGGTCTACGGCCGGTACTTCGGGCTCTCCCGCGCGCACGTGCGGAAGAAGGCGGTCGAGCTGATGGAGTTCGCGCAGCTGACCGAGAAGGCCGAGGGTGAGGTCGACGCGCTCTCCGGCGGCATGAAGCGGCGGCTGACCATCGCGCGCTCACTGGTGAACGATCCCGAACTGCTGCTGCTCGACGAGCCGACCACCGGACTCGACCCGCAGGCCAGGCACCTGTTGTGGGACAGGCTGTTCCGGCTGAAATCGCAGGGCGTCACGCTGATCATCACGACCCATTACATGGATGAGGCCGAGCAGCTGTGCGACCGCCTGGTGGTGATGGACGGCGGCCGCATCGCCGCCGAAGGCTCACCGGCCGAGCTGATCGCCCGCTACTCCACCCGTGAGGTGCTGGAGTTGCGGTTCGCGCCGGGGGAGCAGGCCGCCGCGGTGCCCGAGGTCGAGTCGCTGGCCGAGCGGATCGAGGTGCTGCCGGACAGGTTGCTGCTCTACACCGGGGCCGGGGAGGCAGCGCTGGAGCAGGCGCACGCGCGCGGGGTGCGGCCGCTGTCCAGCCTGGTCCGCCGCAGCACGCTGGAGGACGTTTTCCTCCGGCTCACCGGCCGGACGCTGGTGGACTGATGACCTCCGTGATGTCCACCGGACGCGTGGTCGGCGCCTGGCGCGGTGCCGCGCTGCGGGTCGAGGGCTACTGGACCTGGTACCGCCGGTACTGGCGGTCCAACCTGTACTCCACCGGGTTGCAGCCGCTGTTCTTCCTGGCCGCGATGGGGCTGGGCTTCGGCTCGCAGGTGCAGCCGGGCGCGGCCACCGGCGGGCTGTCCTACCTGCACTACGTGGCGCCCGCGCTGCTGGTGTCGGCGTCGATGATGCTGGCGGTCGGGGAGTCCACCTATCCGGTGCTGTCGGGATTCAAGTGGCAGAAGGACTACCTGGCGGCCACCGCCACGCCGATCTCGCCGGGGCAGGTACTCGGCGGGCACCTGATGTGGGTCGCGCTCCGGCTGAGCCTGGCCGGGGTGGTCTACGCGCTGATGGCGCTGCTGCTGGGCGCTTGGCTGAACGCGGGCGCGGTGCTGGTGGTGGTGGTCGGCGTGGCCACCGGGCTGGCCTGCTCGGCGCCGGTCTGCGCGTTCGCGGCGAGCACCTACGACGAGACCCGGTTCGCCACGCTGTTCCGGTTCGTGGTGATGCCGATGACCCTGTTCGCCGGCACCTTCTTCCCGATCGAGCAGATCCCGCTGGCGCTGCGGTGGCTGGCGTGGATCTCCCCGCTGTGGCACGGCACCGAGCTGGCGCGCGGGGTCACCCTCGGCACGCTGGACCTGTTGCCGGGGCTCGGGCACGCGGCCTTCCTGATCGTGTTGTTCGGCGTGGGTTTCGCGAGCGCGCGGCACTACTTCTACAAACGGCTGGTGGTGTGACCGTGGTGGTGCGGGAGGCCTCGCCTTCGCGGGGATTGCTGTTGCGGGTGCTGCCGCCGTCGATGTACGCGGGCCGGGCGCGGTTCCTGCTCGAACGGTCGGCACTGGTCTACTCGCGGCACTGGCTGGTGTTCGTCTCGGGGGCGCTGGAGCCGCTGTTCTACCTGCTGGCCTTCCAGATCGGCTTCGGCAGCCTGGTCGGTGAGGTGGCCGGGCCGGGTGGCCAGGTGATGAGCTACGTGGCGTTCGTGGCGCCGGGCCTGCTCGCGGCCTCGGCGATGAACGGCGCCGTCTTCGACTCGACGTACAACGTGTTCTTCCGCTTCCGGTACGGGAAGCTGTACGACGCCATGCTGTCCACGCCGATCGGCCCGCTGGACATCGCAATCGGGGAAATCGGCTTCGCCGTGGTGCGGGGTGCCCTCTATTCGACGGCGTTCGTGGCGGTGATGGGCGTGATGGGCCTGCTCACCTCACCGTGGGCGGTGCTGTTGCTGCCCGCGGCCGTGCTGGTGTCGTTCGCCTTCGCCGCGGTGGGCATGGCGTGCGCCACTTTCCTGCGCTCCACCAGCCAGTTCGACTACATCCAGCTGGTGCTGATGCCGATGTTCCTGTTCTCCACCACGTTCTACCCGCTGGGCGTGTACCCGGAGGCGCTGCAGTACGTGGTCAGCTGCTTCCCGCTCTACCACGGCATCGAACTCATGCGCGGCCTGGCGACGGGCTTCTTCGACTGGTCCATCCTGGGGCACCTGGCTTACCTGCTGGTCATGGCCGCCATCGGCCTCCTGCTGGCGGCTCGGCGCCTGCACAAACTCCTCCTCAGCTGACGCACGCTCCCGCGCGTGCCGATCGGGGACCTGGCGCCCAGGGGTGGCCCTCTCGTGTGCTGGAGCGCGGATCTTGCCTGCTGGCCCCGCGCCTCCCGTGCCAGGCGCAGCATTCACGCGCCGCTCGAACGGCGCGTGTACCAGTCAGTTGCCCTCCCACAGCCAAATCCAGCCGCCGGAGCCGGGCAGCTCAGGGAGCGACAGCGGCGTACGCGTCGACCAGCCCATGCCCGTAGAACCCGTTGAAAGCGCCATACCCCGCGCAATAAGCGTCCTGCGTGCCATCGCCGGTGAGGTCGTAGTCGGCGGGGCAGCTCATCGGGGTCGCCTGCTTCTGCAACGCCCGCCGCAGCGTGGCCGGGCCCCAGCCCGGGTGTTCCGACGCAAGCAGCGCCGCCACCCCGGTCACGTGCGGCGCCGCCATCGAGGTGCCGCACAGCGGGGCGTACCCGCCCGGCACGGTCGACAGCACGCATTCGCCCGCCTCGCCGCCCGGCGCGGTCAGGTCGATCACGCCGAGCCCGTACGAGCTGTACCCCGCCTTCACCCCCGCCGCGCTCACCGAGGACACCGCCACCACGTCCCGAAACCCCGCCGGGAGAGCTTCGCAGCCACCCCGGCCCGCCTTACCGCTGCGCGGTGAAGGCACCAGGTTGACCGCCTCGTTGGTCGCCGCCGCGATGTTCAGGGTGCCCCGGCTTTCCGCGTACTCGACCGTGCGGGCCAGCGCCTCCTGCAGCACGCGATCCCCCGCCACACACGAAAGCGCCCACGGGTTCACGAAAAAACTGCTGTTCGTCACGGCCATGCCGTGGTCGGCCGCCCAGATCAGCCCGCACACGACGGCCTCCGGATCGACGTACCCGCGATCGTCGATGACCTTGATCGAGGCGATCCGCACACCCGGCGCGACGCCGGTGGTGCCGCGCCCGTCGTCCGCCGCGGCGATCGTGCCCGCGACATGGGTGCCGTGCGTGGAAGTGGTCGGCCGCCACGCCCGTTCCCTGGTGTCCGGGGCACCGGACAGGCAGCTCGCCGACTGGTCGGCGGCCACCGCGGCCGCCAGGTCGGGGTGCGCGGCGTCGATCCCGCTGTCCAGCACGCCGACGACCACCCGCGAGCTGCCGGGTTCGATCCGATTCGCCCGGTCGGCACCGATGGCGCGCATGTCCCACTGCTCGGCGGTCCGGTCGGCGCTCGGCACCGCGTCCGGATCGGTTGCCGTGACCTTGCCCCTGGTCTCGGTGGACCGTGGTGCCTTCTTCGCGTTCTTGGCCCGCTCGCCCTGAGCGCTGAACGCGCGCCCGGGGCCGAGCCGCTCGGCGAACCCGGGGTCGGCCGAGGTGGCGACGCCGACGCCGACCTGCGGGTAGAACGCCGTGCTGCGCCCGCAGGCGCCCTCGACCTCGGCCGCCGCGTCCTCGGCGGCGGTGCCACGGTCGAACAACACGACGTATCGCAGGGTGCGGGCACCGGGGGCGCAGTCCGGCTCGCCCGCGCCGGCCGGAACCGGCAGCAGGGCCTGACCGGTCAGCACCAGCAGCGCGCCCGCGAGGACCGTGCTCGCACGCAGCCGCACGGGTACCTCCATCTCGGCGTGAAACGGTGGGCTGAGCGGGTCCCCCGACCCCCGAGCCCGCACGGTAACCACCGGCCGGACCCTGGACAAGCGGTCTGCCGAAGTTCGCCCGGCCGGCTGGCCGGAAAGTGGTAGTGGCCGTTTTCACACTACTTGGCGTGTCGCCGGTCCCGCCGCTCGTCAGGCAGCTGTAACCCGATGAGCCGGTACCGAGTACACGGTATCCGCCCCGGTGTGTGGGATACTCGGGACGGCCGCTGGGCCGGAGTCGCCGTGCGTCGCGCGGAGGCCACCGGTGTGGTGGCCCGGTGACCTGCTGAACGAGCCATGTCGTCGCCGCCTCCACCGGCGGCTAGACGACCTGAACCAGGGGGCGTTGACCGCCCCGTGCTCAGCCGGCGCGTCGCCGAGCAGACTGCCGAGGACGGGCAGCCGGGCGGGTTCCGGCGCCGTCGGAGACAGCAAGGATTCCCGCCGTCGGTGCCCACCACGGCGGAACAGCACAGGAAGGGGCCCCTGCGCGGCCGCGTCCTTCCAGCCGTTCGAGGCTGGCAGACGCGCCCGGGGGCGGAGGAGATATATGTCGAACGCGGACACACCCGCCGAGAACACCGGCGGGAATCCCGCCACACCTGCAACCGCATCGGAGAACGGCCCGCTGGCCGACCTGCCCGCCCGGATCCGGGTGCACGCACTGGCCAAGCTGCTCGGTTCGAGCAGCCGCGAGGTGCTCAAGCAGCTCGTCGAGCTGGGCGTGAGCGCGCGCAGTGCCCAGTCCAGCGTGCCCAAGGAGGTCGCGCTCCAGGTCGCCGAGGCGCTCGGTGCCACCGGCAGTGCCACCGAGGAGGTGGCTGCCGGGGAGACCGCCCCGGTCGCCGAGGCCCCGGCTCCCGCCGTCGAGGCCGCTCCCGCGCCGGAGCCCGAGCCCGAACCGGAGCCGGAACCGGCTCGCCCGGCCGTGCACGTGCCGCTGTTCGCCGCGCCGTCGCCGGTGTTCCTGCCGCCCGAGCCCGCTGCGGCGCCCGCCAAGCGCGCGCCCAAGCCGGAGCCCGAGCCCGAGCACGCCGAAGCCGACGAGGAGGACACCTCCGCCGAGGGCGAGTCCTCCGCGCACGAGGACGACGATGAGGGCGCCGGTCGCCGTCGCCGTCGTCGTGGCCGCCGTGGCCGTGGCCGCGGCAAGGGTGGCGACGACGCCAGGGACGACAACGAGGCCGACGAGCCGGAGGCCAAGCCCCAGAAGGACCAGAAGGACCAGGACAAGAAGGCCAAGGCGGACGACGCCCCGGCCGAAAAGGCCGCCGAAGCGGGCAAGAGCGAGGAGGCCGACGAGGCCTCCGACGACGCCGACGGCGAGGACAGCAGCCGTTCGCGCCGCCGTCGCCGCCGCCGTCGCAAGGGCAGTGGCGAAGAGGACAGCGAAAGCGCCACCAGCTCCGACGACCCGCCCAACACCGTGGTCCACGTCCGTCAGGGCAAGGACAAGGACAAGGAAAAGGAAGCCGACAAGCCGGCTCGCGACGAGGTGCGCAGCGTGCGCGGCTCTACCCGGCTGGAGGCCAAGCGCCAGCGCCGCCGCGACGGCCGTGAGGCGGGCCGCCGCCGGGCGCCGATCCTGTCCGAGGCCGAGTTCCTCGCCCGCCGCGAAGCGGTCGAGCGCACCATGGTGGTCGCCGAGAAGGGCGACGCCACGCAGATCGGCGTGCTCGAGGACGGCGTGCTGGTCGAGCACTTCGTGACCTCGTCGGGCAGCGGCTCGATCGTCGGCAACGTCTACCTCGGCCGGGTGCAGAACGTGCTGCCCTCGATGGAGGCCGCGTTCATCGACATCGGCCGCGGCCGCAACGCCGTGCTCTACGCCGGTGAGGTGGACTGGGACGCCGCCGGCCTGGAGGGCAAGGCGCGCAAGATCGAGCAGGCCCTGTCCACCGGTGACAGCGTGCTGGTGCAGGTCACCAAGGACCCGGTCGGGCACAAGGGCGCCCGGCTGACCACGCAGATCTCGCTGCCCGGCCGCTTCCTGGTCTACGTGCCGGCCGGGGGTGCCACCGGTATTTCGCGCAAGCTGCCGGAGAACGAGCGACGGCGGCTCAAGGACATCCTCAAGCGGATCGTGCCCGAGGACGCGGGCGTGATCATCCGCACCGCCTCGGAGGGCATCGCCGAGGAGGAGCTGGACCGCGACGTGCGCCGCCTCAAGGCGCAGTGGGACGTGATCAAGGAGAAGGCCGAGGCGGGCAAGGGCAAGAAGTCCGGCTCGCCGACCCTGCTCTACGAAGAGCCGGACCTGCTGGTCAAGGTGGTCCGCGACCTGTTCACCGAGGACTTCGCCAAGCTGGAGGTCCAGGGCGGCACGGCGTGGGACACCATCCAGGGCTACGTCGCGCACGTGGCGCCCGACCTGGCCGACCGGCTCAAGCGCTACACCGGCAACGGTGACGTCTTCGCCGAGTACCGGATCGACGAGCAGATCACCAAGGCGCTGGACCGCAAGGTGTGGCTGCCCTCGGGTGGTTACCTGGTCATCGACCGCACCGAGGCGATGACCGTGATCGACGTCAACACCGGCAAGTTCACCGGCTCCGGCGGCAATCTCGAGGAGACGGTGACCAGGAACAACTTGGAGTCGGCCGAGGAGATCGTGCGCCAGCTGCGGCTGCGCGACATCGGCGGCATCATCGTGATCGACTTCATCGACATGGTGCTGGAGTCCAACCGCGAGCTGGTGCTGCGGCGGCTGACCGAGTGCCTCGGCCGTGACCGCACCCGTCACCAGGTGGCCGAGGTGACCTCGCTGGGTCTGGTGCAGATGACCCGCAAGAAGGTCGGGACCGGGCTGCTGGAGGCGTTCTCGACCACCTGCGAGCACTGCAAGGGCCGGGGCGTGGTGGTTTCGACCGACCAGCCGAAGAACGGTTCCGGTGGCGGCAACGGCGGCGGCAATGGTGGTGGCGGGCACCAGCACGGCCAGTCCCGGCGCTCGCGTGGTCGCAACAAGGCCGAGGAGCAGCAGCCGGAGCCGTCGAAGACGGAAGCCCCGGCGCCGACCCCGGTGCAGCGCGAGTCGGTGGTCACCGCCGTGCAGGCGATGGCGAACGCCTCGAAGTCGGCCAAGCCGGAGGACGGGGAGAAGGTCCCCGAGCTGAACGGCCGCGCCCCGGAACCGGGCCGTGCGGAAGAGGCCCAGGAGGTGCCCGCGGAGTCGCCGGCCGAAGCCAAGGTCGAAGCGAAGCGGGAACGCCGTCGGGAACGCCGCTCGGCCTCCAGGCCCGCAGGCGGCCCATCCGCCCAGACGGCCACCACGCCAGAGGCCGCTCCGGCAGCCGAAACGGCCCAGACGCCCGAGACAGCCAAGGTTCCGGAGACGGGCCAGGCGCCGAACGCGGCCCAGGCGAGCGAAGCAGCCACCGCGCCCGAGGCAGCCAAGGCCTCGGAGGAGGCCGACGCTGCTCAGGCGAGCGAGGCAGCTAAGGCACCGGAGGCGGCTGAAGCGCCCGAGGCGGCCCAGGCAGGCTCGGCTCAGGCACCCGAGGCGAGCAAGGCGACTGAGGCAGCTCAGGCGCCCGAAGCGCCCCAGGTAAGCGAAGCAGCGAAGGCGCCAGAAGCCGCCCAGGCGGCCGAAGCGACCCAGGCGGCTGAAGCAGGCCCGGCACCCGAGGCAAGCCGGGCGCCTGAGGCACCTGAAGCAGCGAAGGCACCCGAAGTTGCCCAGGCACCCGAGGCTGCCCAGGCACCCGAGGCTGCCCAGGCACCCGAGGCTGCCCAGGCACCCGAGGCTGCCCAGGCACCCGAGGCTGCCCACGCACCCGAAGCTGCTCAGGCGACCGAAGCCGCCCAGGCGGACGAGGCCACCGGAACCCAGGCGGCCGAGACCAACGAGGTCACCGGGACCCAAGAGGCCGAGGCTTCTGAGGCCGAGGCGACCCCCGAGGTCTCCGTGCCCGCTCCGGCGGCGAAGACGACTCGGCGGCGTGCCCGCCGGGTGGCTTCCCGGCCGGCCGGGCCGCCGGTCGGGGCCAACGAAAACGGCTAGTCAGCCGGGTTGGCCAACCCGGTTGGCCAACCCGATTCGGCACCCGGTTGTCAGCGGTTATGGGCCACCCCGTAACCTGTAAGACGGCCCGCCCGTAGCGGCAGGCCAGCATTGTGCGCCCACCAGCACGCGGTAACCCGCGGGCGGCGCGCACAAGCCCCCACCCTATTGTCGAGTTAGCAGGAGACATCCGTGTCGGCGTACGCGATCGTCAAGACCGGCGGCAAGCAGTACAAGGTGGCCGTCGGCGACGTCGTCGAGGTCGAGAAGCTCGAGGGCGAGCCGGGCACCGAGCACACCTTCCCCGCCGTGCTGTATGTGGATGGCGGCGAGGTCACCACGGACGCCGACGCGCTCGCGAAGGTCTCGGTCACCGGCAAGGTCGTCGAGCAGACCAAGGGTCCCAAGATCCGCATCCACAAGTTCAAGAACAAGACCGGCTACCACAAGCGGCAGGGTCACCGGCAGAAGCTGACCCGCCTCGAAGTCACCGGCATCACCAAGTAAGGGGTTCAGGCAGCCATGGCACACAAGAAGGGCGCGTCCAGCTCCCGCAACGGTCGTGACTCGAACCCGCAGTACCTCGGCGTCAAGCGGTTCGGTGGCCAGGTCGTGAAGGCGGGCGAGATCCTGATCCGCCAGCGCGGCACCAAGTTCCACCCGGGCGTGAACGTCGGTCGCGGCGGTGACGACACCCTGTTCGCGCTGGAGTCCGGCTCGGTCGAGTTCGGCTCCAAGCGTGGCCGCAAGACGGTCAACATCGTGCCGGTCGAGGCCTGAGCCCCAGACCGAGCGAAAACCACCGGGCGGTGTGGTCTGCGGAATACGCGGACCACACCGCCCGTTCGCATGTAGACACAACAGTTTTTCTGGAGAGGGCAGGCAATGGCGTCCCGGTTCGTCGACCGCGCGGTGATCCATCTGGCCGCCGGCAACGGTGGGAACGGCTGCGCCTCGGTGCACCGTGAGAAGTTCAAGCCGCTCGGCGGCCCCGACGGCGGCAACGGCGGCAACGGCGGTGATGTGCTGCTGATCGTCGATCCCAACGTGCACACGCTGCTCGACTTCCACTTCCGTCCGCACGCGCGGGCGGGCAACGGCAAGATCGGGCAGGGCGCCAACCGTTCGGGCGCGGCCGGGGAGACCCTGGAACTGCGCGTGCCGGACGGCACCGTGGTGATGACCGAGCGCGGCGAGGTGCTCGCCGACCTGATCGGTCCCGGCACCACCTTCGTCGCCGCGCAGGGCGGCCGGGGCGGGCTCGGCAACGCCGCGCTCGCGTCCAAGGCACGCAAGGCGCCGGGGTTCGCGCTGCTCGGCGAGCCGGGCGAGGCGCGGGATCTGGTGCTGGAGCTGCGTTCGGTCGCCGACGTCGGCCTGCTCGGCTTCCCCTCGGCGGGCAAGTCCTCGCTGATCTCGGTGCTCTCGGCGGCCAAGCCGAAGATCGCCGACTACCCGTTCACCACGCTGGTGCCGAACCTCGGCGTGGTCACCGCGGGCGAGACCGTGTTCACCATGGCCGACGTGCCGGGGCTGATCCCGGGCGCCAGCCAGGGCAAGGGCCTCGGCCTTGACTTCCTGCGGCACATCGAGCGCTGCGCGGTGCTGGTGCACGTGGTCGACTGCGCCACCTACGAACCCGGCCGCGATCCGGTGTCCGATGTGGACGCTCTGGAGGCCGAACTCGCCCGCTACACCCCGAGTCTCGGCGGCGATCTCGCCGACCGGCCGCGCGTGGTGGTGCTGAACAAGGTGGACGTGCCGGACGCGGCGGACCTCGCCGAGCTGGTGCGCCCCGAGTTCGAGAAGCGCGGCCTGGAGGTCTTCGAGATCTCCGCGGTGGCGCGCAAGGGCCTGCGGGAGCTGACCTACGCGCTCGGCGCGGTGGTCGAGCGCTACCGGGCCGAGCAGCCGCCGCCGGAGGCGGAGAAAGTGGTGCTCAAGCCGCTGGCGGTGGACGACAGCGGTTTCACCGTCGAACCCGATCCGGAGGAGGAAGGCGCCTTCATCGTGCGCGGCACCCGCCCGGAGCGGTGGATCCGGCAGACGAACTTCGGCAACGACGAGGCCGTCGGTTATCTCGCCGACCGGCTGAACCGGCTCGGCGTTGAGGATGCGCTGGCCCGCAAGGGCGCGGTGCCGGGCAGCCAGGTCACCATCGGCGACATCTCGTTCGAGTGGCAGCCGTCCACGCCGGGCGCGGTGGTCCACCTGTCCGGCCGCGGCACCGACGTGCGACTCGAAGGCACCGACCGGATCAGTGCCGCCGAGCGCAAGGAAGCCCGGCGCATCCGGCGTGACGGCCCGGACGAGGAGTCCGAAGGTGAGTGAGACGCGGCGGGCGGTCGTGGCCGCCCGCCGGCTGGTGGTCAAGGTCGGTTCCTCGGCGCTGACCACCGCCGGTGACGGGCTCGACGTGACCAGGCTCGACGCGCTGGTCGACGCGATCGCCGCGCGCATCGGGGCGGGCAGCCAGATCGTGCTGGTCTCCTCCGGCGCGATCGGGGCCGGGCTGGCGCCGTTGTCGCTGGCGAAGCGGCCGCGTGACCTCGCGTCGCAGCAGGCCGCCGCGAGCGTGGGGCAGCTCGCGCTCGCGCACGCGTACGGCGAATCGTTCGGCAGGTACGCGCTGACCGTCGGACAGGTGCTGCTCACTTCCGACGACGTGGTCCGCCGCGCGCACTACCGCAACGCCCAGCGCACCTTCTCGCGGTTGCTCGCGCTCGGCGCGGTCCCGGTGGTCAACGAGAACGACACGGTGGCCACCGAGGAGATCAAGTTCGGCGACAACGACCGGCTCGCCGCACTGGTGGCGCACCTGGTCGCCGCCGACGCGCTGGTGCTGCTGTCCGATGTGGACGGGCTGTACGACGGGGACCCGCGCTCGGGCGCGACCCGCCGGATCGACGAGGTGACCGGTGACGCTGACGTCGACGGCATCTCGGTGGGCATGTCCAGCTCCGGGCTGGGCACCGGCGGCATGGTCTCGAAGCTGGCCGCCGCGCGGACGGCTGCCGCGGCCGGGATCCCGGTGCTGCTCGCGGGCGCGGACCAGGCCGCCGACGCGCTGAGCGAGGCCAAGGTCGGCACGGCGTTCGCGGCCGCGGACAGCCGCCTTTCCGCACGCCGGTTCTGGCTCGGTTACGCCACGGACGCGCGTGGCCGCCTGCACCTCGACGACGGCGCGGTGGCCGCGGTGGTGCGGCGGCGCCGGTCGCTGCTGGCCGCCGGGATCACCGGGGTCGACGGCGATTTCGACGCCGGGGACGTGGTGGACCTGGTCGACGCGGCGCAGCGGGTGGTGGCGCGCGGGGTGGTCGCCTTCGACGCGGTGGAACTGCCGGAGCTGGTCGGCCGCTCCAGCCACGACCTGCCCGCGGAGCAGCGGCGCGAGGTCGTGCACGCCGACGATCTGGTGCCGCTCCGTCGGTGAACCGGTGAACCGGTGAACCAGTGCCGGTGAGTCAGGCCAGGCGGGCGATCGCCGCGGCCAGCAGTGCGGCCAGGATGGGTGGTTCGGCGCTGCGCACCAGGTAGGCGGCCAGGCTCGGTTGCACACCGACGGCCGGCTGCTCGCCTCTGAGGCGGGTGTACTCGCCGATGAGCCGGTCCAGTTCGTCTTCGAGCAGCCCGGCCGCGGCCTTCAGCTCGCGCTCGGTGGGTGGGTCGCTGGGGTGGTTCACGGCCTGCCTCTCGCCGGTGGTGGTACCTGTTCAGACGTGCCGTGGGCGCGGTCGTTCCCGGTTGTCCCCCGAATTGTCCATTACGGAAAGCGTTTACCGACGTAGATAAGCGAGCACGGCGAGCACCCGCCGGTTGGTGTCCTCGGCGGGTGGCAGGTCGAGCTTGCTCAGGATGTTGCCGACGTGCTTGGCGACGGCCGCCTCGGAGACGACCAGCCGCCGGGCGATCTCGGTGTTGGAATGGCCCTCGGCGACCAGCGCGAGCACCTCGGTCTCACGCGCGGACAGCCGGTTCAGCGGATCGCGCTGGCGGCCGAGCAGCTGCCGCACCACCTGCGGATCGACCACGGTGCCGCCGTCGACCACCTGCCGCAGCGCGGTGACGAACTCCTCGACGTCGACCACCCGGTCCTTGAGCAGGTACCCCACTCCGCGCCCGTCACCGGAGTCCAGCAGTTCGGCCGCACCACTGCGTTCGACGTACTGACTCAGCGCCAGCACGGCCAGCCCGGGATGCTTCCGGCGCAGCTCGACCGCGGCGCGCAGGCCTTCGTCGGTGAAGTCCGGTGGCATCCGGATGTCGGTGACCACCAGGTCGGGCCGGTGCTCGTCGACCGCGCGCGCCAGTTCGGCGGCGTCGCCGACGGCCGCGACCACCTCGAAACCGAACCGGCCGAGCAGGCCGGAAAGGCCTTCGCGCAGCAGGACGCCGTCTTCGGCCAGCACTACTCGGACTGAGGACACGGCAGCTCCACACGCACCACGGTCGGCCCACCGGCCGGACTGGACAGCACCATTCTGCCGTCGAGCACGGCGACCCGGTCGGCCAAGCCGGTCAGCCCGGTGCCCGCGCCGGGATCGGCCCCGCCGTGGCCGTTGTCGCGGATCTCCAGCAGCAGCCAGTCGCGGTCGAGCCGCACCTCGATCTCGACCGCGGTCGCCCCGCTGTGCTTGGCCGCGTTGGCCAGCGCTTCGGACGCGACGAAGTAGGCGGTGCCCTCCAGCGGCACCGGCAACCGGCTCTTCAGTGCACTGTGGACTGTCACCGGCACGGCCGAGCGGTCGGCGAGTTCGCCCAGCGCGGCGGGCAGACCGCGTTCGGTGAGCACCTGCGGGCGGATGCCGTGGATGAACTCGCGCAGCTCCGCCATCAGCTGCTTGGCCTCGTCGTGCGCCTCGGCGAGCTGCGCGGCGGCGGGGGAGTCCGGCGGCAGGTCGAGCCGGGCGAGGCCGAGCCGCAGGGTCAGGCCGACGAGCCGCTGCTGGGCGCCGTCGTGCAGGTCGCGCTCGATGCGGCGGCGTTCGGCCTCGAAGGCGTCGACCAGGCGGGCGCGCGACCGCGACACCTCGATCAGCTGGTCGCCCTGGAGCAGGGTCCTGGCCAGCATGCCGTGCAGTCCGGCGACCAGCGTGCCGACGTAGCAAAGCGCGATGAGCAGCACCAGGCCGCCGACCACGCCCCAGACGGACTCGGCGAGCGTGCTGATGGTCAGGAACCCGACCGATACCGTGCCGCCCTCGATCAGGAAGGGGCTCGCCAGCAGGGCGGTCGCCAGCACGGCCAGCACCAGCACCGCCACGCAGGCCGCGAACCCCACCGTGGCCAGCAGCACCGCGTAACCCAGCTCGCGCCAGGTCGCGGCCTCGGTGAACCGCGTGCGCACCCACAGGTCGAGCCCCGGTGACGGTGGCCGCCGGTGGCCGGAGGTGACCTTGCGCGGGTCCACCAGCCGCAGGCGCCGCCGCTCCAATTCCGCCAGCGGCAGGGCGAGCAGCGGGCCGCCGAGGCCGAAGGTGAACGTGCCCAGTGCGAGCAGTGCCGCCACCGGACCCGGTCCGTCCGGAATGGATTCGAACACCAGGATCAGCCACGGCAGGCCGAGCACGCAGAGCGCCCCGGCGGTCACCGTGGCCGTGACCAGTGAGCTGAGCAGGTACATCGCCGCGCGCCACGGCCACCGGCTGAGCAGGAAGCTCCTCCGCCCCAATGCCTCCAGCGCGGTCGTGGTCACTGTGCCGACCCTAGCCGGTAGAGATAGCTCTACCCGTGTTCGGGCGCTGGAGGTAGTGCCCGCACCCGGGCCGGGCCGCTTTGCTGGGCGGGTGAGTGCGGAGGCCGGGATACGCGTGGTGCCAGCGATCGAACTGTGGGAGGTGACCAGGGAGTACGGCGAGCGGCAGGCGCGGGTGCGCGTGCTCGACCGGGTCAGCATCGGCTTCCCGCCCGGCACCTGGACCGCGGTGATGGGGCCGTCCGGCTCGGGCAAGTCCACCCTGCTGCACTGCGCCGCCGGGCTGGACCGGGTCAGCGGCGGGCGGGTGGTGCTGCTCGGCAACGACATCACTCTCGCCCCGGACAGCGTGCTCACCGCCATGCGCCGCAGTGCGATCGGATTTGTTTTCCAGAGCTTCAACCTGCTGGGCGCGCTGACCGCGGAGCAGAACGTCGCGCTGCCGCTGCGGTTGTCCGGCGCCAAGGTCTCCCGCGCGGAGGTGCACGCGGTGCTGGCCTCGGTCGGACTCGGCGACCGCGTCCGGCACCGCCCGCGAGAACTGTCCGGCGGGCAGCAACAGCGGGTCGCGATCGCCCGCGCCATGGTGACCCGGCCCGCGGTGCTCTTCGCCGACGAGCCGACCGGCGCACTGGACTCGAAGTCGGCGCGCGGCGTACTTCACCTGCTGCGCGACATGGTCGACCGGGCACGGCAGACGGTGGTGATGGTGACGCACGACCCGGTCGCCGCGGCCGCGGCCGACGCGGTGGTGTTCCTGTCCGACGGCCGGATCGTCGACCAGTTGCTGCGGCCGACCGCCCGGCAGGTCGCCGACCGGCTCGCGAGCCTGGAGGCGTGATGCTGCGGTTGTCGCTGAGCACGTTCGGGGAGAAGCGCCGGTTGTTCGGGGGCGCGCTGCTCACCGTCGCGCTCGGGGTGGCACTGGTGCAGTCGGCTCTGCTGGTGATGGGGTCGACGGCACGGGGGCGGATCCCGGAAGGGCTCGACCCGGCGACCGCGGACCGGGTGCGTGCCGGGTTCGAAGGCGCGGCCACGTTGATGGGCATGACCGTGCTGCTGTCCGGTTTCCTCGGGTTCTTCATCGTCGGCTCGACCTTCGCGTTCACCGTGGCGCAACGGCGGCGGGAACTCGCGCTGCTGCGCCTGGTCGGGGGCGGGCGCGGGCAGCTGTACCGGCTGCTGCTCGCCGAGGCGCTGCTGCTGGGGGTGACCGGCACCGCGCTCGGGGTGCCGCTGGGGGTGGTCGCGACCTGGCCGCAGTCGTGGTTGCTGGGCGCGCTCGGGCTGGTGCCGGAGGACTTCTCGGTGGCGTGGGAACCCCGAGTGCTGTGGGTGTCCTGCTTCGTCGGCATCGGGGTGTCGCTGCTCGGCGTGCTCAGCGCGGCCCGGCGCGCTGCCCGGGTCCGGCCACTGGAAGCGTTGCGGGACAGCGGTTCGGTGCAGCGGGTGATGACCGTCGGCCGCTGGCTCACCGGACTGTCCATGGTGGCCTTCTGTGCCGGACTGGTCGTGCTGGCGCAACGCGTCGAACTGGCCGGCGCGCTGGCGATGTCGATGATGGTGGCGATCGTCGGCGCGGCCGGGCTGAGCGTGCTGAGCCCGCTGGTGGTGCCGCTGGCCGGGCGGCTGCTCGGACTGCTGCTGCGATCGACCGTGGTGGGGGAGATCGCCGAGGCCAATCTGCGGGACGGGGTGCGCCGCAGCGCTTCCACGGCCGCGCCGCTGATCGTGCTCACCGGGCTGGTGCTCGGGATGGCAGGGACCATGGCGTCGCTGTCCGCGCTGAGCGAGCAGGAGCAGCGGCGCACCACGGTGGGCGATCTGGTGATCGAGTCGACCGGTGCAGAAGCCGACCGGATCGCCGCCATCCCCGGTGTGGCAGGGGTTTCGGTGGAGGTCACGGTGCCCATCCGGATCCAGGCCGAGCTGCGGGAGCAAGGCTGGTCGCGCACCGAGAACTACTACGACGGCCTGACCGTGATCGACCCGGCCGCCTACCAGGAGGCGCACCTGATCCGGCCGCGCGCGGGGGAGCTGGCCGAGCTGCGCGGGAACACCGTCGCGGTTGGACCGGCGCTGGTCGGCGAGGGCATCCGGATCGGCGATTCGGTGCGCGCGAGCTTCCCGGACGGTGAGCGGGAACTGCGGGTGGTGGCGGTGATGCCGGAGACCGTCGCCGAGGGGGCCACCTTCCTGCTGCCCAGGGACGCCGTACCCGCGGGGATCGTCGCCGAAGCGCCCGCCGTGTCGCTGGTCCGGTTGGCGCCGGGCGCCGGTCCGATAACGGTACCGGCGGGTCAGATGTCCACAATGGACGACTGGATCGCGGCTGATGTGGAGAAGCAGAACCAGGACAACACCGCGTTCCTCGCCGCGCTGCTCGGGTTGTCCGGGTTGTACACGGCGGTCGCCGTGGTCAACGCGGTGGTGATGTCGGGGGCCGAGCGCGGGGTGGAGTTCGCCGCCGCGCGGGTCACCGGGCTGACCCGGCGGCAGGTGGTGTGGATGGCACTGGTCGAGGCCTGGATGGTCACCGCGATCGGCTTGGGGCTCGGCTGCCTCACCCTGGCCGGGGTGCTGGTCGGCATGCCGGTGGTCGCGGTGCCGTGGCGGCTGCTGGGCTTTCTCGCCGCCGGTGCGTTCACCGCGGTCGGCGTGACCAGCGTGTGGACCACGTTGCTGGCGACGCGGCCGTCCCCGGTTTCGCTGGTGGCCGCCCGCGAGTGATCAGGCGGAGTGCCGCAGCAGCCGGGCGAGCTGCTCGGCGAACTCGTCGGCGAACTCCGCCGAGCGCGGGTCGGTGTCGTGGAGCAGCCGGGCGACCCGGGGCAGCATGAACGGCGCGGCGGCGGCACCCATCAACGCCAGCAGCAGGTGCCGCGGGTCGAGATCGGCGGGGAGGTCCCCGGCTTCCTGGCGCTGCCGCACGTAGTCGGCCTGCTGCCGGAGGAACTCGCGCTGGAAGTCCTCACCGTGCGCGCCGGGACCGGTGTCGTTGAGGTTCTCCCAGATGAACAACCGGACGTCGTCCTGGTTGAGCACATTGGTCCGGACGAAGTCGGCGACCACGTCGGCGAGCGGGGTGTCCGGGTCGGTGAGCCCGCGGTTGTGCTGGAAGAGCGCGCGGGTGACCTCGGCGTAGAGCCCTTCCTTGCCACCGAAGTAATACGAGATCAGCTGCTTGTTGATGCCCGCCCTGGCGGCGATGTCGCCCACTCGCGCCGCGGTGAAGCCCTTCGCACCGAACTCGGCCTTTGCCGCTTCGAGAATGCGCGCCTTGGTGCGTTCGGCGTCGCGCTGGCGGTCTTCTGGCGCGGGGGAGCGGCGGGTTCGGGGCTCTGGCACGCCGTCACGGTATCAGTCACCTGAACGGTTGACTTAATCATCTGTCCGGATGATTATGGGCGTATGACAACTTTGCGAGTGGGGATCGTCGGTGGCGGGACGGGTGGGCTCTGCCTGGCGCACGGGCTCAGGCGGGCGGGTGTGGAAGTGGCCGTCTACGAACGCAGCCGCAGCCGGACCGAGCGGCTGCAGGGTTATCGCGTGCACATCAGCCCGCACGGCTCACAGGCGCTGCACGCGTGCCTGCCGCCGTCGTTGTGGGAGCGGTTCGTGGCCACCGCCGGGCAGCCCGGCGTCTTCGGCTTCCTCACCGAGCAGTTGCGCGAACTGCTGGTGATCGACGGCGAGCCGGAGCCGGACCCGGCGCGGGCGCACCACTCGGTCAGCCGGATCACCCTGCACCAGGTGCTGTCCGCCGAACTCGACGGGATCCTGCACTACGACAAGGAGTTCGTCCGGTACACCGATGGTGGCCGCCGCCTCTGCTTCGCCGACGGCACCGAGGCCGAAGCCGACGTGCTGGTCGGTGCGGACGGCGCGAATTCACGGGTGCGCGCCCAGTTCCTGCCGCACGCCAAGCGGGTGGACACCGGCATCCTGGCGATCGCGGGCAAGCTCCCGCTGCGCGGGGCGAACCTGCCGTCGCGGCTGGCGGACGGGCCGAACATGATCATGCCGCGCCGGGACTGCGGCATGTTCACCGCGCCGCACCAGAGCCCCGGCGTCGACGACGAAACGGCGGCGCTGGACCCGGGGTTGTTCGGCAACACCGAGGGCTACCTGATGTGGTCCTTCGCCGCCAGGCGCCCGTTCTTCGGCCGTGACATGTCCGAACTGGACGGTGCGGGGATCAAGGCGGTGGTGGGCGAGCTGATCCGCGACTGGCACCCGGAGCTGGGCCGGATCGTCGCGGACTCACCGGACGGCACGGTCACCCTGCTGCCGATCCTCAGCTCCGAGCCGGTCGCGCCGTGGGAACCGGGGCGGGTCACGTTGCTCGGCGACGCCGCCCACAGCATGACGCCGTTCCGCGGCATCGGCGCGAACATCGCGTTGCGCGACGCGGAGCTGCTGTGCGCCGAGTTGTCCCGCGGCGGTCCAAGTGCCATCGGCGCTTACGAGGAACGCATGCGGGACTACGGTTTCGCGGCGGTGCGGGCGTCGCGGAAGTCGGCCGAGCAGTTCGTCTCCGGCAACGCCGCCGGCCGCCTGGCCTTCCGCGGGGTGCTCCGGTTCCTCACCGCCGTGCCCCCGCTGAAGCGACGCGCCTTCGCCGAGCAGGGCAACGACTGACCGCTCGTCACCACCACTAGCGCAGTTCGCTGCCCTTGGTCTCCGGCAGCTTCAGGATCACCAGGAAGGCGACCGCGGCGCCGACGGCCACGTAGATGAAGAACAGGTTCGGCCGGCCGATCGTGGCCAGCCAGCTGATCAGCAGCGGCGCGGTGCCGCCGAAGACCGCGACGGTCAGGTTGTACCAGGCACCGATGCCCAGCGCGCGCAGCTCGGTCGGGAACAGCTCCGACATGATCGCCGGCGCGATCGAGGTCATCGCGGTGTACAGGCCGAGCCCGACGCAGAACACCACCAGCAGATTGCCGAAGCCCGGTTTGACCAGCGAGGACAACGGGATGATCAGGATCGCGGTGGCCGCCGACCACACCATCAGCTGCGGTTTGCGGCCGTAGCGGTCGGCCAGCACGCCCATCGGGTACTGCAGCGCGACGAACAACGCGGTGGCGATCGACAGCGCCAGGAACACCTCGGTGTCGTCGGCCTTGCGGGTCTTCACCGCGAACGGGGTCAGCGCGCTGAAGAAGGTGTAGTAGCAGAGCGTGGACAGCATGGTGAAGCCGATCAGCCTGCCCACCGACTTCGGGTGCTCGCGCAGCGTGGTCAGCAGCGGCCGCTCCACCCGGCGCGCGGTGCCCTTGTTCTCCTCGAACTGCTCGGTCTCGGCCAGGCTTCGCCGCAGCCACAGCCCGATCAGCCCCATCACGCCGCCGAGCAGGAACGGGATGCGCCAGCCCCAGGAGTTGAGGTCCTCCTTGGACAGTGTTTCGGCGAGCACGTAACCGAGCACCGAGGCGATCAGCACCGCGGTGCCGGTGGAGATGTAGAAGAAGGAGGAGTACCGGCCGCGGCGCGGCGCCGGGGCGATCTCGCCGAGGTAGGCCGAGGCGTTCGAGACCTCACCGCCGAGCGAGAGGCCCTGTGCGATCCTGGCCACCAGCAGCAGGATCGGCGCCAGCCAGCCGACCTGCTCGTAGGTGGGCAGCACGCCGATCATCACCGAGCCGCCCGCCATCAGCACGATGGTCAGGATCATCGCCGGCTTGCGGCCGCGGAGGTCGGCGAACCGGCCGAGCAGGTAACCGCCGAGCGGACGGAAGAAGAACGCCAGCGCGTAGGTGGCGAACGTGTTCACCTGGGACAGTTCGCCGGGGAAGAAGGCGGCGGCGAAGTAGATGCTGAAGGTCGCGTAGATGGTCCAGTCGAACCACTCCAGCGCATTGCCGACACTGGCCGCGAACAGCTTCCTGACCGGAAGGCGGTGCTGGACGGGCTGCGTTCCCTGACTCGACTCGACCATGGCTGACCTCCGTGCTCGGTCCGGTTGACGTGGGACCCTGCCACACGAATGGGTGAGTTGGAAGATCCCCGTTCCGGCCCCTGGCTCAGGAGGTGCTGGCGAGCGCGAACGGCAGCACGGCCGGCGCACCGGCCTGGCGCAGCAACCGGGCGGCGATGGCCATCGTCCAGCCGGTGTCGGCCACGTCGTCGATCAGCAGCACCGGGCCGCTCAGGTTCGCCACGGCCTCGGCCAGTTCCGGCGGCAGGGACAGCCGTTGCCACAGGTCGGCCACGCGCTGCGCGCTGTTCGCCCGGCGCGGCCGTTCGCCGTCGGCGGCGAGCGAGCCGAGGTACTCCAGCCTGCCGATCTTCGCGATCCGCTGCGCGAAGTCGCGCACCAGCACCGGGCGCGAACTCGACGGCAGCGACACCACCGCGACCGGGCGCTCGGCCCAGTCCCAGGCGGCGAGCACCTGCACGCAGGCCTGGAACACCGACTCGGGCACCTCACCGTCGGCGGCGGAGTCGCCGACCAGCTCGCGCAAACGATTGCCCCAGCCGATGTCGGTCAACCGGCCGAGCGCGCGGCCGGGCTCGGTCTGCTCGCCCGCGGCGATCTTGCCCGACGCCTTGATGCCCAGCCCGGCCATGCCGGTCGGCCACTGCCGCCGCGAGGACAGCTCCACCCCGGGCCGTCGCAGATCCTGGGCGGTTTTGTCGACAATGGACTCGGACACCTCGGCCGAGAGGTGGTTGCCGGTGCAGTTGTCGCACCGGCCGCACGGTGCGGCGTGCGGGTCGTCGAGCTGGACGAGCAGGAACTGCATCCGGCAGCCGGTGATGTTCTGGTAGTCGAGCATCGCCTGCTGCTCGGCTTCGCGCGCCACCCTGATCCGCTCGTAGCGCCGCGCGTCGTACTCCCACGGCTGCCCGGTGCTCTCCCAGCCACCGCGCACCCGGCGCACCGCACCGTCCACATCGAGCACCTTGAGCACCATTTCCAGGCGGGTGCGCGAAAGTTCCACCTTCGGCTCCAGCGCGGCCGTCGACAGTGGACGGTCGGCCATGGCCAGCGCGTCGAGCAGTTCGTCGACAACGCGCTTGCCGGGAAAGGCCAGCGAGCCGAAGTAGCGCCAGATCTGCATGTCCTCGTGACCGGGCAGCAGCACCACCTCGGCGCGGCGCACGCCACGCCCGGCCCGGCCGACCTGCTGGTAGTAGGCGATCGGCGAGGACGGCGCGCCGACGTGCACCACAAAACCGAGGTCCGGCTTGTCGAAGCCCATGCCCAGCGCGGAGGTGGCGACCAGCGCCTTGACCCGGTTGGCCAGCAGGTCGTCCTCGGCGGCCTGGCGTTCGGCCGGATCGGTCTTGCCGGTGTAGGCGGTGACCGGGTAACCGTGCTCGCCGAGCAGCCTGGCCACGTCGTGGGCGCCGGCGACGGTGAGCGTGTAGATGATCCCGGAGCCGGGCAGCTCGCCGAGGCGCTCGGCCAGCCAAGCCAGCCGCGCTTCGGCGGTGGGCAACCGGACCACCGACAGGTGCAGGCTCTCGCGGTCGAGCGGGCCGCGCAGCACCAGCGCCTCACCGGAGCCGTGCGTGCCGACGCCGAGCTGCTCGGCCACGTCGGTGACCACCCGGTTGTTGGCCGTGGCCGTGGTCGCCAGCACCGGCACGCCATCGGGCAGCTCGCCGAGCAGGGTGCGCAGGCGCCGGTAGTCGGGGCGGAAGTCGTGACCCCAGTCGGAGATGCAGTGCGCCTCGTCGACCACCAGCAGTCCGGCGGTGGCGGTCAGCTTCGGCAGCACGTTGTCGCGGAAGTCCGGGTTGTTCAGCCGTTCGGGGCTGACCAGCAGCACGTCGGTGCGCCCGGCGGCGATGTCGGCCTGCACCTCGTCCCAGTCCTGCTGGTTGGCCGAGTTCATCGTGGCCGCGTGGATCCCGGCCCGCGCCGCGGCGGAGATCTGGTTGCGCATCAGCGCCAGCAGCGGCGAGATGATCACCGTCGGGCCCGCGCCCCGCTCCCGCAGCAACGCCGTGGCCAGGAAGTACACCGCCGACTTGCCCCAGCCGGTGCGCTGCACGACCAGCGCGCGCCGCCGGTGGGCGACCAGTGCCTCGATCGCGGTCCACTGGTCCTCGCGCAGGACGGCGGTGTCCCCGGCGAGGGCGCGGAGCAGTTCGTCGGAGCGGCGGCGGAGGGCCGGGGTGTCCTCGGGATCGGTGTGCACGCCACCACCTCTACCCCATGGCACCGACAGGTCAGCGGGCAGTGTATGTGACGCAGGTCACTGACCCGGTGGCGGGTCCGGCCGTCATTCCGCCCCGGCACCCGCCTCTGTCATGGGTGTACCGCCTCCGTTCCCCGGAGACGCCGGTACCCGGCGGTTCCCCCAGGCCGCCGGAGCGCGGTGCGCGGGTGTCCGGTGCGGACAGACCCGCGCACCGCGCCCTCTTCGTGCTGCCCCGGTCGGGTCCACGTACGCTGCCTGTTCATGCCAGAACGGCGTCGAATCGGGGTCATGGGCGGAACCTTCGATCCCGTCCACCACGGGCACCTCGTCGCGGCCAGCGAGGTGCAGTCGCGCTTCGGTCTCGACGAGGTCATCTTCGTGCCGACGGGGCAGCCGTGGCAGAAGTCCGGCCGGGTGGTCACCCGCGCCGAGGACCGGTACCTGATGACGGTGATCGCCACCGCGTCCAATCCGGTGTTCTCGGTCAGCCGGGTCGACATCGACCGCGGCGGCCAGACCTACACCGTGGACACCCTGCGCGACCTGCGCGAGGAGTACCCGGACACCGAGCTGCACTTCATCACCGGCGCCGACGCGCTCGAGCAGATCCTCACCTGGCGCAACGCCGGTGAGCTGTTCGACCTGGCCCACTTCATCGGCGTGACCCGGCCCGGCTACCACCTCAACGACCACCACCTGCCCAGCGGCAAGGTGAGCCTGGTCGAGGTGACCGCGATGGCCATCTCGTCCACCGGCTGCCGCGAACGGGTCGAGCGCGGGGAACCGGTCTGGTACCTGGTGCCCGACGGCGTGGTCCGGTACATCGACAAGCGCGGGCTGTACCGGCAGGACTGACTGGGGCGTCTTCGCCGGCCCTCCTGGACACCGTCACCGGGCCCCGGGTTGATCCGGGTACCCTCATCGGGCGCATCCGTTTACCCGAAGGAGCCCTGTTGACCGCCACGTCCGAAGCCCGGGAACTGGCCGTCACCGCCGCACACGCGGCGGCGGACAAGAAGGCGTCGAACGTGGTCGTGCTGGACGTCTCCGACCAGCTCGTGATCACCGACGCCTTCGTGATCGCCTCGGCACCCAACGAACGCCAGGTCGGCGCCATCGTCGACAACGTGGAGGAGAAGCTCCGCGAAGCCGGGCACAAGCCGGTCCGCCGCGAAGGCGCGCGGGAAGGCCGCTGGGTCCTGCTCGATTTCGTCGACGTCGTGGTACACGTACAGCACGACGAGGAGCGCTCCTTCTACGGCCTCGAACGGCTGTGGAAGGACTGCCCGCGCATCGAGGTCGACGGCCTGGCCGTGGCTGCCGACGAGGAGGAACCGGCCGAGGAGCGCTCGTGACCCAGCGGCTGGTGCTGTGGCGGCACGGTGAAACCGACTACAACGCCGCCGGCCGCATGCAGGGGCACCTCGACTCCGCGCTGACGCAGGTGGGCTGGAACCAGGCGCGGTTCGCCGCGCCCGCGCTGGCCCGCTTCTCGCCGGAGCTGGTGATCGCCTCCGACCTCCACCGCGCCACCGACACCGCCACCGTGCTCACCGAGGCGATCGGCGTGCCGCTGCGCATCGACAAGCGCCTGCGCGAGACGCACCTCGGCGAATGGCAGGGACTCACCGGCGCCGAGGTGGACGCCAGGTACCCGGGCGAGCGCGACCTCTGGCGCACCGACGCCACGTGGGCGCCGCCCGGTGGCGAGTCACGTGTGGACGTGGCCGATCGCGCGTACGAGGTGGTCGCGGACCTGATGGCCGCCGACGCCGGGCACACCGTGCTGCTGGCCGCGCACGGCGGCCTGATCACCGCGCTGACCGCGCGGCTGCTCGGCCTGCCGGTCGAGAGCTGGCCCACGCTCGGCGGCATCGCCAACTGCCATTGGGTCGAGCTGGGGCGCCGCAACGAGATGTGGCGGCTGATCGCGTACAACGCGGGCATCACCGGGTGAAGCCACGGCTGCTGGTGTTCGGGGACTCGCTGAGCTTCCACGGGCCCGACCACGAGTACGCGGCCGACGAACCCCGGCTCTGGCCGAACCTCACCGCCGACGCGCTCGGCGGCTCCGCCGATCTGGTCGCCGGTTTCGGCTGGAACGCGCGCGACCTGTGGTGGTCGCTGACCGGTGACCCGCGCGTCTGGGCCGAGTTGCACCGGGCCGACGCGGTGCTTCTCGCGATCGGCAGCATGGACACGCTGCCGTCGCCGCTGCCCACCTACCTGCGCACCGGGCTGCGCTACCTCCGCCCGGACGGCCTGCGCCGCGCCGCCCGGCGCGCCTACCTCGCCGCCCAGCCGCGGTTGGCGGTGGTCCTGCGCGGGCGGCCCGCGGTGCTGCCCGCCGCGTTGACCGTGCGGTACCTGGACATGTCGGTGGAGGCACTGCGGACGCTGCGCCCGTCCCTGCCGATCGTCGGCATGCTGCCGTCGGTGCACCGCGCCGCGTCATACGGCGGAGTGCACACCGCCCGCCCCGCCGCCGCGGCGGCGATGGCCGACTGGGCGCGGCGGCGCGACGTGCCGATGCTCGACCTCGCCGAGGTCGTCGGCCCGCACGTACTGGGCGGCCACGGCAATCCCGACGGCATGCACTGGGGCTGGGAGGGACACGCCGCGGTGGGCGCCGAAATGGCAAAACTCGTTGCCCCGTTGCTGTTCACCGAAGAACCACGCGAGGCACCGTAGGCTGTGGCGGTGCCGGTAGCCGTAGTCACGGATTCGACCGCCCACCTGCCGGAGGGCTTCGCCGACCGGCATGCGATCCGGGTGGTGCCCCTGCACGTGCTCATCGACGGGGTGTCCGCACTGGACGGCACCGATGTCGGTCCCGCCGCCCTCGCCGAGGCGCTCGGTCAGCGCCGCATCGTCACCACCTCCCGGCCGACGCCGTCGGAGTTCGCCGCCCAGTTCCGCGCCGCACTGGCCGACGGCGCCGAGGCGGTGGTCTCGGTGCACCTGTCCCGTGAACTCTCGGGCACGTGGGAGGCCGCCGTGCTGGCCGCGCAGGAGGTCGGGCCGGACAAGGTGCGCATCGTCGACTCGCGAACCACCGCGATGGGGCTCGGCTTCGCCGCCCTGCACGCCTCTTCCGCCGCCGCCTCGGGTGCCTCACCGGCCGAAGTGGAGAAGGCCGCGGTGGAGGCGGCCCGCCGCTCGGAGACGTTGTTCGTGGTGGAGACCCTGGAACACCTGCGCCGCGGCGGCCGGATCGGCTCGGCCGCCGCGCTGCTGGGCACGGCGCTGGCCGTGAAACCCGTGCTGCACATGGCCGAAGGCCGCATCCTGCCGCTGGAGAAGGTGCGCACGATGAACCGCGCCATGGCCCGCATGGTCGACCTGGCGGTGCGCGCCGCCGGGGACGACCCGGTGGAGCTGGCGGTGCACCACCTGGCTTCGCCGGAGCGCGCGGTCGAGTTGGCGAACCGCCTGGAGGAGCAACTGCCGCGTTCGTCGGGCTGCCTGGTTTCCGAACTCGGCGCGGTGATCGGCGCGCACACCGGCCCCGGCGTGCTCGGGGTTGTGGTTCAGCGCCCCTGAGCGTTGCAGGTGATTCACGCTCGGTGATCGACGGGCGGGTAGTGACCTCCTTGTTATGCCCGATTCGTAACGCTCGGTGAGATACTTCCGACGAGCAAGTAAGCGCGGTGGGCCCGTTCGCGGGCCCGATCCGGGGGGCGCGCGGGGTTACCCGAGAAAGGACGTTCCCCGTTGACCGACCTGGTGGCGTTCCTGACCGCGAGGGTGAACGAGCGCCAGAGCCTGATCATGCGGACGGTGCAGAAGGGCAAGGCGGGCGACCAGCTCGACCACGCCGACCTGACCACCCAGACCGAGATGCGCATCCGCGGCCTCGGCACCGTCGAGCTGGAATCGATCAACCGGATGATCCGCGAGGTGGAGGCGACCCGGCTGATCGTGGAGGCCCACGAGACCACGGTGACCGATCGGGTGGCGGGCTTTCCCCTCTATGGCGGCGATTACTGGTGCGAGATCTGCCACGTTCCCGGCGGTGAGCCGGGCCAGACTTGGTGCCGGACGCTGCGGCTGCTCGCGCTGCCGTACGCCGACCATCCTGAGTACCGCCGCGAATGGCGCCCTTGACAACTGGCCGCCGAACGGGCGAACTAGGTACGAGAAGGCTCTTGTTCCGCCCGGTGGCTCAGCCGTGGACGCGGCCCGCCGGCAGCCGCCGGTGAGGCCGCGTCCACGGCGTTTCGCCTGTTCGCGGTGGTCAGTCCAGGTCCAGGAGGGACTTCTCGAGGCGAGGTAGGACCTCGTCGCGCCAGCCGGGCCCCATGCGCTCGCAGGCGTCGCGCTGGCGTTTGTCGTCGAGATCGAAGCCGGAGTGCGTGAGCAGTAGCCGGGTGCCGTGGCCTTCTTCGATGAGTTCCCAGGTCAGCGTCCAGTCGCCGTTGAAGGTGTAGACAAGCCGCTTCGGTGGCTCGGCCTCCACGATCTTGCACGGGATGTCGCCGAAGCCCGGCATCTGTAAGTGGAACTCATGCCCGGGACGGTCGCTGATGTCGCCGGGTGCCCACCACTTCGCGTGCAGCTCGGGATCGGTGAGCGCTCGCCACACCTTCGCGGGCGGTGCGTTCATGAACTGGTCGACGTGGATGGTGCCGGTGCGGGTGTAGGTCATTCGTCCTCGCTTTCCAGGAGTTCTGCCATGTTGCGCAAACGCTCGCGCCAGAACCGCTCGAACGGGTGCAGCCAGTCGCCAACCTGTTCCAGAGGTGCGGCTTCGAGGTGGTAGAAGCGCTGGCGCCCCACCGGTTCGTCGCGAACGAGCGCCGCGTTGCGAAGGATCTTCAAATGCTCGGCCACCGATGGCCGACTCATGTCGAACTGGGCCGCCAGGTCACCCGCGGTACGGGGCCCGTCCGCCAGCAACTCCAACAGCCGACGCCGGGCCGGACTGGCCAACGCCAAGAACACTTCGTCGGACATGCCGTGGAGAATATGTAGGCGATCGCCTACATGTCAACTCCTCCCTACACTTCCGGAAGTCGCCCCGGTGGCCCTTTGCTCTGCCGTGAATGTGGGCTTTCACAGCCGATTCCGCCGCGAGAGCCACATTCACGGCACTGGTGCGAGGCGCCCACCCCTCGCGCAGATTCGCCCCTCCGCGCACTCGGAACTTGGCCTTCCGGGGCGCGGAACTCGGCCACCTCGAGCGCCGAACTTCGCCACGCCCCGGCCGTGGAATTCGGCCACCTCTGAGCACCGAACTTCGCCATGCCCGGCCGTGGAACCTGGCCACTCCGTGCGCCGAACTTCGCCACCCCGGCGCGGAATTCGGCCGTCCGGGTGCGGGCTTGGCCGCCCAGGGCGCGGAACTTGGCCGCCTGCGCGCAGACTTGCCGCCCGCTCAGCGCGAGGAGCAGCCGCTCCATGGGAGAACCAGCTGCGCCGATGCAGAACCCGGGCGCACCGACGCAGAACCGATCACGCCGATGTGGGACCGGCCGCACCGATGCGGACTCAGCCGCACCGATGCAGGGTCGGCTGTGTCGATGCGGGACCTGGCCGTGGAGCGTGCGATTTGCGTGCTGGCGGGCGGAATCGGCTGCGGGGGCGGGAAAGTCCCCGGGTGCGAGGTCGTGTCCGGTTTGGATCGTGAGCGGCGGGTCAGGCGCGGGCGCATGGGTCAACGGCCTCGGCGGAGGATGGCGAGGGTGTCGTCCCGAGTGAGGATGGCGGTGTCACCATCGGTGTCGGTTCGGGTCAGAAGGGCACCTCCGGCGGCGAGCATGTCCATTGTGGACGGGTGCGGGTGGCCGTACGAATTGCCGGCACCCACGCTGATCATCGCGATCCGCGGGCCGACCGCGGCCAGGAACGCGGGCAGCGAGTATCGCGAGCCGTGGTGCGGCACCTTGAGTATTTCGGCGTGCAGGTCCTCCTTCGTCGCCAGCAGATCTGACTGTGCGGCCAGTTCGACATCTCCGGTGAGCAATATCCGTCCCACGCTGGTGTGGCCTCGGAGCACCAGCGAACTGTTGTTGATCAGCCTCCCGTCCTTCTCCGCCGTGGCGCGCGTGGTGACGTAACGCGGCCCCAGCACGTCCAGGCCGAGCCCCGGCCAATCGAGCCGTTGCCCGACCGGCATCTCCACCACCGGCACCCCGTTCGCCCCGGCCACCTCGGTGACCTTGTCCCAGGCCCACCGGGGCGCCCGCCCCGCACCCACCGCCACCGCACCGACCGCTCTGCCCTCGAACACCGACTCCAGCCCGCCGACGTGATCCGCGTGCAGATGGCTCAGCACCAGCAACGGCACCCTGTCCACGCCCAGCCGGTCGAGGCAGCGGTCCACCGGTCCCGGCTCCGGACCGGTGTCCACCACCACGGCTCGCCCAGGTTCGGCCGTGGCCAGTACGAGGGCATCGCCCTGACCGACGTCGCAGGCCACCACCGCCCACCCTGGCGGCGGCCATGGCGGCGCGATCACTCGCACGGGCACCGTCACCAGCAGGACGAGTACCAGCAACACCGCGATCCCCAGACGCACCCGGCCGAACCGGCACGCCACCACGACCGCGCCGACCACCAACGCCGCCAGCAACCCACCCCACCAACCCGGCGGCCAGTCCAGCACCGCGCCCGGCACCGCCGAAGCCTCCCGAGCCACCAGGATCAGCCAGCTCGCCTCCGGCCCGGCCAACCGCACCAGGAACTCCGCCCCGGTTTGCCACACCGTGCCGAGCACCGTCGCCAGCACGCCGAGAATGGTCGCCGGCGCGACCACCGGCGCGGCCAGCAGGTTCGCGGCCACCGCCACCAGGCTCAACTCACCCGCCATGCCCGCCACGATCGGCACGGTCACCACGAATGCCGCGAGTGGCACCGCGAGCCACTCCGCCGGGCCGGATGGCACACCTCGCCGGCTGAGCGCCGCGGCCCAGCGCGGGGCCAGCAGCACCAGTCCCGCCGTCGCCACCACGGACAGTGCGAAGCCGAAGCTGGCCGCCATCGCCGGGTCGTACAGCACCAGGCCTGCCACGGCTGCCGCCAGCGCCGGAAGTGCGGTACCGCGGCGGCCCAACGCCAGCGCGAGCAAACCGACGGCACCCATCACACCCGCCCGCAGCACGCTGGGCTCCGGTCCGGTGATGATCAAGTAGCCCGCGAGCGCCATACCCGCTCCCGCGGCCGAGACCACCGGCCCGAGTCGCAGCAGCCGGAACAACAGCAACACCGCGCCACAGACGATCGTCACGTTGGTGCCACTGACCGCCGTCAGGTGCGACAGGCCCGCATCGCGGAACTCGTCCTCGACTCGCCGGGACATGCCGATGGTGTCGCCGACCGCCAGCCCGGGCACCAGCCCGGCGGGCTCCTCGTCGAGCACCCCGGACGCCTTCCTGAGCCCCGCGCGCATCGAAGCGGCCGCCAGTTGCCACCACGGTGCCTCGGTGACCGCTTGCGGTGGCCCTCGTACCTGGAGGGCCGCCACGGTCAGCTCGGCCGGTCGCCCCGGGGCCAGGGAGCCCGAAGCGGTCACCTGTTGCCCTGGCAACAGATCCGACCAACCTGCCAATTCGGCCAGCAACACCACGCGACCGTCCGAGAGCACCGCCCGCCGGTCGACCTCGGCCTCGATGACCTCGGCCGGGATCACCACCGCACTCGCACCACCTGCCCTTCCCGCGTATCCGGCCGAACGGATCGGCCTTGGTCGTTCGGTGACCGTCACCCGGAGCACCGCTGGTCCACCTCGATCCGCCGCCGGGCGGATCGGATCCTGTTGCGCCGCTTGCAGTCGTGGCGTTATCACCACCGCGAGCAGCGCGCCGAAACCCAGTAGCGCCAACAGAAGCGCGCGAAACCGCTCGTCGCCCGCATCGCGGCGGCGGGCGAGGAGCAGCCCACCGGCTGCCACGGCCGCGACACCTGCGCCGACCACGATCGCCACCCACCAACCGAGCAGCAGGCCGCCGAGCGTGCCGAGCCACACGGTGAGCGCGGCTGGTACCAGCCGCACGTCGTGCCCGGCCGTCTCCGGGGTGACCGCCGAATCGGCGGCCTGCGTCATCGCACGGTCACCTGATCGCGCAAGCGCGTGAACCGGGTTTCGCCGATCCCTTCCACTTCACGGAGTTGCTCGACCGCGGTAAACCGGCCGTGCTTGTTGCGCCAGTCGAGAATGCGTTGCGCGGTCACCTCGCCGACGCCTGGCAGGTCATCGAGCTGGGCCAGGCTCGCGGTGTTGAGGTCGACCTTGACCTCGGGCCCGGCGCCGGGGGAAGTCGGCGCCGGACCTTGGGCCTGTGGTGGTGCTCCCACATCGAGTTGCTCCCCGTCGCTGAGACGGCGAGCCAGGTTCACGGTGGCGAGATCGGTGTCGGGCAGGGCGCCACCGGCAGCACGCACCGCGTCGGCGACGCGCGCACCGGCGGGCAGCGTGACCAGGCCGGGTCGGACGACCTTGCCGATCACACTCACCACCAGTTCGGCGGCCGCGCTCGGTGGCGCGCTGGAAACCGGTGCCGCACGGGCGATCGGCAACGGCGGTGCGCGCTCCGGCTCCGGCCCACCGCCGAACAACAGGACGGCGGTGAGCACGGTCGAAAGCACACCGGCGATGGCGAACACGATCGCGGCGCGGCGTTTTACCGGGCTGCCACGGGCTTTGGGCAGCCAGCGGGTGACCAGCCTGCGCGTGCGGTCGCGTTCGACCCGGGACGCCAGCTCGGCGATATCCGGTTTCGGTTCCTCGGAGGATGGTGCTCCGGGACGGACGAGTGGTTGAAGACGTTCGAACACGCCTTCGACGTTATGGGGGTGGGGCGGGGGAGGACAGGGCGTGGGGCCGGGGCTGTGGACAAGTGGGTGGCTGTGGACAACTCAGCACGCGGCGTGGACGAATGTGGCATTCAGGCGGATGATGGCGGAAGAGCGATTGGTTCCCTCGCCAAGTCCGGTTTCTACTTCAGCGATGTTTCGAACATGAATATGGCCCCCGGACGGGGAAGCGTCCGGAAGCCATATTCGTATTCAGGAAAGGAAGGTTACTTGGAAAGAGCCTCACGAACCGCGTCGGCGGAGGCGGGCACGGTGGCACGCGGGCCGACCTTGTCCTCGATCGCGTCCAGCGTCTTGAGGCCGTCACCGGTGATCAGGAGAACGGTTTCCTCGTCCGGGTTCAGCTTCCCGGCCTCGACGAGCTTCTTCGCGGTCGCCACGGTCACGCCGCCGGCGGTCTCGGTGAAGATGCCTTCGGTGCGCGCCAGCAGTCGGATGCCCTCGACCACTTCTTCGTCGCTGACGTCCTCGATCGAGCCGCCGGTGCGGTTGACCACGTCCAGCACGTAGGGGCCGTCCGCCGGGTTGCCGATGGCCAGCGAGCGGGCGATGGTGTCCGGCTTGACCGGCTGCACCACGTCGTGCCCGGCGCGGAAGGCGGCCGACACCGGCGAGCAGCCGGTGGCCTGCGCGCCGAAGATCTTGTACGGCGACTGCTCGACCAGGCCGAGTTCACCCAGCTCGCGGAAACCCTTGTCCACCTTGGTCAACTGAGAACCGGAGGCGATCGGCACGACGATCTGCTGCGGGCGGCGCCAGCCCAGCTGCTCGGCCACCTCGAAGGCCAGCGTCTTCGAGCCCTCGGAGTAGTACGGCCGCACGTTGACGTTGACGAACGCCCAGTTCTCGTTCTCCGCGGCCAGTTGCGTGGCCAGGCGGTTGACGTCGTCGTAGTTGCCGTCGACCGCGATCAGCGCGCCGTCGTAGACCGCGGTGGTCAGGATCTTGGCCCGCTCCAAGGTCTTCGGGATCAGCACCACGGATTCCCAGCCCGCGCGTGCCGCGGCCGCGGCCACCGCGTTGGCCAGGTTGCCGGTGGACGGGCAGGCCAGCACCTCGAAGCCGAACTCGCGGGCGGCGGCCAGCGCCACCGCGACGACGCGGTCCTTGAACGAGTGGGTCGGGTTGCCGGTGTCGTCCTTGACCCAGACTCGCTTGAGCCCCAAGGCTTTCGCGAGCCGGTCGGCACGCACCAGCCGGGTACAGCCGGGCTCGGTGTTCGGGATCTCTTCGACGTTCGACGGCACCGGCAGCAGGCTCTTGTAACGCCAGATGTTGCGCGGGCCCTTCTCGATGTCCTCGCGGCGCACGCGGCCGAAGTCGTAGGCGACCTCGAGCGGGGAGAAGTCCTCGGCGGAGACGAACTCGGGGGCGAGCGGCTGGCGGTGACCCTCTTCCTTCGACACCAGCTCAACGGCCGGGCCGAGGTCCAGGGTGCGCTTGGTCGTGCGGAGGGTGGCAGTCATCGCGAGGTCCTTCCTCATCTGCCCCACGGGTGTGGGCCGGAATTGGCACCGTGATCGTCAGCTACCTCGCGGAATCGAGATGACAGGCTGACGCCGGTTGCCGGGGCTTCTTCGGGCCGTATCCCTCTGCCCCTCTGGATGAGCGTTATTCGATTGTCGGCCCGCGCTGGGCGCGGCGCCTCGCCAACACCGTACGGCATCACGCCGTGCCCACGCGAGGACCTCACCGTGCCGGGCTACTCGCCGCCGGGCGTGGCAGGATCGTGCCGTGACCGACGCAGCCGCCCTCCACCTCGTGCTCGGCGAGGAAGAACTGCTCATCGAGCGGGCGATTCGAGCCGCTCTCGAGGCCGCCCGTAGCGCCGATCCGGCGGCGGACCTGACCCGGTTGAAGGTGTCCGAACTCACAGCTCCGATGCTGGCCGAGCTGGTCAGCCCGTCGCTGTTCAGCGAGGGCCGGGTGATCGCGATCGACGGCGCGCAGGACGCCTCACAGGAGATCGGCGACGCGATCCTGGCCTACGTCAAGGATCCCGCCGACGGGGTGGTGCTCGTGGTCGTGCACACCGGTGGCGGTCGGACGAAGGCGGGCAAGGCGCTGCCGGCGGCCCTGCGCAAGGCGGGGGCGGAGGTGGTCGAATGCCCGAAGATCACCAAGCCCGCCGAACGGGAAGCCTTCGTGCGCAACGAGGTCCGGCAAGCGGGCGGCAAGATCGACGCGGCCGGGGTGATGGCGCTCATCGACTCGGTGGGGTCGGATCTGCGGGAGCTGTCGTCGGCCGCGACGCAGCTGGTGGCGGACTCGGGCGGGAAGGTCGACGAGCAGGCCGTGCGGCGGTATCACCGCGGCCGGGCGGATGTGACCGGGTTCGCGGTGGCGGAGAAGGCGGTGTCCGGGGATCGGGCGGCGGCGCTGGAGTCGGTGCGCTGGGCGATGCAGATCGGCGTGCCGCACGTGCTGGTCGCCGACGCGCTGGCGGACGCGGTGCGCACGATCGCCAGGGTGGCCGGGGCCGGGCGCGGGAACCCGAACTCGATGGCGGGCGAACTGGGGATGCCGCCGTGGAAGATCCGGAAGGCGCAGGGGCAGGTGCGCGGGTGGGGGCCGGACGGGCTGGCGGACGCGATGCGCGTGGTGGCGAAGCTCAACGCGGACGTGAAGGGGGCCGCGGCGGATCCGGACTACGCGCTGGAACGGTCGGTACTGGCAATCGCGGCGGCGAAGGAACGCCGCTGACATCGATGGCTCCCGGCTGGGGCTTTGGATGCTGACAGGTTTCGAGGCTGGGGCTTGGGCCGCCTGCGCTGCCCGAGGCTGGGGCTTGGGCCGACTGCTTTGCCCGAGGCTGGCGGCTTGGGGTTGACGGGCGCCGAGATTGGGGCTGTGCATGCTGACGACTTCGAGAGCGGCGGCTTAGGGCCGCCGGGGGCGGCGATGGCGGGTTGCGGGGCTGACGTTGGCCTTCGTGCGCGGAAGCTGGCGGCTTTGGTGCCGGGGGTTCGACTTCGCTCGGGCGGGGATGAGTGGAATTCGGGTTTGAGACTGACTCGGCGAGGGGTGAGCGCGCGGCCGAGCCAGCGCAGGGGCGAGCCAGCGCAGGGCGGACCTGCGCAGGGCGGACCTGCGCAGGGCGGACCTGCGCAGGGCGGACCTGCGCAGGGCAGACCCGCGCAGGGCAGACCCGCGACGTGGCGTTCACGGCGACGTTCGCCGTGAAGCCACGTTGGCGGGGGTCAGGTGGTGGTGAAGCGGGCCAGGGCGCGGATCTTGTTGGTGGCGTCCAGCGCCGCGACCTTGTAGGCCTCTGACAGGGTCGGGTAGTTGAATACCGCGTCCACCAGGTAGTCGACGGTGCCGCCGCAGCCCATTACCGCTTGGCCGATGTGGACCAGGTCGGTCGCCCCGGTGCCGAAGACGTGGACGCCCAGTAGTTTCCGGTCCTCTGTGGACACCAGCAGCTTGAGCATCCCGTACGAGTCACCGGCGATTTGGCCTCGCGCGAGTTCTCGGTAGCGGGCGGTGCCGGTCTCATAGGGGATCGACGACGAAGTCAGCTCCGCCTCGGTGGCACCGCAGTAGGAGATTTCCGGGATCGTGTAGATGCCGATCGGCTGCAGCGCGGCCAGTTCGTTCGCCGGCTCGCCGAAGGCGTGGTACGCCGCCAGCCTGCCCTGGTCCATCGAGGTCGCGGCCAGCGCGGGAAAGCCGATCACGTCACCCACCGCGTAGATGTGCGGCACCTCGGTGCGGTAGTGCCCGTCCACGCTGAGCCGTCCGCGTTTGTCGGCGGCCAGGCCCGCGTGCTCCAGGCCGAGCGCGTCGGTCATGCCCTGGCGACCCGCCGAGTACATCACCGCCTCGGCCGGGATGCGCTTACCGCTGGCCAGCGACGTGACCGTGGCGTGCTCACCCACCGCCACGTCGACCACCTTCTCGCCGAACCGGAAGGTGACCGCCAGGTCCCGCAGGTGGAACTTCAGCGACTCGACGATCTCCGGGTCACAGAACTCCAGCATCCGCTCGCGCTGCTCGACCACGGTCACCCGGCAGCCGAGGGCGGCGAACATCGACGCGTACTCGATGCCGATCACCCCGGCACCCACCACGACCAGCGAGGACGGGATGCGGTCCATGCTCAGGATCTCGTCGGAGTCGAGCACACGCGCCTCGTCGAAGTCGACCTCCGGGGGCCGCGCGGGCCGCGTACCGGTGCCGATCACGATGAACTCGCCGGTCAGCGCCGTCCGCTCACCACGCGGGCCGCCTTCGACCGCGATCGTGTGCGGATCGGTGAACCGGCCGAGGCCGCTGATCAGGTGCACCCCGTTGCGCAGCAGCTGCGCGCGCACCACCTCGACCTCACGGCCGATCACGTGCTGCGTCCGGGCCATCAGATCGGTGATGGTGATGTCCTGCTTGACCCGGTAACTGGCGCCGTACAGCTCGCGCTGGCTCATCCCCGTCAGGTAGTGGACGGCCTCGCGCAGCGTCTTCGACGGGATGGTCCCGGTGTTGACGCACACCCCGCCCACCATGTCGTGGCGGTCGACCACCGCCACGCGCTTGCCGAGCTTGGCCGCGGCGATCGCCGCCTTCTGCCCGCCGGGGCCGGAGCCGATCACGATCAGGTCGTAGTCATAGGCGCTCACGCGCCATAGCCTGCCCTATCGAGACGTCGAACACACGAAAAAGCCCCCGGTTCCTCACCGGGGGCCTCATCGGAAAGCCGGGGCTCAGAGCGAGTTGACCCGCTTGGCCATGGCCGACTTCTTGTTGGCGGCCTGGTTGGCGTGCAGCACGCCCTTGGTGGCGGCCTTGTCCAGCTTGCGAGCGGCCTCGCGCTGGGCCTCGGCGGCCTTGGCCTTGTCACCGGAGTCGGCGGCCTCGCGGAACTTGCGGATCGCGGTCTTCACCGAGGACCGGATCGCCTGGTTGCGCTGACGCGCCTTCTCGTTGGTCTTGATGCGCTTCATCTGGGACTTGATGTTGGCCATACCGGCGCTCCCTCTGGTTCCTCGGGTGGGTCGCCGCCGCGTCTGTGGTGTGGCCCCGCATCTGCGGGTTTCCTCCATAGCGGAATGCCACGCGGCAACGAGTGAAAAGCCTAACACCCTGCTCAGCGGCCTCGCGGGCGGGCGTAGGTTGATCGCTGGTGAACGTGACGGCGCTGCTACTCGTGCTCGGTGCGGCGGTGGTGCACGCCGGGTGGAACCTCGCCGCGAAGCGGGTCGCGGACGGCGGGGCACGGTTCGTTTTCCTCTACTACACGGTGACAGCCGTGGTCTTCGCCCCGGTGGCGGCGGTCTCCCTGCTGTTCGCCGACGAGCGTCCACAGTGGACGTGGTTGCTGGCGGCGGCCGGGACAGCGGTGCTCCACGTCGCCTACGGGATCGTGCTCCAGCGCGGCTACGCGGTCGGCGACCTGTCCGTGGTGTACCCGCTGGCCAGGGGCAGCGGGCCGCTGCTGTCGGTGCTGGCCGCGGTCCTCGTGCTCGGCGAGCGGCCGGGCTGGCTCGGCCTGCTGGGTGCCTTCCTGGTGGTCGCCGGGGTGCTGGTGATCGGCAGTGGCGGGGCGGGCGCCGACCCGAAGCAACGCCGCGCCGGCATCTTCTACGGCCTGCTCACCGGGGCCGCGATCGCCGGGTACACGCTCTGGGACGCGCATTCGGTGACCAGCCTGGCGGTACCGCCGCTGGTCTACTTCAGCCTCGGCGCGGTGCTGCAGAGCGCGCTGCTCGCACCGTACGCCCTGCGCGGCGCCGCCACCGGTGAGCTGTGGCGCAGGCACCGCCGCGAGGTGCTGCTGGTCGGCGTGTTCTCACCGGTGGCCTACCTGCTCGTGTTGTTCGCCATGCGGCTGGCGCCGGTGAGCCTGGTCGCACCGGCCCGCGAGCTGAGCATCGTGCTCGGCGGCCTGGCCGGGTGGCTGGTACTGGGCGAAGCCGACCCGGTACGCCGCGTGCTCGGTTCCTGTGTCGTGCTGGCCGGCATCACCGCCATTGCGGTGGCGTGAACGCGCCGGTAGGGAAGAAGGCATGGAAGTTCTGAGCAGCCGCGTCCTGTTGATGCCGAAGGACCTCGATGTCTCCACCGCCTTCTACCGGGACACCCTCGGCCTGGCGATCTACCGCGAGATCCCGGTCGGCACCATCTTCTTCCTCGGCGGCGGCTTCCTGGAACTCGTCGGCCGCGGGGAGACCGGGCCGACCCCGGACATCGCCTTCTGGCTGCAGGTCCGCGATCTGCCCGCCACGCTGGCCGAACTCGCGGCCAAGGGGGTCGAGCCGGTGCGCGAGGCCCGTCGTGAGCCGTGGGGCCTGGACGAGGCCTGGATCGCCGACCCCGACGGCACCCGGATCGTGCTGGTCGAAGTACCCGCCGGCCATCCGCTGCGCACCGACGTCCGGGACCACTCGGCGGGCTGAGTTACCTTCGGCGCGTGACGAACCCCACGCGCCGGCTGGTCAAAGCGCTCGCCTGGTGCCTCGCGCTGGTACTCGGCCTGCTGGCCTGGAGCACGGTCTCGCGGGTGACCTACGGCGGTGATCCGGAAGCCGATCGGCTCGGCGTGGCCACCGTGACCGGCTGCGCCGAGCACGGTCCGATCGGGTTGCACGGCTTCGGCACCAGCTACACCTGCCAGGCCGACGTCCGCTGGTCGGACGGCGAAACCGAGCACGCCGAGTTCCCGGCGGGGCAGCTCGAGCCGGGTGAGCGGGACGTGCCGATCTACCTCGACACGTCCGAATCCGGCCGCGCCGACACCACGCTCGGCCGCAACGACACGGCGAAGTACTCGGCGGTGCGGTTACCGGCGGTGATCGGGCTCGGCTTCCTGGTCGTGGCGCTCGCGCTGGGCGCCGGGGTCGCGCTGTACCGGGTGTTCCGGCCGGAGACGCGTACCGAGACCAAGGAGTGGCCGGTCACGCGGGCCGAGCTGAAGGCGGTCCGGGTCCCGCGGCTCCAGTTGCTCGTGGCCTGGCTCGTGTTCGCCGTGGTCTACACCGTGCTGGCGACCATCCCGCGGTACGACGCGCCCCGCGGCGAGGGCGCATTCACCTCACCGTGGCCGCAGATCGAGCGGGCGCTGCTGGCGGATCCGCCCGCCACCGGCGTGGTGATCATCGGCCTCATCCTCGCGGCGCTCGTCTGGGCCATCTCCTCGTCCGTGCGAACCGACGCCGCGCGAGTGCGCAAGTACGGACCCGAGTTTCTGGCGCGCGACCAGCGGAAGAAGCCTGTTGCGGCTGAACGGCCCAAGCGGGATACCGCCGGACTGGTGTTCGGACTGCTCTTGCTGGCGGCGGCCGTCTGGGGCACCATCCGCGTCATCTCGACCGGGACGGCCGGTTCGGCCGATGCGCCGTTGACGGTCTGGCTGGCTTCGGCACGGGACGCCGTGCTGCTCGCCTGCCTGGGTGCGCTCTGGCTGGCTACGGCCGAGACCTCGCACCAGCGGATCGCGCGCCTGCTCGCCGAGCACGCCGGACAGCGCTCGGAATCGGGCGGAACCGGGGGCGGTACCGCTACGTCGTAGCCGCTGAATGGAAGGACAGCTGTGGCAACTGAGGGAATGGCCGGCGGTGAGCAGTGGCTCGCCGACTACACCCGGCGCGTCGGGGACATCCAGCGCAGGGCGCAGGAAACCCAGGACCAGATCAAGAACATGCGTGCGCGGGCGAGCAGCCCCGACGGCGCGGTGACCGTGGTACTGGCCCCAGGGGGCAGACTCGAGAGCCTCACCCTCAGTCCCGCTTCGGTGCAGCTCGGGCACCAGCGGCTGGCCGCGTCCATCACGCAGACCATCCAGGCCGCGCACGCCGACGCCGCCGCGCAGACGCAGGCCGCGCTCCAGCCGCTGGTCGGCGAGTCCGACGCGATGGAGTTCCTGAAGGACCAGGTCGGCGCCGCGGTCGCGGAGGACCCGGCCGCACCGCGGGCCGAGGATCAGCCGCCGCCGCGCCGCGACCGGGGTCCCGACGACGATGACGACGACTTCGGCGGCTCGATCATGAGGAGGGTCTGATGCCCGACGGATTCAAGGCCAAGCCCGAGGACCTGATGACCCACGCGGGCACCGTGCTCAAGCTGGGCGACCGGCTCAACCGGGCCGGGTCGAAGGGCGCCGGGGTCGATCTCGGCATGGAGACCTACGGGATCATCGGCCAGGCCTTCAGCGGCGGCGTGCGTGACCAGATCTCCGAGACCGCGACCGCGCTGAACGAACTGGGTGAGGGCCTCACCGACTTCAGCGAGGGCATCAAGGAGGCCGGTGGCGCCTACGAGCGCTTCGAGAAGGAAGTCCAGGAGCTGCTCGAACTGTTCAAGGAGGACTGATGGGGGCCACCGACGGCGCGGGGATCGTCGATTCCGTCTACCAGGCGGCGAACGATTTCAACAATCCCGAGGACTGGGCGATGGACGGGCTGGCGCTCGGCCTCGACACGCTCGGCTTCATCGCCAACCCGCTGGGCGGTCTGCTCAGCGCCGGCATCGGCTGGCTGATCGAGCACCTGGACTTCCTCAAGGAACCGCTCGACGACCTGGCGGGCGATCCGGGCAAGATCAACGAGATCGCCGCGGTCTGGGGTGAGCAGATCCGCAAGGAGGTCGGCCAGATCGCCGACGACTACAACAAGGCGATCGAGTCCGAGACCGCGGGCTGGGAGGGCGAGGCCTCGGTCAAGTACCGCGAGACCGGCCGGCAGATCGTCGAGCAGATCAAGTCGCTCGACGCCGCTTCGGCCGCGGTGTCCGAGGGCCTGCGCGGCTCCGGGCAGCTGGTCGCCACCGTGCGCGGCATCATCCGCGACATCATCGCCGAGGTGGTGGCCGAGATCGTGCTGGCGGCCGCGGCCGCGCTGGCCACCAGCTGGTGCACGCTCGGTGGCTCGATCGCCGCCTTCACCGGCTGGGCCGTGGCCCGTGGTGCGGCCACCGCGGGCAAGATCGCCGGCAAGATCTCCAAGCTGCTGATGAAGCTGGCGACCATCCTCAACAAGTTCAGCAAGCTCCGCGGCGCGGTGCAGGCGCTGGGCAAGCTGGCCAAGCGGTTCGGCGACACGGCCAAGACCCTCGGCAAGACCGCCGGCCGCAACGGCAAGGCGCTGCGCCAGGTGGAAGGCGCGGTGGACGGCTGGAAGGACGCGGTCACCAGCAAGCTGCCCGGCGGGCTCAAGCACGTCGCCGACGGCGCCGACAGCCTGATGGCCAAGCGGGTCCGCGACGGGTTCTCCGACACCATCAGCCCCGGCAACTTCGGCCGGGTCGGCCTGTACGAGGTCGCCAAGGAAGAGGCGAACGCGGACGAGAACTACGAGGAAGCCAAGCAGAACGTCGCAAAGGGTTCCTGATCAGTCGACGCTGATCGCCCGTAGCTGCGCCGCCCGCGCGGCCATCGGGCCCGGCGGGTCCCAGACCCAGGTCTGGAGATCGGTGAACCCGGCTTCGGACACTTCGGCGGCGAGTTCGTGCCTGCTCACGGGAAGCCACTTCTCGTGGGCGGACAGCACGAGCTTGCCGCCGGGCCGGAGCACCCGGCGCAGTTCGGCGAGCCCGGCCGCGCGGTCGGGCCACAGCTGCACGTTGTTCACCGAGATCACCACGTCGGCCGAGTTGTCGTCGAGACCGGTCTCCGCGGCGGAGCCGAGGTGCAGTTCCACGTTCGACGCGCCTTCGCAGCGCTCGGCGCACAACTCCAGCATTTCGGCGGACGGATCGACGCCGATCACCCGGCCGGCCCGGTCCGCGGCGGCGAGCACGCCGACGCCCGGTCCCGGCCCGAGGACCAGCACGGTCTCACCCTGGGTGAGCCGCGCCACGTCGACGACGTGGCGTTCGGTGGCCGCGTTGCCCGCCGCCATCAGCCAGCCGCCGAGGCGCCCGAGCAGCCCACGCGGGTGACCGAAGGCCCGGTCCAGCACTTGTTCGAGGGAAGTACTCATACTTCGATGTCAACACGGAGCGCAGCCGGTCGCATCGGGGATCGCCCGGAGATGAGCACTGGTCAACCGGGTCGGTGACCCCTCATGGGACGATAGGAGTGCCGAATCCCGACTTTCGCCGAGGACCAGCCACTGTGACGTTCGCCGACACCACCTTCACGCCGCCGGAGTTGATCCGCAACTTCTGCATCATCGCGCACATCGACCACGGGAAGTCCACCCTGGCCGACCGGATGCTGCAGCTCACCGGCGTGGTCGAGGAGCGGGCGATGCGCGCGCAGTACCTCGACCGGATGGACATCGAGCGGGAACGCGGCATCACCATCAAGGCGCAGAACGTGCGCCTGCCGTGGAAGGTCGACGGGCAGGACCACGTGCTGCACCTGATCGACACCCCCGGCCACGTCGACTTCACCTACGAGGTCTCGCGCGCGCTGGAGGCCTGCGAGGGCGCGATCCTGCTGGTCGACGCCGCGCAGGGGATCGAGGCGCAGACGCTGGCCAACCTGTACCTGGCGCTGGAGAAGAACCTCCACATCATCCCGGTGCTGAACAAGATCGACCTGCCCGCCGCCGAGCCGGACAAGTACGCCGCCGAGCTGGCGCACATCATCGGCTGCGAGCCGTCGGACGTGCTGCGGGTTTCGGCGAAGACCGGGCAGGGCGTGACCGAGCTGCTCGACGAGGCGGTCCGGCAGGTCCCGCCGCCGGTCGGTGCCGCCGACGCCCCGCCGCGCGCGATGATCTTCGACTCGGTCTACGACACCTACCGCGGCGTGGTCACCTACATCCGCGTGGTCGACGGCAAGATCACCCCGCGCCAGCGGATCAAGATGATGTCCACCGGCGCCACCCACGAACTGCTCGAGGTCGGCATCATCTCGCCGGAGCCGAAGGCCAGCGCCGGACTCGGGGTCGGTGAGGTGGGCTACCTGATCACCGGCGTGAAGGACGTCCGCCAGTCCAAGGTCGGGGACACCGTGACCTCGGAGCGCAAGGGCGCCGAGGAGCCGCTGGCCGGGTACCGCGAGCCGAAGCCGATGGTCTACTCCGGGCTGTACCCGGTGGACGGTTCGGACTACCCGGTGCTGCGCGAGGCGCTGGAGAAGCTCCAGCTCAACGACGCCGCGCTGACCTACGTGCCGGAGACCTCGGTGGCGCTGGGCTTCGGCTTCCGCTGCGGCTTCCTCGGCCTGCTGCACCTGGAGATCACCCGCGACCGGCTGGAGCGCGAGTTCGGCCTCGACCTGATCTCCACCGCGCCGAACGTGGTCTACCAGGTCTATCTCGACGACGGCAGCGAGGTGACGGTGACCAATCCGTCGGACTGGCCGACCGGGATGAAGATCGCCGAGGTGCACGAGCCGCTGAGCAAGGTCACGGTGATCGCGCCGTCGGAGTTCATCGGCGCGATCATGGAGCTGTGCCAGAGCAAGCGCGGGCAGCTGCTTGGCATGGACTACCTGTCCGAGGAACGGGTGGAGCTGCGGTACAACTTGCCGCTGGCGGAGATCATCTTCGACTTCTTCGACTCGCTGAAGTCGCGCACCCGCGGCTACGCCTCGCTCGACTACGAGGAGGCCGGGGAGCAGGCCTCCGAGCTGGTCAAGGTCGACATCATGCTGCAGGGCGAGACGGTCGACGCGTTCTCCGCGATCGTGCACAAGGACGCCGCGTACTCCTACGGCAACCGGATGGCCACGCGACTGCGCGAGCTGATCCCGCGCCAGCAGTTCGAGGTGCCGATCCAGGCGGCCATCGGCTCGCGGATCATCGCCCGCGAGACCATTCGCGCCATCCGCAAGGACGTGCTGGCCAAGTGCTACGGCGGGGACATCTCGCGGAAGCGGAAGCTGCTGGAGAAGCAGAAGGAAGGCAAGAAGCGGATGAAGACGGTCGGCCGGGTGGAGGTCCCGCAGGAGGCCTTCGTCGCCGCACTGTCCACTGAGGACGCTTCGGACAAGGGCAAGGGCAAGAAGTAGGGCCGTGCCCGGCCTGGAGGCGCTGGCGCGCTCGGTGCGCGACGGCGAGGTGGACCCGGTCGAACTGCTCGAAGGTGCGCTGGCGCGGGCGGAGGCACGGGCTTCGCTGAACGCGGTCGTGCACGTGGACCGTTCGGCCACCGCTCGTGCCGACGGCCCGCTCGCCGGGATTCCGGTGCTGGTCAAGGAGATCATCGAGGTCGGCGGGCTGCCGTTCCGGTGCGGCTCCGAGGTGTTCGCCGACCGGATCGGGGCCGCGGACGCGGAGATCGTGGCCAGGGTCAGGGCGGCGGGCGGGGTGGTCTTCGGGCTGACGCACAGCCACGAATTCGCCTACGGCTGCACGGGTACGGCCAACCGGGCGGGACCGTGCCGGAATCCTCACGATCCTTCGCGCATCGCGGGCGGTTCGAGTTCCGGCTCGGCGGCGGCGGTCGCGGCTGGAATCGCCGGGTTGGCGCTGGGCACGGACACGGCGGGCTCGGTGCGGGTCCCGGCCTCGTTGTGCGGTGTGGTGGGGGCGAAGCCGAGTCGCGGTCTGCTGCCCGCGGACGGGGTGTTCCCGCTTTCGCGGTCGCTGGATCACGTGGGCGTGTTCACCGGTTCGGTGGCCGACGCGCGGTATGCCGTCGAAGTGCTGGGGCGGGTTTCGTTGCCCGCCTTGACCGGATCGCCGCGCCTCGGGGTGGTCGAGGTGGACGCTTCGCCCGCGGTGACGGCGGCTTTCGACGAGTGCCTCGGGGTGCTGGAGGCGGCGGGCGCGCGGTTGACGCGGGTCGACTTCGACTGGGACGAGATCAACCGGACCGCGGTGGACCTGCAGGGCCCGGAGGCCGCCGCGGTGCACGCGGAGTTGCTTTCCGAGCGGTACCAACCGGATGTGCGGGACCGGTTGCGGGCGGCCGCGGAGGTGCCGGGATGGCGTTACGTCCTGGCGCGGGAACGGGTGCGGCCGCTCACCGACGCTGTCGAGCGGGTTCTGTCCGAAATGGACGGTGTGGTGCTGCCTGCGGTGCCGATGCGGGCCACGCCCATCGGTGACGAGTCCGTGCGCGAACCGTTGCTGCGCTACAACCGCCTGGCGAACCTGACCGGATTCCCGGCACTGAGCCTGCCGATGCCGGTGCGGGGTGGACTGCCCGCCGGGATGCAGGTTCTCGGGACCGATGATGCCCGGGTGTTCGGAGTGGCCGAGTGGGTGGAGAACGCCCTGGTGCCGTGAAAGCCATCTTCACGGCACCAGAGCGTCACGGGATCAGCAGGGGCCGTCGTCGCGCCAGACGCCCCATTCGCCGGTGGTGCCGGGCTCCTCGCCCTGCGTCCACCACTTCGCGGTCCACTTGGTGCCGTTGTGCGACACCACGTTCCCGCCGGTGTACACCGTTGCCGAGTTCCAGGCGGGCTGGCTGCACACGCCCGGATTGCCGCCGGTGTCCCACGGGATCTGCGAGGACTTGTAGAAGTTGATGCCCGCCGCCGTCCAGCGCGGGCCATGGGCGCCGAGCCGGGTGCGGAACTGGTTCCAATTGTGCGTGGACCACGGCGACCAGCCGAGTTCGGCGTGCGCGGCCAGCCGCGGAAACGCCATGTACTCGATGTGCGCGCTGGTCACGATCGTCTCCGTCCACAGTGGAGACTCCACGCCCAGCACCGCCGATTCGGGCACGCCGTTGAGGTAGGCGCCGGGGTTCCATTCGTAGGCCGTCTGCACCTCGATGAACCCGGCCCAGCTCAGCCCGAGCGGGGTGGACGAGTTGTACTTCATGTCCAGGTAGGCCTTGTTCGCCGGGGACATCAGCACCTTGCTGCCCCGCGCCACCGCGTTCACCACGCCCTGGTCGGCGGTGGTGGTGCCCCAGAACTGCGGGACCGCGGTACCCGGCAGCTGCACCTTCGCGATGTCGTGCCAGCCCTGCACGGTCTTGCCGTTCTGCGCCACCAGCGGCAGCACCTTCGTCATGAAGGTCTGGTAGTCCGCGTCCGAGGTCGCGTGCGCCTCGTCGCCGCCGATGTGGAAGTACGGGCCGGGGGTCAGCGCGGAGATCTCGCGGATCACGTCGGCCACGAACTGGTAGGTGATGTCCTTCGAGATGCACAGCGAGCTGTAGCCGACCTCGATGTCGGTCCGCAGCGGCGGCGCGACACCGTTGCAGTTCAGTTCGGCGTAGGAGGCCAGTGCCGCGTTGGTGTGGCCGGGCATGTCGATCTCGGGGACCACGGTGATGTGCCGCGAAGCCGCGTACGCGACGATCTCGCTGTACTGCGCCTTTGTGTAGTACCCGCCGGGGCCGCCGCCGACCTGCGTGCTGCCGCCGTAGGTGGCCAGCTTCGGCCAGCTGTCGATCATGATCCGCCAGCCCTGGTCGTCGGCCAGGTGCAGGTGGAAGTAGTTGATCTTGTACAGGGCCAGCTGGTCGATGTACTTCTTCACCGCGTCGACCGGGTGGAAGTGCCTGGCCACGTCCAGCATCGCGCTGCGGTAGGCGAAGCGCGGGTGGTCGGTGATGGTGGCGCCGGGCAGGGTCCACGGGCCGGACTGCACGGTCGGGCTCTCGATCGCGGCCGGGAACAGCTGGCGCAGCGTCTGCACCCCGCTGAACAGGCCGGCCGCGGTGTTCGCCCGCAGCACCACGTTCTGCGCCGACACGGTCAGCTGGTAACCCTGGTCACCGACGCTGCCCGGCGCGCCGGACAGCAGCAGCGAGATGCCGTCGGCGGGCGGGGTGGCCGGTGCGGTCTGCACCGGCAGCGCGTAGCCGGTCGACCGGCGCAGCACGCCGGCCAGGTAGTCGCCGACCGAAGCCGAGGCGGCGTAGATCTTGGTGCTCTCCGCCAGCGTGTGGGTCACCCCGGCGGCGGGCTGCACCGAAACCGGGACCGGCACCAGGCTGGTCAGCGGCTCGGCGGCCGGGGCCGGGCTGGCGGCGGCGGGCTGCAGCGCGGCGAACGAGCCGCCGGCGATGGTCAGTGCGGCGAGCGCCCGGGCCAGCCGCATCCGCACGCGGGATCTTCCACCGGTTTTCACCATGGGCCTCCTGTACTCGGATTCTCCCACCGGATCGGGATAGAGGTCTAGACCAATACGGGGTAAATCGGGCTGGTGTTACCGCCGAACGGGTGTGGCTTGGTTCAATATGGCGATACGGTTGTCCCTGGTCATGCTGGAGTCACCGGTGGCGCGATGCGAGTGAGCCTGTGCCTGACCGGGTTCACCCCGGTCGGCCCCGAACCGGTCGAGGCGGCGGAAAGCGCCGGGTTCGACGGGGTGTGGCTGGCCGAGCACGCCGGCTTCGGCGACAGTGTGGTGCCCGCGGCGGCGGGTCTCGCCCGCACCGAGCGGATCGACGTCGGAGTGGTCGGCCCCGGTCCGGCCGGTCGGCATCCCGGGGTACTGGCGATGGAACTGGCTTCGCTCGCGCGGCTCGGGCCCGGCCGGGTTCGAGCCCAGGTCGGCCTCGGTGAGCCGAAACTGATCGGGCGGCTGGGCGGGGACCACCGCGGCGGGGCCCGCGTGATGGGGGAGTTCGTCACCGCGTTGCGGGCACTGCTGAACGGCGAGCGACTGACCGGAACCCATGCGGGACACCGGTTCGACGGGTTCCGGCTCGCGCACGGCCCGGTCCGCGCGCCGGTCGACCTGCTCGCCGTGCGCCCCCGGATGCTGGAGACGGCTGCCCGGTGCGCGGACGGTGTCTCACTGAGCGCCGGTGCTTCCCGCGACTACCTGGCATCGACGGTCCGCCGCGTCAAAGCTTTGCGCCAAGGGGACTTCCGGATCACCGCGTTCGCACTGGCCGCCGTCGCCGACCGCGTGGAAGACGCACTTTCCTTGGTGCGACCGGCTTTCCGCGGCTTCACCCCGGAAACGACCGAGGTGCTCGCGCCGGGCGCCGAACTCGCCGACCGCGCGCTGATCGCCACCCCGGACACGCTCGGGCGGGCACTGGCCGCCTATGCCGACACCGGCATCGACGAACTCGCGTTGACGTTGTTCTCCCCGTTGGCCGGACTCAGCCTTCCTGGACGATGACGCCGATCCTGGTGACCAGTTCCTCCGGCGCGGTTTTGTCCGGATCGGTCAGATAGGTCTCCACCACCGGGCCCGACGGCTCGTACCCGTTGTCCTGGACCCAGGTCAGCAAGGCGTGGTAGGTCAGCACAAGGTCTTCGTACGGGCCGATGTGCTCGACCGTGGCCTCCGTCCCGGCGAGCAGCGACGCCGCTTCGGTGGTCGGCGGTTCCTCGTCGGCCTCGATGGCGGCGGCGATCGACAACGGCTCAGCCGCCAGGTCCAGCGGGTACAGCCCCAGCAGCGGTGGACGCCACGGCACCCCCTCACGTTCGAAGGCGGCGGCGAGCCGTGTCGCGCAAGCGGCGAACGCCCCGCCGAGGTTGTCGGGATCGGCGCTCGCCCGGACCACCCGCAGCCGTCGCTCGGGTACCCGGTCCAGCGTGATCTCCGGGCGGGGGAGTCCGCGCGCGAGCAGCTTTTCGGTCGACCGCATCAGGATCTGCTGGGGCCGCACCTCGTTTTCGAGCCGCTCGCGCAGGGCGAGCAACGGCCCGGCGAGATCTCCGTCGAGCACCTTCGCGATGTCCGGCAACGGCACGTCCAGCCGCTGCAGCAGGGTGATGACCAAGGCGTCCCGCGCCTGTTCCGGCCGGTAGCACGGCCCGGCCTCCGGCGGGGTGAGCAGGTCGAGGTCTTCGTAGCGCCGCAGCCGGTGCTCACTGAGGCGGCAGCGCCGGGCGAACCGGTCGATCGGGATGAGTGCCACCCGTGGACCCTCCCACACAACGCTGAAGGTGACCGCCGTGCTGGGTACGCTCGAGCGCATGATCACCGAACTCCGAGTGCCCGTGCTGGTCGCGCCGATGGCGGGTGGGCCGTCGACGCCGGAACTCGTCGCCGCCGCGAACCGGGCCGGGGCGTCCGGGTTCCTCGCCGGTGGTTACCTGACCGCGGAGGCGCTGGGCGAGCAGATCGCACGCACCAGGGAGCTGACCGGCAAGCCGTTCGGCGTCAACCTGTTCGTGCCGGGTGAGCGCGGTGGCCACGATCTCGCGAACTACCAGCTGCGCCTGCTCGCCGAAGCCCAGCGCTACGGCGTCGAGCCGGGCGTGCCGGACTGGAACGACGACCACTACCCGGCCAAGCTGGACCTGGTGGTTGCACAGCGGATCCCGCTGGTTTCGTTCACCTTCGGCAGGCCGTCGGCAAAAGACGTCGAGCGGTTGCACGCCGCGGGCAGCCGTGTGGTGGTCACGGTGACCAATCCCGCCGAGGCCCGGCTGGCCGCCGAAGTCGGCGCGGATGCCTTGTGCGTCCAGGGTTTCGAAGCCGGGGCGCATCGCGGTTTGTTCACCGACGAGGAAACCGAGGCCGCGGGTGGCGAGACCTACGGCCTGCTCGCCGCGCTACGGCTCGTGGCGGCCGAAGTGGACCTGCCGCTGATCGCCACCGGCGGCCTGGTGCACGGCGCGGACGTCGCCGCCGTGCTCACCGCGGGCGCGGTGGCCGCCCAGCTCGGCACGGCCTTCCTGCGGGCCGACGAAGCCGGCACCAACCAGACCTACCGGCAGGCGCTGGCCGAAGGCGGCCGCCGGACCGCGTTCACCCGCGCGTTCAGCGGACGGCCCGCGCGCGGGCTGGTCAACCGGTTCCTGCTGGAGCATTCCGGCCCGGCCCCGGCCGCCTATCCGGAGGTGAACGGCCTGACCAAGCCGATCCGCGCGGCGGCGGCCAAGGCCGGTGACCCCGAGGCGCTTTCGCTGTGGGCGGGGCAGACCTACTCGCTGAGCAGGTCCGCCCCGGCCGCCGAGATCGTCGAAACCCTGGACGACGAACTCCGGGACGCCGCCGGAAAGGCGCAGCGGTGGATGTTCCGCAGGAAGGACTGACCTACTTCTCCGCGTTCTCCTTGCCCAGCACCGAGTTGCGCCGGCTGTAGGCGAAGTAGATCACCAGGCCGATGGCGAACCACATGGCGAAGCGCAGCCAGGTTTCCGGCTGCAGGAAGGTGATCAGCCAGATCGAGAAGACCACGCCGATGATCGGCACCACCGGCATGCCCGGGGTCTTGAAGCCGCGCGGCAGGTCGGGGCGCTTGTACCGCAGCACGACCACCGCGATGCAGACCACCACGAAGGCCAGCAGGATGCCGATGTTGGTCAGCTCGGCCGCCTCGGCGATCGGCAGGAACCCGGCGATCAGCGCCGAAGCCGCGCCCAGCACCCAGGTGATCCGGCTCGGCACCTTCTTCACCGGGTGCGTCTTGGCGAACCACTTCGGCAGCAGGCCGTCGCGGCTCATCGAGAAGCCGACGCGCGCCGCGCCCATCATGAAGGTGAACAACACGGTCAGGATGCCGAGAATGGCGCCCGCGGCGATGATCGCGCCCAGCCACTTCATCCCGATCCCGGCGAAGGCGCTGGAGAACGCGGCCTCGCTGTCGATGTCCTTGAAGTTCACCATCCCGGTCAGCACCAGGCACGCCAATACGTAGAGCACCATCGAGATGGCCAGCGAGTAGATGATCGCCTTCGGCATGTGCTTCTGGGAGTCCTTCGACTCCTCGGCCGCGGTGGACATGGCGTCGTAGCCGAACACCGCGAAGAACACCGTCGCCGCACCGGTGAACGCGCCAGCCCAGCCGAACGGGGCGAACGGGTTGTAGTTGTCGGTGTTGATGTGGAACGCGCCGACCACGATCACCAGCAGCACCACGCCGACCTTGAGGTAGACCAGCAGCGTCTCGAACCGGGCCGCGTTCTTCATGCCCTGGTTGAGGATGAACGCGATCAGCAGGCACAGCAGCACGGCGAACAGGTTGACCTTGTAGGTGCCGGACGCGACACCGTCCGGTTCGGTGCCCGGCGCGCCGAGCATCCACTCCGGCAGCGAGATGTTCAGGAAGCCCAGCAGGTCGTTGAAGTAACCGCTGATGCCGATCGCCACCACCGCCACGATCGCGGTGTACTCCAGCAGCAGGTCCCAGCCGATGAACCAGCCGGTGATCTCGCCGAGCACCGCGTAACCGTAGGTGTAGGCCGAGCCCGCCCGCGGGATCAGCCCGGCGAACTCGGCGTAGGAGAACGCCGCGGCCGCGCTGGCGATGCCGGCGATCAGGAAGGAGATCAGCACGGCCGGGCCCGCTGTCTCGTTCGCCACCGCGCCGGCCAGTGAGAAGATGCCGGCGCCGATGATGCCGCCGACCCCGATCGCGGTCAGCTGACGCAGGCCGAGAGTGCGCTGCAGTCCCTCGCTCTCGGCCACCGGTTCGATCTGGTCGATGGGCTTGCGCCGGAAGATTCCGTTGCCGGAACCGCTCTGGCCGACGGTCATGGTCCGCTCCCGTGCTCGTGCTTGCGCTCCTGGCCCGGATCACGGGCCAAGCGGCACCGTACCCGCTGGGCGGGCGCTGGGCAGCATCGCGCGGCGAGTCTGGTCAGACGACTCGATTCAGTTGCGCCGGGCGTTGTCCGGTACGTCGGATTCGAGTTTCACCGGCGCGGGCCTGGCGCTCAGGCCGATGCCTCGGTGTCGACTTCGGACGCGACGGACCCGGCCACCCGGCGCTGCTTGCCGTGCGCAGCGCTCGCGGCGAAGTAGGTGATCAGCTCCGCGATGGCGGGCGGGTCGTCCAGCTGCGGGCAGTGGCCCCAGTCGTCGCGCACCAGCAGCCTGCTGTGCGGCACCAGGCTGTGCAGCTGCTTGCCCGACGCGGCGCTGACCAGCTTGTCCTTGCCGCAGGCGACCACCAGCAGCGGG